>CAKZQF010000163.1 GCA_937139475.1 uncultured Gammaproteobacteria bacterium | reverse complement strand
ATCCTCCGTGTCAAATAGTAGCTTTTTAGATTAAGTCGCTTGTTGAGCTGTTGGCTCTGTTTGCGGCTCACTCGTATCTACTTTTTTACCACCAGGGATAATCAAGCTCATTAATATTGCTGACAAACCAGCAACTGTTACAGACGAACTAAAGATACTCTTAGCTAGTGGTGGGAAGAAGTTAGTTACTTCAGGAACCGCTACCACACCTAAACCTAGACCAAATGAAACCGCCATGATTAATAGGTCTCGACGATCCAGCTCAGCCGTTGCCAAGATACGGATACCCGCAGATGCAACAGTACCAAACATCACGAGCGTCGCGCCGCCAAGTACTGGCTTAGGCAAGGTTTGCATTACCGCACCAATAATTGGGAATAAGCCCAATAGGATAAATAAACCTGCGATGTAGAATGCTACGTAGCGACTTGCCACCCCTGTTAGCTGTATAACACCATTGTTTTGACTAAAGGTCGACATTGGGAAACTGCCGAAAGTAGCCGCTAAACAAGAGTTAACACCATCACCTAGTACGCCGCCTTTAATACGCTGAATATAAAGCGGACCTTGAACTGGTTGCTTAGAGATCATTGAGTTAGCAGTTAAATCGCCTGTTGTTTCAATTGCCGTAACGACTGAAATAATGGCGACAGGGATAAATGCTGCTAAATCAAAATCGATACCGTATTTAAATGGAATTGGCACCGCGATAATCGCCACATCAGCAACATCAAAGTTAACCATGCCCATGAATGTCGCCGTGATGTAGCCAACCACCATACCAATCATAATACCGGATAAGCGCAATACTTGATTGCTAGAGCGGTTAATCAAAATAATCGTCGCTAACGTGATTGCACCAACAGCCAAATACTTTAACGCACCAATATCAGGGTTACCGTAGCCCCCCGCAATATCCGTCATGCCCACTTTAATGAGCGATAAACCGATGGTGGTTATAACAATACCAGTAACCACAGGAGTGATTACATTTTGTAATTTGTGAATAATACGAGATAAGAAAATCTCAACAAACGCTGCAAAGAAACACACACCGAAGATCATCGCGAGGATATCTTCAGGGCCGCCGCCACGGTTTTTAACGATAAAGCCCGCTGCAAGCACCGCACTTAAAAACGCAAAACTGGTTCCCTGCACACATAACAAGCCAGAACCAATTGGCCCAACTCGTCTAGCCTGAATGAATGTACCGACACCTGAGACAAACAATGCCATTGAAATTAAATAAGGTAGTTCACTACCTAATCCTAATACACCACCAATAATTAACGCGGGGGTGGTAATACCAACAAAGCTGGCTAGGATATGTTGAAATGCTGCGAACAGCGCTTTAACCGGTTCCGGGCGATCATCTAGTCCATAGAGGAGATCGCTTTTTCTCTCTGTATTACTCATCTTATACCTCTTATTTTTCTTATATCCCAAACAGAACTTGCAACGTTTTATTACTTTTATTTGATAGGCTCTGTTTAAAGAGTGTGATAGTTGTCACAAATGTCAACTATAGGGAAATATAGAGGGTAAAATTTAACCTGTCTATAGTGACAAGAAAGAAATGTTAATATTTTGTAAACTAAAGACCCTAAATTTAACATGGTAATTTAGGCTGAAGAAAAGGCTCAGATTGAGTTTAAGGGTGTTTAAAAAGCGTACGAAAAAGAAGGGAATATTTTTTTTAATATCTTATAGCCAAGAATGGTGACTCGACATTCTTGGCTATAAAACGCACAGTTAATTATTAATTAGCCACACAAAAACGTGCTGACTCAATACCTGCAATAGCACATTTCTCATCGACATCTGAGGTATCTCCAGTAATGCCAACCGCGCCAACGATTTGGTTTTCATCGTTGCGAATTAGTACGCCACCCGCCACTGGCACTAGGTTTCCGTGGGCCATGGTGGTTAATGCAGACATAAATGCAGGCCGCTCACTAGCAACATCTCCCAAGGTTCTTGAGCTCATACCCATACCTATAGCCCCCCACGCTTTAGCAATAGCAATATCAATTCGCATGATACTGGCATCATCCTGACGCTCGAACGCTTTAAGGTGTCCACCGACATCAAGCACAGCGACTGTCAAAGGCGGCGTCCCAATTTCGGCCCCCATGATCAACGCACCCTCGATGATTTTTTTCGCACTTTCTAAGTTTAGTTGTGTACTCATTTTTCTATCCTCATAAATTAAAACTGTTGGTCAAATGCTAATAAAGGCGTCTAAATCTCGCTAGATAAGCGACAAAAAATAAAATTAAATTCTTAAAATTGGTAAAACATTAAAAGAATACAAACTTAACAACATGTAAATTAAGCAAAATTCAGCCATTTCCACATTATGAAATCGATTCCCATAAAAAGTTGACACACATGACAAGAATTTTATAGTATCAATATTAGTTAACAGGTCAATAACAATTTTTCTAAATGTTAAGTAAAACGATCTGAGGCAACACAGACAAAATATTCAAATTACACTATTAAAAGAGGTCAACGACATGGCAAAGATGAGAGCGATAGATGCTGCAGTTAAAATCATGGAGCTTGAAGGGGTTTCACAAACATTTGGTGTGCCAGGTGCCGCCATCAACCCAATGTATTCTGCCCTAAAGAAAAACGGTAGCATCAAGCATGTACTAGCACGCCACGTTGAAGGTGCTTCTCACATGGCTGAAGGTTACACCCGTACAGAAGCTGGTAACATCGGTGTGTGTATTGGTACATCTGGCCCTGCTGGTACTGACATGGTGACAGGTCTTTACTCTGCATCTGCCGATTCAATTCCAATTTTATGTATTACAGGTCAAGCGCCAACAGACCGTCTACATAAAGAAGATTTCCAGGCAGTAGATATCTCATCCATCGTTGAGCCAGTAACCAAATGGTGTACAACTGTTTTAGAGCCAGGTCTAGTACCAGGTGTTTTCCAAAAAGCTTTCCATCTAATGCGCTCTGGTCGTCCAGGTCCTGTATTAATCGATTTGCCGATTAATGTACAAATGGCTGAAATCGAGTTTGATCCAGAAACTTACCAAAGCTTAAGCGCATACAAGCCAACGGCTTCAGCTGCACAAATCGAAAAAGCAATGACAATGCTTAACGAGCAAGAGAAGCCGTTAATCGTTGCCGGCGGTGGTATTTTAAACGCTGACGCAAGCGACCTATTAGTAGAGTTTGCTGAGCTTACTGGCGTTCCAGTAATCCCAACACTAATGGGCTGGGGCACAATTGCTGATGATCATCCACTCATGGCAGGCATGGTAGGCCTTCAGACTTCTCACCGTTACGGTAACGCAACAATGTTAGAGTCTAGCTTTGTTATGGGTATCGGTAACCGCTGGGCAAACCGCCACACAGGCAGCGTTGATGTTTACACTAAAGATCGTACATTCGTTCATATCGATATTGAGCCAACACAAATCGGTCGTGTATTTACCCCTGATTTCGGTATCACTTCAGATGCCGGTGCAGCACTAGAGCAATTAGTTACGTTGGCTAAAGAATGGAAAGCAGCTGGTAAATTAGCAGATCGCAGCGCATGGGCAGCAGAGTGTCAGGAACGTAAGCAAACAATGCAGCGTAAGACAAACTTCGATAACGTGCCAATGAAGCCTCAGCGCGTTTACCAGGAAATGAACAAAGCGTTTGGCAAAGAGACTTGTTATGTAACCACTATCGGTCTATCGCAAATCGCCGGCGCACAGTTCTTACACGTGTACAAACCACGTCACTGGATCAACTGTGGCCAAGCAGGCCCTCTAGGTTGGACAGCTCCGGCAGCATTAGGTGTAGCAGTTGCAGATCCTAAGCGTGATGTTGTTGCATTATCTGGTGATTACGACTTCCAGTTTATGATTGAAGAACTGGCTGTAGGTGCACAATTTAAAGTGCCATACATCCATGTTGTAGTTAATAACGCTTACCTTGGCCTAATCCGTCAAGCACAGCGCGGCTTTGACATGGACTACTGTGTACAACTAGCATTTGAAAACATCAACTCACCTGAAACGGGCGAATACGGTGTAGATCACGTAGCAGTTGTTGAAGGTCTAGGGTGTAAAGCAATCCGAGTACGTACCCCAGAAGAAGTTGGTCCAGCATTCGAGCAAGCTAAAGCGTTAATGGCTGAGCACAGTGTACCCGTTGTTGTTGAAATCATCCTTGAGCGTGTTACAAACATCTCAATGGGTACAGAAATTGACAACATAAACGAATTTGAAGAACTCGCTGAAAAAGGCCTAGATGCACCAACAGCTATCTCAATGTTAGATTAAGAGCAATTATTCATCTTCTTGCTATTTATCACAGCTTTTACGTCGAAAGTGCTCACTTATGCTTATAAGCTGCGCGCTTTCTTCTTAAATCTGCACCAACTAGCTGCGAGAATGAAGAATTTTATATCGAGCCAAATAGAAACAAAAAGAGACATTATTATGCCTAAATTAAATGCAAACTTATCAATGCTATTTAACGAAGTGGACTTTTTAGACCGCTTTGAAGCAGCAGCAAAAGCTGGTTTCATTGGCGTGGAATACCTATTTCCTTACGACTTTGATGCCAAAGAAATCAAGCAACGCTTAACAGCAAATGGGTTAACTCAAGTACTGTTTAACCTACCTGCTGGTGATTGGGACGCTGGTGAGCGTGGTATTGCTTGCCACCCAGATCGTGTCGAAGAATTCCGTCAAGGTGTCGATTTAGCGATTGAATACGCTCAAATCCTTGGCTGTCTACAATGTAACGTGCTTGCAGGCGTTGTCCCTCAAGGCGTTAGCGAAGAAGAAGCACAATTAACCTTTATTGAAAACCTTAAGTACGCGGCGCCGCGTCTTGAGAAAGCGGGTATCAAGTGTTTGATCGAAGCGATTAACACCCGTGATATTCCAGGGTTCTTCCTCAACAACACGAAACAAACGATGGAAATTATCGATTTAGTTGGCAGCAGCAACTTGTTCTACCAATACGATATCTACCACATGCAAATTATGGAAGGTGACCTAGCTCCAACGATTAAAGCAAATCTTGCAAAAATCGCTCACGTACAGCTAGCAGATAACCCAGGCCGTAATGAGCCGGGGACTGGTGAAATTAACTATCATTACCTGTTCAAATTCTTAGATGAAATTGACTACAAAGGCTGGGTTGGTTGTGAATATAAACCTAAAACCACGACAGGCGAAGGCTTGAGCTGGTTAAAGCTACACAACGTTATTTAAATATTGTTACTCCTCGCCATCAAGCATGGCGAGGAAGTTAAAAGATTGGAGAAATTATTATGAAAATCGGATTTATCGGTACAGGCATCATGGGCCAACCAATGGCACAGCATCTAATTAATGGCGGCCACGAAGTATTCTTTTCTAGCCACTACAAAGCAGTTCCCAGCGAACTTTTAAGCGCTGGCGGCAAATCAGTTGCTAATCCAAAAGAAGTGGCGCAAAACAGCGACATCATCATTACCATGGTTCCTGATACGCCACACGTTGAAGAAGTATTATTCGGCGAAGACGGTGTTGCACAAGGCTTAAGCGCTGGAAAAATGGTAATCGACATGAGCTCGATTTCACCAATGGCAACGAAAGACATTGCGGCACGTATTAACGAACTAGGTTGTGAGTTTGTTGATGCACCAGTCTCTGGTGGTGAAGTTGGCGCAAAAGCGGCAAGTCTAACTATCATGGTCGGTGCAACTGAAGGCGGTTTTGATCGCGCTAAGCCATTGTTTGAACTAATGGGTAAAAACATCACGCTAGTAGGCGGAAACGGCGACGGTCAAACTTGTAAAGTAGCTAACCAAATCATTGTTGCACTTAACATTGAGGCGGTAAGCGAAGCGCTAGTATTTGCGTCTAAAGCAGGTGCCAACCCAGCAAAAGTTCGCGAAGCATTAATGGGCGGTTTTGCTGCTTCTAAGATTCTTGAAGTACACGGCGAGCGTATGATCAAACGTACTTTCGATCCAGGCTTTAAGATTGCACTACATCAGAAAGATTTAAACCTTGCACTATCTTCAGCACGCGAGTTAAACATGAGTCTGCCAAACACAGCAACAGCTCAAGAGTTGTTTAACACGGTTAGTGCACACGGTGGTGCGGGTAGTGATCATTCTGCTTTGGTTAAGTCAATTGAGATTATGGCTAATCATACTATTGGTGAGTAGTTTCTTGTTCGTTAGTTAAAATTAGCATCTCATTAACTTTGAGGTGCTATTGCTACCAACGATAAATTAGAGATTACTGCTTTCATGCGTATCAAGCACATAATTATAACGGCTGCGTTATTTTATGATGTGCTTCAAAGTATATGTGTTTGAAGCGAATTGTGCGTATGCACACCAGTTACTTTTATTGTGAAATACATCCGTGTATTTCATCCTGCGGACCAGCCGTTGGCTGTCCAAATTGGTTCCTGACCAATTTGTGCTTCGCCACTAGAATGTAGGGAACATTCTAGGACAGCTTTAGCTGGTCGCGTAGCGATAAACCTCAGGACGAGGTTTACAAAGAAAGTAACCAAAGAAAGGCGACCCGCACATTTATCGCTTATCTTGAGTAATAAATTGTCTATTCAATACCGTATTTGATCCGCATCCCTGCGACAAATACTAAAAAATCATCCCTGATTTTTTCATCGGCCAATTTCTAACTCAAGGCGATAAACCACGGGAATAGCCGCGCATCAATTTGTTTTGTTATTTTGACGCTAATCTCAAAACGCATGATAAAGTGATTAAATCGTCTAATCGGAGGCGCTCAATGATAGAAAACCCTCAAAAACTATTGCTGGATTTATTCGACACGGCCGTTAATGCTGCTCACCCTCGTGAAATCTTAGCGCAATATTTACCTGAAGATACCAGTGGACGCGCTGTTGTTATTGGTGCTGGTAAAGCGGCGGCCTCGATGGCGGCGGCGCTAGAAGCTCATTGGCAAGGGCCGTTATCAGGGCTTGTGGTAACCCGCTATGGTCATGGTGAAGAAACCAAGCATATCGAAGTGGTTGAAGCAGCGCATCCTGTGCCAGATGATGCTGGTGAAGCTGTTGCTAAACGTATTTTTGAGCTTGTTAGCGACCTAACCAGCGAAGATACCGTGATTTGTCTAATCTCCGGTGGCGGTTCATCGCTGTTATCTTTGCCTGCACCGGGCATTAGCTTAAGTGACAAGCAGGCGATTAATAAAGCCTTGCTTAAATCTGGCGCGTCGATCAGTGAGATGAACTGTGTTCGTAAGCACCTATCAGCAATTAAAGGTGGCCGCTTAGCCAAAGCTTGTTATCCTGCTCCAGTACACACCTATGCTATTTCAGATGTACCGGGTGATGAAGCAACTGTTATTGCATCAGGACCAACAGTAAGCGATCCAACCACTTCGCAACAAGCGCTGGATATTATTAGCCATTACAACATCGCAGTGGCTGAAAATGTCTTGGCTTGGTTAAACTCTCCTGAGTCTGAAACACTAAAAGATGGTGATCCCGCTCTTGCTAATAACAAGTTCACCATGATTGCGACACCAAAACACTCGCTTGATGCCGCTGAGGCGCAAGTACGTGCGCTAGGTTTAACGCCGTTGGTATTTGGTGACAAAATTGAAGGGGAATCTCGCGAAATTGCTAAAATGCATGGCGCTATCGCCCTGCAAATTACTGATACGGGCCAACCGATAAAACCACCTTGCATTATTCTGTCTGGCGGTGAGACTACGGTAACAGTGAAAGGCAATGGTCGCGGTGGCCGTAACGCTGAATTCTTACTCAGCCTTACCGAAACTTTGCAAGGCAATGAGCATATTTATGCGCTCGCCGCTGATACCGATGGCATTGATGGTTCAGAAGACAACGCTGGTTGTATCTTAACACCACAGATGTTTGAGCAAGCAAAAGCGAAGGGCTTAGACCCTGTTGCTTATCTTGCCAACAACGACGGCTACGGTTTCTTTGAGCAGCTCGATGGCTTAATCATGACAGGTCCAACACGGACCAACGTTAATGATTTTAGAGCGATATTGATTCTAGAATAAAAAGCCACCAGCGAGCGATACAAAATAAAAGACCAGTCAGTGAAGCTGACTGGTCTTTTTTTAACTGACAACGATTGGGATTGAGTCTATCAATTGATAATACCAATCAGATAAAGTAATTTCCCACTCAGCGGGAGTTAAAATGGCTTTAGACAAGGCAGATGAATGATGGATTAGTTATTCTATTTCAAGTTCATCTAACGCAGTATAAAGTCATTTCAAACCCGCCCTAGGGGAGGAACTCAGGACAATCATTTTGTTGTTGCGATAATTTGAAAGGGAATAACCATTCCTAAATCATCGCGCCTCAAACTGAATGCCCTGAGTTACTCTGAGTGGGAATAAACTTCATCTGATTGGTATAAGGTATTCCATGTAATAAAAACGATCATCGTCATTACTGACTTTAAACCCATACCTTTTATAAAGATTCACCGCAGGGCTAATTTTAAATACCTTCAACTTTAGTAACCGAGCATTTGACTGTGCCGCCAGCTTTTGCGCCTGGTCTAACGCCTGAGTACCAATACCTTTGCTCTGGCAACTCTCGTTAACTTGTAAGTCTCGAATATGGCATTCATCATGTTCAAAAGATAACCGGAGAATGCCAACAACTTCACCGCTAGAGACTATTTCCAAGTTAATAAAATCCCTGGTCATTTTTTCTATTTGACCAGCATCCCACTCAACTAAATATTTGTCATAATATGAGCTCATATTGGCAAGCGTTAACTTGGCAGCATTAGCCAATTCATTAGCTGGCTGAAATGTAATTATCTTATTAGGCATGCTTATTCACTCGCCATGGTGGATTAAGCCGATTTTCACCAGCCCAATACAGTTTAATTTTATTACCGGAGGGGTCGTATAATATTGCCTCCCGCCACAGGTAGCTTTGGTCAGTTGGCTCTTGAGAAAACTTAATCCCAATCGATTTTAAATCGCTTACCCACTTATCTAGTTTCTCATGCTCAAAATAGATCACAGCGCCATTTGAAAAATCACCACTGTCGAGTACCAGTGAAAAAGTAGCGCTCCCCTGAGGACATTCAAAACGAGCATAGTGAGGCGTATCGACAATCTGGGTAAAACCTAGTTTTAGATAAAACGCAGTGGCTTGCTCCATATCCTTAACAGGTAAAGTCACTTGATTAAGATTCATCTCGCCTCCTTTGTCTTTCCTGTACTATATAGCGCGCTGAGATACTCTGAATTTTCAGGTGATTGATATAGATGGATAGTTTCCATGAGGCTGTGGTAATAACTTAATGCCATCACAACAGCCTCTTAGTCACTTCAACGCTTGTTCCAATTCAGATTAAAATCACAAAATGAGCTTAACCCAATGCTTTACCCAGCAACACTTTTTGTGCATCAGTAAAAGGAAGTTTAAGTGCCGCTTCGTGGCCTTTTTCAGACATTTTCGCCCATGTCTTTTGCACGATTCGTACGATCTTTTCTTCGCTATGTTTAGCGGCAAAGTCCGTGAAGTAGAATGTTAAAAATACGAGACAAATAACATCTTCCAGCGCTTGAACTTGTGGGTCACGTTTAAGCTTTTCTTTACGCAGCATACGTCCAATGGCTGTGATATCTTCTTCACCGCAGCCTACTTGCTGCGCTACTTTCATCGCTTCTTCAGCATGCAGTACACCTAAGCCTCGACGCCAGTTATTATAACCTTCACGACCCATTGGGTAATCACTGCGCGGTACACTCCAGCGCTTAATATGTTGTGCACGCGCCGCTATTTTTAATGCGTCACTGGCATCTGGCATAAACTGATCTAAGCACTCGCTCATGCGAAGGCCGTATAGCCATTCTTTAGGTTGCGCTTTACCATCAACGGTTTCACTGTTGGGATCATTTAAGTTAATTTGATCTATTAATTCAAATGCTTTTTCTACTATATTGCTAGCCATTTCAATACTCTAATTTACGATTACTTAGTCGCATCATACCAAAGTTCGCTGGCTTTTCCTTGATCGATTCTCGATTCTCGATCGGCAAGTAACAGTGCAATGTCGCTGATGCAGCTACCACAACCATTACCCGCGCCAGTCTGGGCACGGATTTTATCAATATCTAGCTCTCCGCTATTTATTGCTTCATTGATATCTCCCACCGCAATGTTTAGACACTGACAAAAGGTTTTCTGTTGCTGTAGCGCACTAACATCGTTACTTAACAAACTACGTTTACTCTCGGCATCGCTATCCATCTGGAAAAAGTTACTGATCCAGCCTTGAGGTAAGTCATCTTTGGTTTCAGCGACAAATATACCTGCAGCCAATTGGCCCTTGGTTAAAAATTGCTGCCTGAAATACTGTCCCTTAGGGTCACTGGCACTCATTGTTTCATCATACTTATCACCAACAAACTCAACTAAATATTGCTGCAGTTCTTGCGGCGTTAGTTCACTGGCTAAGTAATAACAATAGCCTCCCGTAATGCGTTGTTCTACCTGATAGGTGCACAGGTCCAATTCGATTGGCTCTTTGACCACCAGCATGCCATTACTTTTGGCTGACCAAGAACTAATCCCTACCGCACTTTGCTTAAATGCAGGCTGCCCTGATGTGGGGTCAAACAATGGTGCCACCAGCTTACTAACGCAACCTTGGTTGCTATTACTATCTGACCAATGGATTGGCATGAATACGCTGCCATTAAGTTGCTTGTTACTGAGTTTCACTCTCGCAATCAGTTGTTGCTGCGATCCTTTTTGTCCAGCGGTTAGCTGCGCCAATCCACCATCAGTAATCCCAAGCTTTTCACCATCTTGCTGGTTTATTTCAACCACCGGCTCTGGCTGATGATTAGTCAGCTTTGAGACCTTGCCGCTGCGAGTCTGGGTGTGCCATTGGTCACGGTTGCGCCCTGTGTTTAAGACAAATAAATGCTTATCACGAGGGGTATCTTGATGAGAGTTCACACCGATAACTGGTCGTTTGTTGGCATGGTAATATTGTTCATTGGCAAAGAATAATTGATCATTGAGCCTTCTTGACTCACCACTAGGTTGTGGCCATTGCACAGGCAACCACTCCTGGTATTGTGCATCACTAATGTGAGCGAATTGCGAGATATCAAAGCCACGTGTGCCATTATTATTCAGGCCAGATAATAGCGCATGCTCTTTAAAAATATCACTGGGACTGTCGTAGCTAAACTGTTTAGCAAAGCCCATGCGTTTTGCTATTTCACAGATTATCCACCAATCTGCTTTTGCTTGCCCAAAAGGGTCTAAAAATGAACGTTGCCTAGAGATGCGACGTTCAGAGTTGGTCACGGTGCCACTTTTCTCACCCCATCCTTGGGCAGGGAGAATGACATTGGCATAGTTAAGCGTATCATTACTGGCGACGCAGTCACTAACTACAACCAATGGGCATGCCTCTAGTGCTTGGCGCGTTGCATCATGATCCGGCAAGCTAACCATTGGATTGGTCGCCATGATCCACACCGCTTTAATTTTTCCCTGTTTAATCGCGTCAAACAGTTCAACTGCCTTTAGTCCGGGCTTTGTGGCTAAATTGTCCGTTTGCCAAAACTGGGCAAGCGGCGTTAGCAGTTGGGTATCTTCAAATTCAATATGTGAGGCTAATGTATTGGCTAATGCCCCCACTTCCCTGCCGCCCATTGCGTTAGGCTGCCCCGTAATAGAAAATGGGCCGCAACCGCGTTTACCAATTTTTCCACTGGCAACATGGCAGTTAAGTATTGCACTAACTTGCTTGGTACCTTGGGAAGATTGATTGATGCCTTGCGAAAACAACGTCACAACTTTGTCGCTAGCGCTAAACAGATTAAAAAACTGCGCGATAAGCTCGTCATCTAAACCAATATCAGATAATAGTTCGCGCGACTCTTTCGCCGCCTCAATTGCTTTTTCAATCCCCGGTAGTGACAAGTCCAGTTGCTGCTTCGTTGCCATGAAATCGAGCAGGCCATTAAATAGAATTAAATCCCCTCCCGACTTTATTGGCAGATGCAAATCAGCTAATTCTAACGAGGCCGTTGCGCGAGGGTCGATCACAATAATTTTCAGTGAAGGACGACGTGCTTTTTCTTCGCGAATACGCTGATAAATAACCGGGTGGCACCACGCCAAATTAGATCCTGCAAGCACAATGACGTCACTGTCCGTGATATCGGAATAACTTAGCGGAACAATATCTTCTCCAAAGACTTGTTTGTGAGCAGCCACTGCAGAGGACATACATAAACGTGAATTCGTGTCGATATTGCCACTGCCAATAAAACCTTTCATTAGCTTATTGGCAACATAGTAATCTTCGGTAAGTAATTGCCCTGATACATAAAACGCAACTGATTCTTTACCGTATTTTTCAATAGTACGATTGAATTCACTGGCAACATAATCAAGCGCACGAGGCCATGATTGCGACTCACCATTGATTGTCGGCGAGCTTAGGCGATTGTCATTATTAAGCGTGGCGCCTAAGTTCTTGCCCTTAATACATAACTTACCGAAGTTTGCTGGGTGATACTTGTCGCCATTAACAGCAAACCCCGTGGTAGTGCGGCTCACTTCAACACCGCAACCAACGCCGCAATAGGGGCAAGTTGATTTCACCTTATTTTCTAACAGCTCGTTATTAGCCACTGCATTTAGACTGTCATTCATCGCTTTGTACCCATAAAAACTAACTAATGAGTTAAAAGCAACAGTTGCGCCAACAAAACAAAACCAGACAACACACTGATTTAATACAATATTTTTATAATAATGGGGACTATCTCGTTGCTAGCTATTAGTTAGTGCACAATATAAGTGCGAGATTTGATTGCTAATAGTGCACTAAGCCAGTTACTCTTTACTCCCCAAATAATTACAAGAGCAATGCAGTGTCCCCCAAAGTAAAAAAAGCCATCATGCTATCTATTTTTGCATTCCCCGGCGCAGGGCATATTTTTTTAAAGCATTACAAAATGGCTATCTTATTTATTGTGAGCTTTGGCGCTGGCGCTAGCGTTATCATTAGCAACATCATGCAAAAAGCCCAAGTAGTTGCCGACCAAATTGTGCATAAGGAAATAGCGGTTGATGTCACCACCATTACTCAGACGATATTAGAGCAGCCAGATAATTTTAGTAAACACACCCTAACTGTAGTGACCTGGGGATTGCTTATCTTATGGCAGATATGCATTGTTGACGCTTATCGACTAGCCAAAAAAAATGAACAAAAATAATAGTAATAATCGACATTGCCTGTGCACGCATAAAGTGCAATTGTTGAGTTAAGTTTGTGCAAGCAAGATTATTAAACGGGTCACAACCTTTCTTTACCCACCTCCATAAAAAACAAATAAACAATTAAAAATCAGTTAGTTAACTCAATAAAACAATAAAATAATTAATATTGGTATCAACCTTGCGATATCCCGTTTATAAAATTTAACTGGGTGAAAAATATGAGCAAGCAAAAAATAGTTGTCGTTGGTAACGGTATGGTGGGACATCATTTCATCGATCAATTAGCAACAAATCATGGGGATGATTTCCAAATCGTTACCTTCAGTGAAGAGTCACGATTAGCTTACGACCGCGTGATGTTAACTAGCTACTACACGGGAAATAGCGCAGATGATTTAGCGCTAGCAACCCCAGATGCTTACGATGCCCAAGGTGTTGAGTATCATATTAACGAGCAAGTCACTTCACTTGACCGCACTAATAAAGAAGTAATCACGGCATCAGGTAAAAAAGTAAGTTATGACAAGCTCGTTCTTGCTACCGGTTCATTCCCATTTGTACCACCAGTACCAGGGAAAGATCAGCCACATATCCATGTCTATCGTACGCTTGAGGATTTAGACCAAATAGCTCAATCGGCTAAGAGCTCTAAAGTTGGTGTTGTGATCGGCGGTGGCTTGCTTGGTCTTGAAGCGGCAAATGCGATTAAGCAGCTTGGTCTTCAAACGCATGTTGTTGAATTTGCACCGCGCCTGATGGCAGTACAGTTAGATCAAGATGGCGGCGATCTGCTGCAACGTAAAATTGAAGATCTTGGGGTAGCAGTACATTGTGAGAAAAATACCAAAGAAATCGTTAAGGGCGAGAGCTGTCGTTATCGGATGAATTTTGCCGATGGTTCACACCTTGAAACAGATACCATTATCTTCTCGGCAGGTATTCGCCCTCAAGATACGCTAGCAAGAGAAAGTGATATCACGCTAGGTGAGCGCGGCGGTATTGCGATCAACGATCAATGTTTAACCAGCGATGAAGATATCTATGCCATTGGTGAGTGTGCCCTGTGGGACAACAAAATTTATGGCTTGGTTGCACCGGGTTACACCATGGCTAAAGCAGCCGTTAGCCATCTAACTGATGGTGATAAAGTCTTTAGCGGCAGCGATATGAGTACAAAACTTAAATTGCTAGGGGTTGAAGTCGCCAGTATTGGCGATGCACATGGCAATACACCAAATAGTCAAAGCTATAGCTTTGTCGATTCGGCAAGCGGCCTCTACAAGAAAATAGTAATAAGTGAAGATGGCAAAGTGTTACTGGGCGCGGTGTTGGTCGGCGACAGCAGCGACTACGGTCAATGGTTACAACTTGCTTTAAACAAGATTGAGTTAACCCATCCACCAGAATACTTATTACTGCCAGAAATGGATGGTGAAGCTGGTGCCGTTGGCGGTGGTGTTGATGCACTGCCACCAGCAGCACAAATTTGTTCTTGTTATGACGTAACCAAGCAGAGCATTTGTGACGCGGTTGCCGATGGCGCTACCGATATTGGCGCTATCAAATCTTGCACTAGCGCAGGAACGGGGTGTGGTGGTTGTGTACCACTAGTTACTCAAGTCATGAACAGTGAGCTAACTAAGCTGGGTGTTAGCGTTGATAACAGTATTTGTCGTCACTTTAGCTACTCACGTAGCGAGCTGTTTGACATTATTCGAGTTAAGGAAATCCGTAACTTTGATCAGCTACTTGCCGAATGTGGTACAGGTGACGGCTGTGAGCTATGTAAGCCAGCAGCAGCGTCAATGTTTGCCTCGCTGTGGAATGATCATGTGTTAGACAAGGACTTGGTTGGCCTGCAAGACACCAACGACAACTTTCTGGGCAACATGCAAAAAGATGGCACCTACTCAATTGTACCGCGTGTCCCCGGCGGTGAAATCACGCCAGACCATTTAATCCTCATTGGTGAGATTGCCAAAGAGTACAACCTATATACCAAAATAACTGGTGGTCAACGTATCGATTTATTTGGTGCGCAGCTAAACGAACTGCCAGCCATATGGAAAAAGCTAGTGGACGCTGGTTTAGAAACCGGTCATGCCTACGGAAAATCATTACGTACAGTAAAATCATGTGTCGGTAGTACATGGTGTCGTTATGGTGTTCAAGACAGTACCACCATGGCAATCGATATCGAAAAGCGTTATCGCGGTGTGCGCTCGCCTCATAAAGTAAAAATGGCGGTATCAGGTTGTGCCCGTGAATGTGCTGAGGCACAAAGTAAAGACTTTGGTGTTATTGCAACCGACAACGGCTGGAACCTTTATGTTGGCGGCAACGGTGGCATGCGTCCTCGCCATGCCGAGCTTTTTGCCAGTGACATTGACGACAAAACCCTAGTCCGCTACATCGACATTATCTTGATGTTCTATATTCGCACAGCAGATCGCCTGCAACGTACATCAGTTTGGATGGAAAACCTTGAAGGCGGCCTTGATTATCTAAAAGAAGTCGTCATCCAAGACAAATTAAACATTAACGATGAGTTATTAAGTCAAATGGAACACCTGGTAGATACCTATCAGTGTGAGTGGAAAACCACGATTAACGATCCACAAAAACTCAAGCGTTTCAGTCACTTCATTAATAGTGACAAGCTAGATGACAATGTCATTTTCACCGATGTGCGCGGACAGATCGCGCCAAGTGACAAATATGATCTAGCCACCGAAATTTAAACTTTAGAGAGTAAGCATTATGACAACACAACAACATAGCGAAAATAACTGGGTAGACATTTGTGCACTTAGCGATATTCCACCAAACAGTGGCGTATGCGCTGATTTAAATGGTGAGCAAGTGGCTATATTTCACTTAAAGTCGAGCAGTAGTAATCAGGTTAAAGCGGTCAGCAATTTTGACCCTTTCTCTCGCGCTAACATTTTATCTCGCGGCTTAGTAACCGAGACAGACAATAATCACTTTGTTGCTTCGCCATTGCTTAAGCAGCAATTTTGCCTGACAACGGGGCAATGTGAGCAAGATGACAGCATGAGTATAACAACCTATCAGGTACGACTGACAGGCGAATTAGTGCAACTAAGAGAGGCATAATATGAGTAGTTCATTTAACTTATTTTCTCTCTCACCTAAGATGAAAATCCTTCATTTTAGCTGGGTTGCATTTTTCATTAGCTTTTTTGTTTGGTTTAACCATGCGCCACTATTGGGCATGATCGCCAATGAATTAGGGCTTGATAGCGCGCAAATAAAAACGCTGCTTATTTTGAATGTTGCGCTGACTATTCCGGCACGTATTATCATCGGCATGGTCACCGACCAATACGGTCCGCGCAAAACCTATAGCTTATTATTGCTTATTTGTTCTATTCCATGTGCGATGTTCGCCATGGCTGATTCATTCGAACAATTGGCGTTAGCACGCTTTCTACTAGGCTTTATTGGTGCAGGCTTTGTTATCGGTATTCGTTTAGTCAGTGAATGGTTTCCGGCAAATCAACTAGGTACTGCCGAAGGCATCTACGGCGGCTGGGGTAATTTCGGCTCAGCGGCAGCGGCAATGATACTGCCAATACTGGCGGTAATATTTGGCGGAGATGATGGCTGGCGTTATGCGGTAGGTATCACAGGTATTATCTGTTTTGTTTACTCATTTATCTTTTACTTTGGTGTGCGCGATACACCAGCGGGCGCAACTTACTTTAAGCCTAAAAGCTCAAAAGCAATGGAAGTAACCAGTGTTGGTGATTTTTATCTACTGATATTAATGAAAGTACCACTGTTTGGTGCACTTGCACTGCTCAACTGGAAGCTCTCTCCTGCGGGCGTTAGCTTAGTTTCAGAGAATGCCAGTGTGTTGATTTATATCGGCCTTGCGGCGCTATTCATTTATGAAGTATATGCTGCTTATCAGGTTAATAAATCTATTTTCACCACGCCTGTTGAGCCAATTCATCAATATGAATTTAAGCAAGTAGCTGTGCTTAATGTCCTGTACTTTGCCACTTTTGGCAGTGAGCTGGCCGTTGTTTCAATGCTACCACTGTTTTTTGCCGAAACCTTTGGCCTGGATATGATTTATGCTGGTCTGCTGGCCTCTAGCTATGCCTTTATGAACTTGCTTTCTCGCCCACTTGGCGGCTGGATTAGCGATAAGTACGGACGCAAAAAGACCCTGATGATATTAACAACAGGACTTAGCCTAGGTTACGCCGTTATGGCAAGCATTAGTGGTGATTGGCCACTAGTATTAGCTGTTGCAGCCGCAATGAGCTGTTCGTTCTTTGTGCAAGCTGGTGAAGGTGCTGTTTTTGCAGCCGTACCATTAATAAAGCGCCGCCTAACCGGCCAAATCGCTGGCATGACAGGTGCTTATGGTAATGTTGGTGCGGTATGTTATTTAACCGTGCTATCTTTTGTTAGTTACTCAGCATTTTTCTGGGTTATCGCAGTAAGTGCCTTTGTCGGTTTACTCATGTTATTTTTAATGAGTGAACCTAAAGGAGCGATGGCAGAAGTGTTACCGGATGGAACGGTGGAGTTGATTAAGGTTGATTAGGTTGTATCAATCTAATTGAGAGCGGGATCAAGTTTGGAGCGCTGTTTAGCTAATGCTGCTCATCAAACATTTCCATATGCGCCCCAGGTACTTTCTTTGCTTCGCCAAAGAAAGTACCCAAAGAAAGGCGACCCGTGAATAAATTGCTTATCGAAAAAACAAATCTAGCTTAACAGGCACGCTTTTAACGTGCATCCATGCACAAAAAGCTAATAAATCATCCCTGATTTATTGCCCTACTAGATTAATTTTTACGGCAATTTAAGACGGGGGGATGGGTTACGCCTCCGAAGAAGGAGTCGATTCGATGTTTCTGGTTTAATATACCCTTTTAACATGCTTTTTAAGGCTAATTAAGATCAAGTAACAAAGTTTTTACAAATTTAAAGCGTATCCCAGTTCCCCCGTCATTTATCGCCTTAAATTAAAAATTGTCCAATGAAAAAATCAGGGATGATTTTTTAGTATTTGCCGCAGGGATGCGGATCAAATACGGTATTGAATAGGCAATTTATCATTTAAGGTAAGCGATAAATTAACGGGTCGCCTTTCTTTTGGTTACTTTTCTTTGGCGAAGCAAAGAAAAGTAACTGGTGTGCACGCGCTGGAGCCTTAATTTAAATGATGAATCTGAATTGCGCATCAAATCTAATGTTAAATTTGACTCAAGCGTAATAGAAGTAAATATACCGATGGAAAACGATGAAACCAAACACCGATAACCTCAAAATCACCTTTGGCGGTCACTCCACTAAAGGAGCTAAAACCGAAAACCAAGATGCCTTCGCGCTTAAAGTCACTCAAGGTAGTGAGCTTGAGCTCAAAGGACATATTGCGGTGATTGCTGATGGCGTATCTAGCGCCAACTGCGCTGCTAAAGCCAGTCAAATGAGTGTTTGTCATTTCATTGAAGAATACCTAGCGACTCCTGATACCTGGTCAGTAGCAAAGTCTGCTACCACCGTAATTTCATCTTTAAATAATTGGCTTTACACCCGTCAATTAGTTAATACCGACCAAGGAGAACATGAACAATGGTTAACGACATTCTCTAGTGTTATTTTCCGTGAAGACCGTGCGGATATATTTCATATCGGTGATTGTCAGGTGGTAAAAATAAATCAACATGGCCATCAAGTGTTAACCAAAGAACATGCGACCCCTGCAGGCATATTAAACCGTGCGTTGGGTGCAAGCGAAAATATTGAAATCGATGTCAGCAGCACAGAACTAGATATTGACGATTTTATCATGCTCAGCTGTGATGGCGTTTATCAACACATTAGCGCGAAACAAATTAAAAGTATTTTGGCTGAGCATGCAGATTTGGAACTTGCGGCACAATACATTGTTGAATTAGCGGCCAGCCAAGGCTCACAAGATAATCTCACCTGTCTATTAGTCAGGGTAGAACAACTTCCCAAGCAGGCGTTTAACCAATTGCTGTTTACTCGCAAGCAACAGGTTATTCCACCAGCCTTACCAGTTGGCGCCAAGCTTGATCATTTTGAAATACTAGAAACCATTGACCAGAGCACCCGCTCGCATATCTATCTTGCCAAAGACCAACAGCAAGATAAATTGGTGGTGATAAAAACCCCATCAGTGAACTTCACCGACGATGACGATTATCTCGATGCCTTTGTTAAAGAAGGCTGGATAGGCGATAAGATAAATCACCCTGCGGTGATGAAAATAACGGCGCAGCAACAGCCCAGTAAATTTCTCTATCACATTTGCCAGCACGTAACGGGGCAAACACTGTCACAATGGAATAGTGCTAATCCAACGCCACCTCTTGGTGAAGTGCGTGATATAGCGAGCCAAGTCGTTAAATCGCTGCGCGCTCTGCAGCGCGGTGATGTGACTCATGGCGACATCAAACCAGATAATTTCATGATTGACTCTCACGGGCGCATTACCCTAATAGATTTGGGCAGCTGTGAAGTAGGTTCAATGAATCAAGCCACTGAGCTACCTCTGGGCACATTGACCTATAGCGCGCCGGAGCGCTTTTATGGTCAAGCGAATACCAGCGTGTCCGATTTATACTCTGTGGCAGTGCTTATTTATCAATTACTGGCCAATCATCTACCCTATAAAGAAATCCTGCACAGTGATAAAGCACCTAAAGATTTTGGCCAGTGGCGATACCGTCCTATTAAGACTTACCGCAAAGATTTACCAGACTGGCTCGATGTCGTATTAGCAAAAGCGCTAGCACCAGATCCTGCTAATCGCTATCAGCATTATTCAGAATTTATTAGTGATTTAAATTCGCCACAAAATACACTACTGGCTAGTCCTGCGAAGCGCCCACTAATTGAGCGGGACCCCGTTAGGTTTTGGCAAAGTGTCAGTTTTATTCTATTTTTCATCCTGCTGGTGACTTTATTTAGCCCTTAGTAATACCATTCCACCTAGAAGTATACCCACTCAGAGCGGCTCGGCTTTGGCGGGTTTGAAATAGCTTTATACTGCGTTAGATAAATTTGAAATAGAATAACTAATCCTGCATTCATCTGCCTTGCCTAAAGCTATTTCAATTCCCGCTGAGTGGGTATATCTCGATGCGAATTGGTATAAATTGCAATCCATTGAAAATAGGTTACATTTAACTCAAACCTGTTCAAAATGGAATTAACATGGCTTCACAATCTAACTCTGTCAAAAGTATTCTCTACGCGCTAGTTGCCAACGGCGCTATTGCCATCGCAAAATTTTTCGCTGCTATCTACACTGGCTCAGGCTCAATGATGGCAGAAGCAGTTCACTCGGTTGCCGACTGCTCAAATCAAGGACTACTACTGCTTGGACTAAAGAAAGCGAAAAAACCACCGTCGATGGAGCACCCACTGGGCCACGGTAAGGAAATCTACTTTTGGTCATTTATTGTCGCGATTATGCTGTTTAGTGTTGGCGGTATGTTTTCTATTTATGAAGGCTGGCATAAGCTTGGCAGTGACGAGCCATTATCAAGTCCATGGATTGCAGTTGGAGTGCTTGTCTTTGCAATATTAGCCGAGGGGGGCTCACTGTGGGGCTGTATCGTCGAAATTAATAAATCCCGCGGCGATCGTTCATTATGGCAATGGTTTAGACAATCTCGCCAAAGCGAACTAGTGGTCGTGTTTGGTGAAGATATCGCGGCGCAAGCAGGCTTGGTATTTGCGCTATGCGCCATTGGCATGACAATGATAACGGGTAATCCAGTGTATGATGCCATTGGCTCTATTGTCATCGGCATATTACTGATTATTATCGCTATTCTTGTTGCCCGTGAAGTGAAAGACTTAATTGTCGGCCAAGGCGTTGACCCGTTAGTCGATAAGGAAATGCGAGCGTTCTTAGACCAGCAACCACAGGTGGCTAATGTCTATAACCTGCTTACCTTGCAACTTGGCAACGATGTGATGGTAGCAATAAAAGCACAAATGCCCAGCGGCTTATCAGGTCAAGAGCAAGTCGACGCGATAAATCAAACAGAGACAGCCTTTAAAGCGCAGTTCCCTCAGGTGCTGTGGCTATTTTTCGAACCAGATTGTAAGGATTAATCATGAGCGCTCATCACCACATTAATTATATTGAGTTTGCGGCTAAAGACCTAAGTGCAACCAAAACCTTCTTTATCAAGGTATTCAACTGGCAGTTTACCGATTATGGGCCTGAATATAGCGCCTTTGCCAATAGCGGTATCGCTGGAGGCTTTTATCAGGCACCGCTAGCCGCTGACACAGCAAAAGGCAGTCCATTAGTTGTACTATTTAGCGATACGCTGGAAAGCACACGACAGGACGTCTTAGATGCTGGCGGGATAATAGTGAAAGACATTTTCTCTTTCCCTGGAGGCAGGCGTTTTCACTTTACTGAGCCTAGCGGCAATGAGCTTGCGGTTTGGAGTGAATAAACAATTTTTCGCCAAATAATAGCATTTATGCTTAATTAGATTGACTTAAATAAACATAATCACTTGATTTATCGAAACTTTAATTATGGTTTATTTTTTGCTTAATTATAATAAAAACTCTAAGGTGTATAAATGGACTCATCTCTAAAAGTACTAACCCGTGCAAAGCATGGTTTAATTAGCGGAAGCCTTTCTGGCTTAGCGGACTACTACGGTCTAAGTCGAGGGAAGCTGCAATTTTTATTTTTGCTATTTTTCTTCTTTGGCTTTGGCGTCGTGCTTTATATCATTCTTTGGGTAAGTATCCCTAGCTATGAACAAAGAGAAACCTTACTTGCCGCAAAAGCCCAAAAGCAAGCTAATGAGTAAAATAAAAAACTACCTCATCCTTTGTCTTTTAATATGCGCAGCCCTCACATTTTACTTGGCGGGCAGTACCACAGGGGCAATTATATTTTTTGTCCTTGGCGGCTTGTGTGAGTTGGTATTCTGGCTTGGATGCATTAAAAAAAGGGAGCGCAGGTAGGAATGTCAGTCAGCTAACAATTCTTACTTGCAATATTAGCGACAGGACAAGTTTGACATGAAAATTAACGTTTTCTTAAAATTCACAAATTGTTGATTGCATGCCAGTTACTTTTCTTTATGAAATACATCCTTGTATTTCACCCTTCGGGCCAGCCTTCGACTGTTCAAATTGGCTCCGAATAATGCTGTTAGTCGAGCAACCAGCTAGGCTGATCAAACAATGTCTGCATGGTTTCAAAGAAACGTCCAACATGCAGACCATCCATCACCCCATGATGTACTTCGACTGAAAATGGCATCATCAGCCCTTCACTCGTTTGTTTCGCCTTACCAAAGATCACTTTAGGAATGCTGTCCACTTGCTCAGTATTGCGCGCATTGCTAAAGCTAGTAAAGTTTATCCATGGGATCACTGACATATGAATCACATCATGTAGCATTTCTTGCCCAACAAATTGTGAGGCAATAAACGGCGTCGCTTTGACTTTCGCTTCAACGGCTTTAACGGCTGTGGTAAATGCGCTAAACCCTTCGACATAAGGCATATCACAAAAACGCATGGTTTCATCATCGCTTAAAACCGTACAGCTAATTGAAATGTTGTTATAAACGCGTAATTCATCGCCAACGATTCGATACTTAAACGATTCATGCTGATTAATCGCCACTTGCGTTAAATACAAATAGGCATGGAAGAAGCTCAAGTTATTTTCTTTGCAGGTATTCATGAGCACGGTTGCATCAAGATTGGCACAAATATTAAACCAGGGCTGTGTTGCACCACTGTAGAATTTAAAGTGCTCGAAGCGTTTCCAGTTGGCTAAATCAATAATCGAAAAACTCATGACACAAACACCTCTTTGATATTTTCGCTCAACATGGCAACACAGCGAGTACGCGCCTCCACCGTTGCCCAGGCAATATGTGGCGTGATAATTAAGTTTGGCTGCTTATAATCCAGCAACACATTTCCATCAACTGGCGGTTCTTGTGACAGCACATCAAGCGCGGCGCCTGCTATCTGGTTATTCGACAATGCCGCTACCAATGCAGGCTCATCAACTAAGCAACCTCGGGAAGTATTAATTAATAACGCACTAGGCTTCATTTTATCCAAAGCCCTTTTATCAATCATCAAAGCATTATCTTCACTAAGTGGACAATGTAGGCTTAGCACATCACTTTGCATTAGTAATTGCTCGAAGCTTACCCGCCCTTCGCGAACAGTGCTGGCCTTAGGCCGCTCGCCAACGAGTATTTTCATGCCAAAAGCCTGCGCAATTTTAGCCGCTGCCTGCCCAAGGCTACCATAACCAACAACACCGAATATCTTGCCATTTAGCTCCATCATTGGGTAATCGAGGTTACAAAAATAGCTACTTTTTTGCCAACCATCATTGGCGATAAATTGACTGTATTGACGTGAACGCCCAGCCAGTTGAAGTAATAAGTTAAAACAGTGTTGAGCCACAGCAGGGGCGGCATAACCTTGTACGTTGACGACCTTTATCCCCAACTGATGGGCACAATCCAGATCGATATTATTCATGCCTGTTGCAGCAACAGCAATGAGCTTTAATTGTGGTAAGTTTCTTAATATCGATGCATCAAGAACAACTTTATTGACGATAACCACATCTGCACTCTGGCAACGCTCAATAATTTGCGCTGAACTGGTTTGTTGATATTGCTGCCACTGATTAAAAAGTGAAGAAATGGGTGCAAGAGAGATATCTCCCCCCATTGTTTCAACATCCAAAAAAACACCTGTACCCATGTTTGTCTATCTACCCTTTGACTTGATTTGCTGTTAGTCTAACTTGTACAAGCTTTTAACTCTAGCAAACACTGCCATGGCGCTTAAGCAACAAAACAATAAAAAATCAGTAGCCGATTGTCCCAGGTGCCGAAAAATTCGAGCGCTTATAATTTGGGCAATTTTAATGTTTATTTTCTATCATTTCTATACCCAAGCTACCTGAGTATGCATGATTTCAGCAAGTCGAGAAGCGCGCCAAATGCTAGGCATGAGATATGTCGTTTAGTTGCTCTAAATAAATATCTCTTAACGACGCAGTTGGTCGCTTATCGAGTTGCCCTTCGGGAGTTTGGGTAGCAAGCTATTACGGCGTTATGATTCATAATTAGGGAATAACCATTAACTATGAACCATGCCTTGTACTAGCCCCCTACCCAAGCTCTGAAACAAGCATCTTCAAGTGGCTTGGGTATATACCCAATAATTTATTGATATAAAGCACTGTTGTTAATTAAATATAACGATATAATGTCGTTTTTAAAGGACTCTGCCCTAAGGCACTAATTAGATACTATGTGGACTGATATTTCTTCATTTGGCGCTGCCGTTTTTTATAGCATAAGTTTAGCTCTTGTTTTACGTGGGCTTTTTCAACATGTAGCACTCAATGAAAAACTAGTTTTTGGTTTAGCTAGCATAGGTATTGGCTTTCATGCCATCTCTTTAAGCACAACAATTCTCGCCACTGACGGTCAAAATATGAGTATTCTCATCGTTGCCTCTATCGTCAGTTGGTTAATCGCTGCGATGCTGACCATCGCAATTCGTAAGTTTGCGATTATTACTTTACTGCCCGTTGTCTATGGTTTTTCACTCTTGTCAGTACTCGGGGTATGGCTAGTTCCCTCAACTTACATCACTCATTTTGAAACACACCCGGAAGTGCTAATCCATATATGTTTAGCATTAAGCGCCTACAGTACCCTGGTTATTGCAGCGTTTTATGCAATTCAGTTAAACCTTATAAACAACCGTCTCAAGAGTAAAAAGTTAAATTTAGCCGCCTCCCCCCTGCCGCCTTTGTTAACGGTAGAAAAGCAGCTATTCCAATTGGTGATCGCAGGGTTAATGCTATTAACACTGTCACTAATGACGGGTTTTTTCTTTCTGGAAGATATGCTGGCACAAGGTAAAGTTCATAAAACCATACTTTCTATTGTTGCTTGGTGTCTGTATAGCGTACTTATTTGGCGTCATCATCAGCAGGGCGTGAAAATAAAAACCGCTGTGCATGCCACTATTATTGGCGCGGTAATTCTGACCCTTGCCTATTTCGGTAGTCGATTAGTTACCGAATTGGTTATGATCTAGGCCATATCTTACTATGTTATACCTTGACCATTAGGCCCTAACGCCGTATAACAGAATACCAACTTTTTAGAGGACAAACCTACTTGGACAGTATATCCACCCCAACGTTATTTGGGATCTTGTTCGGACTTGTATTTTTATCAGCATATTTTTCGAGTTCAGAAACAGGGATGATGTCGATAAATCGATATCGCTTACGCCATCAGGTAAAAAACAATAATAAAGCCGCCAAACGTGTAGATAAGTTATTACAACGTCCAGATCGACTGATCGGCTTGATCCTCATTGGTAATAACCTCGTTAATATTTTGGCATCTTCTATCGCTACCGTTATCGGTATTCGTCTCTTTGGGGACTTGGGTATCGCGGTAGCCACCGGTGCACTAACTTTAGTCATCTTAATCTTTGCCGAAGTAACGCCAAAAACCATTGCCGCATTGCACCCGGAACGTATCGCTTTTCCAAGCTCAATGATCCTGCTCCCCATGCTAAAAGTGCTATACCCATTTGTTTGGTTTATTAACATTATCACTAACGGCTTGTTACGCTTAGTGGGAGTTAATAGCAGCGATGCAGCGCAGCAGCAACTAAGCAGTGAAGAACTGCGAACTATCGTTGGTGAAACTAATGGCATGATCCCCAAAACTCACCAAGATATGCTCACCAGTATTCTTGATTTAGAGAAGGTAACCGTTGAAGATATCATGATCCCGCGCAGTGAAATTGGCGCCATCGATATCAACGACGATTGGAAAAATATTCAAAAGCAACTGGGTCATCTGCAACATACTCGTATTTTACTATACCGTGACCAAATTGATGACGCGGTAGGGTTTATTCACGCACGTGATTTGATGCACCTACATTCAAAAGCACAGTTTGATAAGTCGAACTTGATCCGTTCAGTACGTGAGCTTTACTTCATTCATGAAGCGACCTCACTTAATGTTCAGCTATTAAAATTCCAAGAGAACAAAGAACGTATTGGTCTTGTGGTTGACGAGTACGGCGATATTCAGGGCTTAGTAACCCTTGAAGATATTCTTGAGGAGATTGTGGGTGAGTTCACCACCAATGTTCAGCCAACAGTTAGCGAAGAAATTCAACTACAAGATGATGGTAGCTACCTTGTTGAAGGCTCAATGAACATTCGTGAAATGAACCGTGAAATGAATTGGCACTTCCCCATTGACGGTCCGAAGACCCTTAACGGTTTATTGTTAGAACACTTTCAGGATATTCCAACTCAAGGGATCAGTATTCGCCTCGCCGGTTATCCGATGGAGGTTGTTAAGGTTGAAAACAATAAAGTGCAAGTAATCCGAATCATTCCTGGGCTTTATCAAGCGGATAAGAACAACGAAAGCGAAGAAGAAAGCGCTTAATAAGTAAAGAATTCTTAGTATGCGTTGAATGCATGTCAATCAACGCATACCGATATCGCTAGTTTTTGTAAACAACTCCCCCTTTCATTACAAAACTAACATTTTCTAGTACTGCCACATTTTCCAATGGACTACTGTCTACAGCAATAATATCGGCATAATACTTGGGCTTAAGTTGACCAACTTTATCCTGCCAATTAAGTAGCTGGGCACTGTTTATGGTTGCAGCTTGTATTGCTTGCAACGGCGTCATACCAAACTTAACCATGCGGCTAAGCTGCTTTGCATTATCCCCATGAGGGTAAATACCAGCATCCGTTCCCATGACCATTTTAACGCCCGCTTTTACCGCCATTTTGAAGCTCTGGCGCTGTTTGGTGCCGACTTGCTTTTCTTTATCGATGTTTTCCTGCGGCACGCCATTTTTCGCCCCTTCTGCTAGCGTATATTCAGTATTGTAAATATCCATAGAGAGCACGGTGCCGTATTTTTTCGCCAACTTGATCGTCTGCTTGTCTAAGAAACTTGCATGTTCAATCGAATCAACGCCCGCTTTAATTGCATATTGAATGCCTTCGGTACCGTGGGCATGCGCTGCCACCGTGCGGTTATGGGTATGCGCCTCATCGACTATGGCTTTCATTTCTTCAAGGGTGTATTGGCGCTGCCCTACTTTCGTTCCCTTTGAAAACACGCCACCAGTGGCGCAGAATTTAATTAGATCCACTTGGTATTTTACATTTTCACGGATTTTTTGACGTACCGCCCAAGGGCCATCAGCAATGCCGCCAGCCTTTTCCTTAAAACTATGGTTTAAGCTATTTGCATCACAATGACCTCCGGATATCCCCAGTGCCGGTCCAGACACTGCCATGCGCGGCCCAGGCACTTCACCAGCATTAATGGCATTACGCAATGCAACGTCCTGGAAGTCACTAGCCCCCACATTACGAATCGTTGTAATGCCTGCCATCAACGTCTTCTCAGCGTTTACAACACCGCCAATCACGGCACGATGCGGTGATTGAAAGTAACCATCATAGAAATTTTTTGATAAGCCGCGTACCACGTGAGTATGCATATCCATTAAGCCCGGCATGACAAATTTATCTGATAAATCAATCGTCTTAGTATCCTGGCTGACCTCTGGCTTTTGTGACGATACCGAGATAATCACACCATCATTGACTTTAATCCATTGGGACATCGCCACTTTACCACTGGCTACATCAACTAAGTGGCCAGCTTTAATTAACACCTCATCGGCAAACGCTGCTTGGGATAAGCCGAGTAATAAGGTAGCTGCAGATAATCGAGTGATTGTTGTTTTCATTTTATTTCCGAAACATTAAGTTAGAACGTAAGTGCTGATTATCTTAGCGGAAAAGTTAGCAATGGGCGAATGTCGCTGCCAAACTGATATTTAATACAAGCATAATGAGGGCAAAAAAAAGGCAGCCAATTGGCTGCCTTAGTGGTGATCGTCTGTGATGATCACATCTTATTCTTCTACTTCTCGTTCTACTTTTTCTTCTTAACCGCTTTTGGGTTAGGAAGGTCAGTGATTGAACCTTCGTAGATTTCTGCCGCCATACCGATTGACTCGTGTAGCGTTGGGTGAGCGTGAATTGTTAGGCCGATATCTTCAGCATCACAACCCATTTCAATTGCCAGGCCGATTTCGCCCAGTAGTTCACCAGCATTTTCACCAACTAATGCACCACCGATTACACGGTCAGTGTCTTTATCAAAGATTAGCTTAGTCATACCGTCTGATACGTCAGATGCGATTGCACGGCCACTTGCAGCCCATGGGAACTTAGCAACTTCAAAGTTAATGCCTTGCTCTTTCGCTTCTTTCTCAGTTAGACCAACCCAAGCAACCTCAGGGAAAGTGTAAGCGATTGAAGGAATTACTTTAGGGTCGAAGAAGTGTTTCTGACCAGAAATAACTTCAGCTGCAACATGTGCTTCATGTACCGCTTTGTGTGCAAGCATTGGTTGACCAACAACATCACCGATAGCGAAGATGTTAGGTACGTTAGTGCGCATTTGTTTGTCAACATTAATGAAACCACGCTCATCAACTGCGATACCAGCGCCTTCAGCACCGATTTCTTTACCGTTTGGTGTACGGCCGATAGCAACTAATACAGCATCGTAACGGATTGGTTCTGCTGGCGCTTTCTTGCCTTCAACAGATACGTAGATACCGTCATCTTTTGCTTCAACTGCTGTTACCTTGGTAGATAGCATCATGTTAAAGCGTTTCTTGTTAGCTTTAGTGTAGAGCTTAACCATGTCAGCATCAGCTGCTGGGATTAGTTGATCAAACATTTCAACAACGTCGACTTCACTACCTAATGACTCGTATACCGTACCCATTTCAAGACCGATGATACCACCGCCCATGATTAGAAGTTTCTTAGGCACTTCGTCAAGTTTAAGTGCATCAGTTGAGTTCCAAATGCGTGGATCGCTATGTGGAATAAACGGCAATTCGATTGGGCGTGAACCACAAGCAATGATTGCGTTATCAAAGTTAATTGTAGTGTTCTCTTCACCTTCAACCACAAGACTTGTGGTGCTAGTGAATTTAGCGGTACCAACAACTGTTTTTACTTTACGCATCTTAGCCATACCGCCAAGACCGCCAGTTAGTTGGTTAACAACGCCTTCTTTGTAACCACGGATCTTATCTAGATCGATAGTTGGCTCGCCAAAGCTAACACCGTGTGCGTCGATGTGCTTAGCTTCTTGAATTACTTTTGCTACGTGAAGTAGAGCTTTTGAAGGGATACAACCAACATTTAGACAAACACCGCCTAATGTTGAGTACTTCTCTACTAATACTACGTCTAGGCCTAAATCTGCCGCGCGAAATGCTGCAGAATAACCACCAGGACCAGCCCCTAATACAACAACTTGAGTTTTAATTTCGTTGCTCATGTTCACCCTCGATATGAGTTCACTATTACACGGTGTAATAGACGATTGATTGTTCTTTTTTTGTTAGCGTAATTTTAACCAGCTAAATTTATTATGTATAGCGAAATTACCCAACAAACGATGTTTTTTATGTCGTTAATTTGTAATCCATTCGTAACAATAAAAAAGCCGCTGGAATGCGGCTTTTATTGTTAAGGAGTCGTTACAAAACTAGGCGGCGAATGTCAGACAATACACCAGCTAATGTTGCACTAAAGCGTGCAGCTTCTGCTCCATCAATCACACGATGATCGTATGATGTTGATAGTGGCACCATCAATTTAGGCACAAACTCACTACCATTCCATTTAGGTTTCATTTCAGATTTAGACACACCTAAAATAGCTACCTCTGGTGCATTAACGATTGGTGTAAATGCCGTACCACCGATGCCGCCAAGACTAGAGATAGTAAAACAACCACCTTGCATGTCGGCCGCTTTTAGCTTGCCATCACGTGCTTTCTTAGAGATTTCACCAAGCTCACGAGATAAATCGTGGATGCCTTTCTTGTCAACATCACGTACCACTGGAACAACCAGGCCATTTGGCGTGTCTACCGCGATACCGATGTGAACGTATTTCTTAAGAATGAGTGCTTCACCGTCTTCACTTAACGACGCGTTAAATGTTGGGTGCGCTTGCAATGCTTTTGCAGCAGCTTTCATAATGAAAACAAGTGGCGAGATCTTAAGACCTAGCTTTTGCTTGTCTGCTAATGCATTTTGCTCTTTACGGAACACTTCAAGTTCAGTGATATCTGCTTCGTCAAAGTGCGTCACGTGTGGGATAGTTACCCAGTTACGATGCAAGAATGGACCAGAGATTTTCTGAATGCGTGATAGTGGTTGCTCTTCAATTTCACCAAATTTGCTGAAATCAACAGGCTTGGCTGTAACAACGCTTAATCCGTTACCGCCAGTTGTTGCCGTTGCGGCAGTCGCTTTTGGACGAGATAGTTCATGTTTAACAAACGCTTGCACGTCCTCACGCAAGATACGACCTTTACGACCAGTACCTGTAACAAGTGATAAGTCGACACCAAATTCACGTGCTAGTCGGCGAACCGACGGCGTTGCGTGTGCTTTAGTACGTTTACCTGGGCTACCTTGTGACGGGTGCGCAGGTACAGGCGGCGCTTTAGGCGCTTGCGGTGTTGGAGCAGGTGCCGCTGAAACAGGCGCTGCTACTGGTGCAGGTGCAGCAACAGGAGCGGATTCAACAACACCACCGGCCGTTTCAATCACGGCGATGATTGTACCTGTGGCCACTTTGCCACCAACATCGATACGTAGTTCTTTCACAACACCAGCAAATGGTGCAGGAACGTCCATGGTTGCTTTGTCAGTTTCAAGCGTGATTAGGCCATCTTCTTCTGCAACAGTATCACCAACGCTAACCAGCACCTCGATAACATCAACTTCGCCATCTTCGCCGATATCTGGCACAGCCACTTCTTCAAGTGCCGGGCCAGTAGCAACTGGCGCAGGCGCGGCAGCCGGAGCAGCTGCAACAGGCGCAGCAGGTGCTTCAACAGCAGCAGCCGGTGCAGAAACAGCAGCTTCACTTGCCGTTTCGATTAATACGATTAATGAACCTTCGCCCACTTTATCGCCAACGCTAACTTTTACTTCAGTTACGGTACCAGCAAAAGGTGCTGGAACGTCCATGGTCGCTTTATCTGTTTCAAGCGTAATCAGGCCATCTTCAGCGGCAACGACATCACCAACGTTCACTAGTACTTCGATGATATCAACTTGACCATCTTCACCAATATCTGGCACGTGTACTTCTTGAACAGCACTAACACTGCTAGCCGCAGCTGGGGCTGCAACAGGAGCAGCTTCCACTGGTGCAGCAACTGGTGCAGCAGCTGGTGCAGACTCAACTGGCGCAGCGCCAGCAACAGTCATGGCACCAAGGCGTGAACCTTCAGATACTTTATCGCCAACACTAACACTTAGTTCAGTGATAGTGCCCGAAAATGGCACAGGAATGTCCATTGACGCTTTGTCAGATTCAACGGTAACAATTGCTGCTTCTTCTTCCACTGCATCACCAACGGCAACACAGATTTCAATAATTTCTACTTCTTCGCCACCCACATCAGGGACTAAGATATCTTGTAAGTCAGACATAGTTTTTTTCCTTATGCGTATAGTGGGTTGATTTTGTCACCGTTAATGCCAAAACGTTCCATCGCTGATAGCAATACAGATTGCTCAACTTTGCCACGTTTAACCAACTCAGACAGAGTCGCAACAACAACGTGCGCAGTATCAACTTCAAAGTGTGAACGTAAGTTTTCACGGCTATCACTGCGGCCAAAGCCATCAGTACCCAGTACTTTGTAGCTGCCAGGGATGTAAGCACGTACTTGCTCAGCAAATGACTTCATATGATCCGTTGAAGCGATGACGATGTTATCTTCGTTCTCACCAAGTACTTTAGTGATATAAGGCACTTTAGGCGCAGCCGTTGGGTTTAGCATGTTTTCACGCTCAACCGCTTGACCATCACGGCCTAGCTCATTGAATGAAGTTACGCTGTATAGTTCAGCCGTTACATCGTAATCACTCGCTAGAATATCTGCTGCTTGACGTACTTGTTCAAAGATAGAACCACAACCAAGTAACTTAACTGTGTTTGCACCTGCGCCAACAGTATCAAATTTGTAAATACCGTTGATAATGCCTTCAGTAACGCCTTCAGGCATTGCTGGTTGCTTGTAGTTTTCATTTAGCGTTGTTAGGTAGTAGAAGACATTTTCTTGTGCTTCACCGTACATACGCTCAATACCGTTTTGAACGATAACCGCTAGCTCATAACCGTAAGTTGGATCGTAAGAGATACAGTTAGGAATAGTGCCCGCTTGAATGTGGCTGTGACCATCTTGATGCTGTAGGCCTTCACCGTTTAGTGTTGTACGACCTGACGTACCACCAACCATGAAACCACGTGCTTGCATATCACCCGCTGCCCATGCCATGTCACCAATACGTTGGAAACCAAACATTGAGTAGTAGATGTAGAATGGGATCATTGGACAATCGTTCACTGAGTATGACGTTGCAGCCGAAACCCAAGAACCCATAGCGCCTAGCTCATTAATACCTTCTTGTAGTACCTGACCAGATTGGTCTTCACGGTAGTAAGCCACTTGGTCACGATCTTGAGGAACGTATTTTTGGCCTTCATGTGCGTAAATACCGATTTGACGGAACATTCCTTCCATACCAAAAGTACGGGCTTCATCAGGAACGATTGGCACAACACGCTTACCAATTTCACGGTCTTTAACAAGTGCAGTCATCAAACGAACCATAACCATGGTTGTTGAAATTTCACGCTCGCCACTGCCTTTAGTGATAGCATCAAAAATGTTCAAGCTAGGCACATTTAAGTTACCGCTAAACTTAGGCAGACGCTTAGGCATTACACCGCCAAGCTCATCACGACGTGCCTTCATGTATTTCATTTCAGGGCTGTCTTCGCTTGGACGGTAGTATGGAAGATTTGGTAAATCTTCATCAGATACAGGAATGTTGAAACGATCACGGAACTGCTTAAGCACCTCAAGGTCCATTTTCTTCACGCCGTGAGCAATGTTCTTGCCTTCAGCTGAATCACCCATACCGTAACCTTTAACGGTTTTAGCTAGAATGACTGTAGGACGACCTTTAGTCGCTTTGGCTTTAGCATAAGCTGCGTAAACTTTAACTGGATCATGACCACCACGGTTTAGACGCCAAATGTCGTCATCACTCATGTTGGCAACCATTTCAGCGGTTTCTGGGTACTTGTTAAAGAAGTGCTCACGCGTGTAAGCGCCGCCTTTTTGCTTACAGTTTTGGTATTCACCATCAACGGTTTCTTCCATTAACTGTAATAACTTGCCACTGGTGTCACGGGCAAGTAGTGCATCCCAGTAACGACCCCAAACAACTTTAATCACTTCCCAGCCTGCGCCGCGGAATTCGCCTTCAAGTTCTTGGATAATTTTGCCGTTACCACGTACAGGACCATCAAGACGCTGTAAGTTACAGTTAATGACAAAACATAGGTTGTCTAGACCTTCACGAGCAGCAAGGCTGATAGCACCTAGTGATTCTGGCTCATCACACTCACCATCACCCATGAAACAATATACCGTTTGGCCAGAACAATCTTTGATGCCACGGTCAGTTAGGTATTTAAGGAAACGCGCCTGGTAAATCGCTTGAATTGGGCCAAGACCCATAGATACTGTAGGGAACTGCCAGTAATCAGGCATTAATTTAGGGTGCGGGTATGACGAAAGTCCATCAACTTCTGGGTTAGCTTCTTGACGGAAGTTATCCATTTGCTCTTCGCTAAAGCGGCCTTCTAAGAATGAACGTGCGTAGATACCAGGAGAGATATGACCTTGGAAATAAACTAAATCGCCGCCATCTTTGTCATTTGGTGCTTTAAAGAAATGGTTAAAGCCAACATCATACAATGTCGCAGAAGACGCAAAACTTGAGATGTGGCCACCAAGCTCTAAATCTTTCTTTGAAGCACGTAGTACCATCGCTTGTGCGTTCCAACGAATCATCGAACGAATGTTACGTTCAATTTGTTGGTCGCCAGGCATATGTGGCTCTTGGCCTACTGGAATAGTATTTACGTAAGCTGTTTCAGCTTTATACGGTAAATGTGCCCCATTACGACGTGCTTTATCGATTAACTGCTCAAGCAAATAATGAGCACGCTCAGGACCTTCTTCTTGCAGTACTGCCTCAAGAGAGTCAATCCACTCTTGTGTTTCTTGAGGATCGACATCGGTAAAGTTGATGTGTGACATTGTCTTTATCCTTATATTTTCAGCCATACGACTAGGTTGTTGTTAGCCGCATCTTAATTATTATAAATCCCGCAATTAAGCAGGATCGTTGTTTTGTATTCTTCGCAATGACCGTTGCACTCGCGAATCTTCTTGGCGCACTGACAGCAGTACATCTTCGATGTAAGCCAAGTGTGCGTTTGACGCATTTCTTGCTTGCTCTGAATCGCGCGATACTATCGCGTCAATTAGTGCACTTCGGTGTTTATTGCTACTTTCAACCGCCTGATCGTGGCGGTAAAGTAATTCGAGGTTTTGCGCGATATTTTGGCGTAATAACTCACTCATGCTCAGCACCAAATGCAGCATTGCTACATTATGTGAAGCTTCTGCAATTACCTTATATAGCTCAACAATTGCGTCAGCTTCTTCATCAATGTTGTTTGCCTGTTGCGCGCTGGCAATCACTAACTGACATTGACGAATACGCTCGAAATCTGTATTTGTACCACGGATAGCCGCATAAAAAGCTAGCATTCCTTCCGTCGCATGACGAAATTCGAGCAAATCATATTGGCTCTCAGGATCGTTGGCGATGAGCTCTAACACAGGATCGCTCAGGCTTTGCCATAGCTGATCTTGTACATAGGTGCCACCACCTTGTCTGCGTGTTAACAATCCCTTCGCTTCTAACGCCTGAATCGCTTCTCTGATCGATGGACGTGACACTTCAAACTGTTTGGCGAGATCTCGCTCAGACGGCAGCTTTTCACTAGGACGCAGTGTTCCTTCCAAGATCATGGTTTCAAGCGCATCAACAATCGCATCGGATAGTTTTGGCTGCCTGATTTTACGATAGGTCATTATTTCCCTCTTTTCTTAATTGGTATTACCAATTAACCAACAAAGGGGAATTTATCAAATTTGAACGAATTTGTCTACTGCTTAAGTCCCATAGCAAAAGCGAGATCAATAAATGAGCTCAATATTGTGCTTTGGTAACCGTATCGGACCAAAAGCACAGAGTAACTTGATTTAACGTGGGGAATAAAAATAGAGAATAAATTTTGAACGAGATGAAGAACAAGGATTACTAATTGGTAAGACCATTAAACACCCGTTTAAAAATGATATTTAAACAGGTGCTCATAATCTTAGGTTTACATCAGTATGCCAAAAATGGTTAATAACGAAACAAGCGCGACTAATAAACCAAGTGTTCTTTTTGCCAATTGCACTAGGCGACAGGTCAGGCTGATGCACACTTCATCTTGTTCAGTTGGCTCTGACATTTGCTCTGCCGCCATCGCCACTTTACTTACGACATCATAAGTTGCTAACTTTAAGTTTGAGCAGAGACTAATCCATACAGGAACAGCATGAGCAAAATTACCGACTAAAACATAGGCAAAGCCAACAATTCGAACTGGCAACCAATCAATGATAAACAGCGTCTTTCGAATGGCGTTAATTGGTAGAACATCCTGCCTGAACATCATGATATCCAGAGTTCTTAATGTCGCATAAAAGACAGCAGCAACAGGCCCGCCGATAATAACCATTAGCACAATAGCGCAATAAAAACGGTAATTAATCCACGTTAATTGGCGCCCCACGCGCGTTGCCAACATCGGTTCATCATTAACCTTTAACGAGTCCACATCAAGCAATTTCTCTGCAATATGGTAGCTTGCTTGCGGATCCTTATGGCATATCGAGAGCAGATATTTTTTATAAAGCGCACGGTATCGAACACAGGAAATGCACAATAGAATAAAACAAACCCACAAAATGACGCTAAGCAGCCCAAATAGCACCCCTTTAACGATTGACAAACTGAGGTAAGTTAACAGCGCTGGCAAAAAAGCCATCACAATAAAAAAGCTTGCACTGGTTTGCTCCAGAAAAGAAGCCACTTTTTTATGTAGCAATTCAATCCAATAATAAATCTGCCATTTTTCACCCAGCTCACTGGTTCGCTCAATAAGCAACGCTAAAAGCAATGTTAAAAGTGCCATTGGCTCTCTCTAAGTTAATAGTTTTAAAAATAATAATGAGTCTATCATGACTGCTAGTTCAGTGCGCCCAAAAATCGCGGCCAATCAAATGCTACCCCAGGATCTGTCTTACGTCCCGGTGCAATATCACTATGTCCCGTGATTCGCTCTTTCGTAATTAAAGGGTATTGCTGGCGCAGCGATTTAGTTAACGTAATAAGCGCTGCATATTGCTCATCGGCATAAGACGCTGTATCCGTTCCCTCTAATTCAATACCAATTGAAAAGTCATTACAGTTTTCACGCCCGTCAAAACTTGAAAGGCCAGCATGCCATGCCCTTTCTTCGGTGGATACATATTGGGTCACAACGCCTTGGCGATTAATCATAAAGTGCGCTGAGACTTCCAAGCCTTGCAACTGATTAAAGAAAGGGTCGTAACTGCAATCTAGGCAGCCACTAAATAGATCATCAATAAACGGGCCACCAAACACTCCAGGCGGCAAGCTAATATTGTGAATGACCAGCAGCGACACATCACAACCGATTGGGCGCTGGTTAAAGTGCGGAGAATGGCAGTGACGAGTATGAGCAAGCCACCCTTGTTTATGAGGTTGCGACAACTTATTACCTTCAAGCATGGGTTAATTTGTTTATCCACTAGTGTACACTAGCTAGTGGGTGTCTCAATCGCTAAAGGCTTGGATAGATGGATAAAACAGCAAAAATAATGTGGGTGATTTT
>CAKZQF010000162.1 GCA_937139475.1 uncultured Gammaproteobacteria bacterium | reverse complement strand
GCTAGTCAGCCTGTCACTCTGAAGTTTATGCGCAAAGATCAATCACCCTGCGCTGAAACAATGCTTATTCCATCATTGGAGGTAAGCGAGCAGCTTAAATTAAATGAAATTACTCAAATTACCTTATTGAACTTATCACCGGGAGAGCATGAGTTTCATTGTCAGATGCAAATGTATCGCGGTGTCTTAAAGGTTGTTTAGGAGGATGAAAAAAGTGACCGCCATTTTCGATGAAATGGTGTTAACACGAGTAGAAGAGGCACTACTTTCACATGGCTATAAAGGCTTTACCATTCATAAAGCAACGGGCAGAGGTGCATATGCTGATACTTACAACAGAAATCACTTATCAGCACATATAGTTATGACAATTTATGTTGCTTTTGATGATGCAGAACATGTTGCTAAAGTTTTGCTTGATGCAGCGTATACCAACGTTGAAGGAGAAGGACTAGTTAGTATCTCCCCTGTGGATAATCTCTTCTGGATAAATTCTAAGTCTGAAGCTTCAGCGGAAAATTTAAGGTCAATAGGAGGCCAATATGAAAAATGAGCACCCTAAATTTTGGTCAACACCCACGAGTTGGGCTGCATTGGTGCTTATTGCCGCAGCCACCTATTTTTTAATCTTTGAACATGGACAGCATGTACTGCAATTTCTTCCTTATTTGATTTTATTGCTATGCCCGTTGATGCACGTATTTATGCATGGCAGTCATGGCAAACATGGCCACGATCATTCACATGCGCCTGATGAGAAAAAGGAAGAGAGCTTTCAAGAACTCACGGATAAAAATGCTGCCTATCGTGACGGCTACATACAAGGTTTAGAAGAAGGACGTAAGGAATCACATAAAAAGGAGAACAGTGATGAATGAGACATATGATTATGGCTTATGGTCAATGGTGATACTGAACTCAGCAATTTTTATCTTTTTTGCCTTTAGTTTTGTCAAACCAAAAACATCAACTGATTGGCGAAGCCTAGGAGCGTTCTCCGCCTTTATTGTTGCCCTATTTACTGAAATGTATGGCTTTCCTTTAACTATCTATTTTCTGTCGGGGTGGCTGACGGAGACCTATCCAGAAGTAAATTTCTTTGCGCATGAGAATGGGCATTTATTACATACTTTCTTTGGATTTCAAGGTGATGCCCATTGGGACCCATTTCATATAGTGAGTATGGTGTTTATTGTTGCAGGTTTCTTTATGTTGTCTTCAGCATGGAATGTATTGCATCACGCGCAAAAACATCATCAATTGGCTACAACTGGATGGTATGCAAGGTGTCGCCACCCACAGTATGTAGCTTTCATTCTAATCATGTTCGGCTTTTTATTGCAGTGGCCGACAATCCCAACACTTGCGATGTTTCCGATCTTAGTCGTTGTTTACGTCAAGCTAGCGAAACGCGAAGAAGCACAAGCGATTGCTGAGTTTGGTTCGGAGTACCACAGGTATATGGAATCGACACCAAGTTGGATCCCAAATTTTAATAAAAGTGTAGAAGGTAAAAATCATGAAAACGTTAACTAAATCAATTTTATTTATTAGTTCACTACTGATAACCACTAGCTCATTTGCCCAAAACAATGAGCATAAACATGAAGGTGCGAACAAAGCTGATATGCATCAAGGCATGGCAATACCACATGAGAACATGGGAGAAATGCACAAAAAGATGATGGAAATGAAAAAGGAAGTCCATGCCATTAAAACTGAAAAAGATCCTGAAAAGCAACAGCAGATGATGGTTGAACATCACCGTTCAATGATGAAGATGATGCAATCCATGCACAAAAACATGGAAGAAATGCCAATGCATCAACAAATCAAGATGGCTGAACATCATTTAGAAATGATGGAGAACATGATGCCGCAGATGAACCGGAAAATGGAAGAAATTAAAGATAGCAATCAACAGCATTCACACAAACATTAGGAGAAAAATTATGAGCGATTTAGATCATAGAGTTGGCGTTAGAGAGCAGAATTTAGTTGTTCGAAATCTAAAGCTTAGCAATGTCACAGAAGAAAGCTGTGACGAGTTAGTAAAAGAAATAGATCAGCTTTTTGGTATAGATGAAGTTAGTTACAACATCAAAGAAGGTGAAATACACCTTGCCTATGATGCCGCAAACGTAAGCCTTGATGGGATTGAGGAGGTAATCCGTAAGTATGGCGCAGATGTTCATAATGATTGGTGGACACATACTAAAGAAAGTTACTATAAATTTGTTGATCAGAACATCAAAGATAACTCTGTTCATAAGCCTTGGAGTTGTCATCAAGCACCTTCGGGGGCTGGCCGGAAAAACAAATGAATTCATAAAAAAGTGTATAGATAATTAGTTAGTCAAATGAGGTAACAGTGATGAAAACACCCTATATAAAAGCTCTTTTATTGCTTACATTCGGTTTATATTTAGTGGGTTGTTCCAATACCACTTTTTATCATAAATACATGGTGAGAGGTCAGGTAGTAGAAAGTTCTGATAATCGAACTCTAATCTGTATTGGTGCTAAGCATGGCGCAGAGGTTGGGCAAAAATACAGTGTTATTAGATTCCATGAAAGAATAGTATTGAGTGAAGGTGAAGATCCCTACACTATCGAAAAGGTAGGAACGGTACAAATTACTAAAATTGTGAATGATCATTTCGCAACTGTAAAGCTAGTGTCTGGTGACATTGCAGCGAAAGATATGGTGGAACTTGAAAACTAATAAAGTGGTGGCGAAAGCCACCACAAGAGCATAACAATAAAACTTAATGAAAAAACTTTAGTGTTATTTTGTACAACCTTTGAGATTGTTTGCTCAGTTCTGGTTATCTTGATGCCAGTACGACAGAAAAAATGTTACATATGAATTAGAAAGGTATGGGCTGGCATCCTAAATAGCTGTTCCAAATAGTAGATCACCCGAGGAAGGGAACTCAATGCGGTTTGCGCGATCAGATCAGTCGCCAAACATAACCAATCAACAACCGCATTGAGTATGAACAAAATAGCATTTTTATACGGCGCAGAAACCCGCCGCTTGAAGAAAATTGTACATAAAACCCGAGATAAAGACCTGTGCCGCCGGGCAAATGCGGTGTTATTGGTGCTAAAAGGTGAAACCAAGTCGCAAGTAGCCCGTGTTTTGCAAGCAGGCCGTTCATCAGTAAACCGGTGGGTAACCTGGTATGAAGCAGCAGGTATAGATGGCCTTAAAACCAAGGGTGCTGGGCGACCACCAAGTCAGCCCAAAGGCTTTATCTGCGGTGTTTTAAAACTGTTGGTGAACCATGTACCCAGGACACTGGGTTATCAGCGGTCGCGTTGGAGTAGTGAATTATTCGCACTGCTACTGCATAAGCTTTACCGTATCGTTATTCATAGCTCAACTCTCAGGCGGTGGTTGCCACAAGTCGGCATCGTCTGGCGTCGTGCGGCACCGACGCTGTATATCCAAGACCCAGATAAAGAAGCTAAGTTAGCAGCCATGCGGGAGGCACTTGAAAATTGCAGCGTGGACCATCCGGTGTTTTATCAGGATGAGGTGGATATCCACCTGAATCCGAAGATTGGTGCCGACTGGGGCTTTAAAGGTAAACAGCGTAAGGTAGCTACACCCGGCCAGAATAAGAAACACTATCTGGCGGGGGCACTGCACAGCCAGACAGGACAAATCAGTTATGTTGGTGGTGAGCGCAAGACCAGTGATTTGTTTATTGCGCTGTTGGAGCAACTGAAAGGGCAATACCGGCGAGCGAAAAGTATCACGCTAATTGTGGATAATTACATCATC
>CAKZQF010000161.1 GCA_937139475.1 uncultured Gammaproteobacteria bacterium | reverse complement strand
CATTGCAGTGCACCGATAACAATATAGTGTTGAGACGGGTCTGATGTATGGCGACTTTCGTCGCAATAGACGTTATAGGTTGTCATTCTTCGTACTCAATAAATCACTTACTCTGATAGCGCCACTTCGTAACCACATCACCAATTTGTTCGATTGTCATCGCCTGTTGCTGCCAACCTTTATCGAAATTAACATCATTTGAGCGAGGCAATTGGTCGTCAGATAAGCTGCGAATCATCACTCTAGTTGGCAACGTTGCTGCTTGACCGACAAATATGGCCTCCTGACGCCTTAAACCGGAAAGCATTTTGGTTAAGCCAGACATCGAATCAGGTAACACACTACGAACATGCTCGCGGTCGGCATCATTGGTTATTCGAAGTACAATCCATGAATTACATTGCGACAATACCGTTGCCTCAACTTCACTTGGTCTTTGCGAAACTAATAGCATACCAACGCCATATTTTCGGCCTTCCTTCGCAATTCGACGAATTGCAGACTGCGCTGCCTCATACTGAGCTTCACCACGATTCGGTACGTATCGGTGTGCCTCTTCGCACACCAAAAGTACAGGGCTATTTTGCCGTTCAGCTTCGGTTTGCCAGACTTTAAGCTGAAACACGATTCTCGCTATTGCAGCGCTAGCTACCCCTGCCACTTCATTGGGTACACCAGACAAGTCAACAATCTGCACTGTGGTTTGCTGCGTTAAGAACTGATTGACGATTGTAGGTAACGGATCTTCAGTTCCATTCCAACTTTCCATCATAAATTTGAGTCGGCCGTCTTTTAACAATGAGTCAATTTTCCGAATAACTTTGCTAAAGTCCTCGTGAGCTTTTTTATCTGCACCTGAAGGTCTCTGTTGGTTAATTGCTCCGATTAAGCCTTCTGTATAGAGTTCACCGTCTTTTTTTCCGAAATGATCTAGCCCATTGCTATCACCTAGAACATAAGGGACTGGTGAATCAACCGTTAATTGGCTCTTATCAAGCCCAAGCTGCTCAGCCGCCTGCTCACGAACCGCAATTAGGGCATTCTTAACAATGTTTGATTGTGATGTTGCTGCAAACTCGGTCTTGCCGATAAACAAGCTCAACGACTCTTCTAAGTCGAGTAACCAATACGGTAGTTTTAACGAACCTTCATCGGTTGATAAACGTTGGTGTGCTGGAAACGCCTTACCATATTCATTATGTGGGTCAAGGATAATAATTTGTGGGTGCCAGTGTTCATGATTGGCTATCTGGCCACGTTCGAGAATACTGTGAATAACTGCCGCTACAGTGCCTGATTTACCGGCACCGGTGGAGCCAAGGATGGCAGTGTGCTTACCTAGTAATTCATTCAACTCAGCGTAACAAGGTGCACCGCCAGAGCCAACATGCTCACCAAGTTCAATAACCGCACCTTTGGCGTCACCGTAAATAAACCTAAGTTCTGATTTGGGTGTCAGATAAATAGTTTGTTGTGGTAGTGGATAAGTAGCAACACCGCGTTCAAACTCAAGAGCAAACTCATTTTCATCTTTCCTGCGCCACTCCCCTTCACCGAACAAATCAGCTTCAATTATTCGCTCATCTGAGGACGCGACAGGCAAGCCCTTTTCTAGCTGGTAGTCAGCCTTCATACGCAATCGGCTGACTAAACCATAGATAGAGCGGCGGCCAAAGTGGACTTTGATGATTGATCCAAATTGGCCAATTGGATAGTTTTCACCAGCAAATACGCGGGATAAGTCTGAAATAGTAGGGTCGATCTCGGCGATAATACGCGAGCCATCCACCTCAATAATTTTCCCGATAGAGAGGTTCTCAATGGGTTTTATGTATTTATTATCCATATCAAATACCTCCTTCAAGGATCTGGGTTAGGTTTTCAAACTTCCACCATTCAATGCTATTGGTTGAGATTGCCTTGTGGTCGGCGTGATAAAAACCTTTATCGGCAAAAATAAGTACTTGTTCGTTGATTGAGCTGTCTTCATACCAAATTTTCAGCGCGCCACTAGGTACAGGGTCGCTCGTAAACGCAATCACGGTTAAATTGCCATTTGAAGCCCTTAAACCACGTTCGATTTCTAGATTGATATGGGCATCGCCAAAACTATAACCTGCAATCAATAAAACTCGTTGGCTACCATCTCGCGGGTTTAAAACAGCTCTTGCTCTGTGCATTAAATTTGCGTAGGGGTCGAGTTGAGTTTCACGGTATTTAGTCGATGCAGGCCAAATCATAATCTTCGCAGCTTGATCTTGGCTGCGCTTCAAATGCGGAGCAATACGCAATGGTGTTGATGAAGAACTATGTTCAGCCCAATTGATGGAACCATGTAGCTTAAATACTCGGGCATCAAGATTGTTCTGTTCAAACGTCAAAGGGTTCCACCATCCTGATACACCGCCTTCTAAACCATCGGCATATCTCAATTGTGATAGTGCGAGTGAGTCTTCAATTAACGTGTCGTAGTTCATCACCAGATAATCAATGGTGCTCGGTAGACTCTCTTTCCCTGGTCGTATTGGTCGGTGTAATGCCTGAACAAAACGCTCATGTACAGCAGAATCTACTTCAACATTAATGACGTCAAAAATAGCGAGTTTTATCTCTTTTATCGCTTGCATTAGCTGATCGTTGCTATATTCAGTACCTCCAATCAATACGCTGCTAGCGGTTACATTGCGATTTGTTCGACGAGCTGTAATAGCAAGCCAATCGACTAGCTCGCTTAGATAGTCTTCTATGTGCGAAGCTGGATTTGCGCCAGCAAAAGAGTTTTGTATGGCAATCAATATCTGCTTTGAATCGTCGGAGAGCTTGTCACTTATTAGTGCTCTTTCTGTTAGCTGGTTTGTTAATGGAAGCCCAGCGCAAACACTCGCCCCTGCACCTAACAGAACCGCTTTTGAGTGTGAGAGCAATTCTTCGAGTTTATTGATTGCATCTCTGAACTCCTTTTGTTCAAAAACTGTGGTATCGAATGCCATACTCCCTCCTTAGAGCTCGCCTTTAAAGGCGGAATCGAGAATTGATGCTTTTAATGAACGCATTAATTCTACTTTTTCATTTAATTCAGCTTTTACTTTGTTTCTGAAATTCGAAACTTCATCGATCTTTCGGCAAATTGTTTCTTGTAGCTGTTTGTTGGGCGCACAAAACGAAAGTGCTTTAATACCTTTCTGGTTGATGATGGGCAATGTCGCGGTTGATGCGTTTGTCAGAATTTCTGGTTTAATAAACCGAAACCAGTAATACGCATATCTCGGAATTATGGCACTGTTAAATTTCATACCGGTTATTTGCTGGTTAGAACTGGCATCTTGCTCTAAATAACCGATCTTACCGATGGTCGCGCCAATGGCGACGAGCATGATCGTACCAGCATCAAACTTACGAGCTTTGCCTGCATCAAATGCTTTTTGACTGAGTTTTTTATTGGAATCAAACAGAATATCGTGATCACCAAAGTCAGAAGGCGCAAACCAATTAATGTCACCATTTTCGTAAAATTCAGGTTGCTTTGTTGGCGGTGTTGTCCCCGTCTGGATCTGCTCAATATGCTTTTCGACCGTAGATAGACCAGCCAACTCAATTGCTTGCATCATTTGCTCGTTTATCGTGCTTGCATACAACGCATCAGCCAATGTGACGCTTTCCTGCAAATGCTCGATGGCGGTATCGATGCGGGTTAGCAGTGCATCAAGTTTTTCAACGATGCGTTTTTGTTCTACCTTTGGCGGTAAGGGAACGTTGAAACTACGAAGCACCTTTAGGCCAACAAATTTTTGCGCGGCCCCCTTTGCTTGCGCGAGCATACTTTCAATCGCGTAGGGAGATTCAAGAAAATACTTAAAGAAATCCATGTTCTGGTCATCTTGTCGCTTCTTGAATAAGGCAACATTTTTGATAGCGTAATTTGGCTCATCGGTAATTACAGTCGGAAATCCGATAGTTCCGATCATGGCAAATAGAATATCCCCCACATCGACTTTGCTTCTTTTGTTTATCGCATCAAAGTCTTCTTTGGAAATGTATTTAACATTTTGTACATCCAAACCTTTGCCTGTAATATTTTTAGATGTTACCAGTGGGAAGCCACTTTCAACATATTTAGGAGAGTCGTGGGTGCCATCCCTCACGTCAAGAGCCTCACCTAATTGCATCCACTCCCACCCATCCGGCAATTTGTATAAAACCTGCTCCATGCTTATTTCTCCGCCAACAGCTCTTCAATTTCATCCAACAGGCCAGATACCAGTTTTTCCTTGGTGCGGATCTGTTTGAGAATATCGCTGGGCGCTAAGTGCTCGGCATCTTTTTGTTTGGCTGGATTTTTGGCTGATAGGTCATAGTCTTCAGCTAGCTTGCTGGCTGAAACTGTCCAGGAACGTTCGGTAGTTTCGCGGCTGTTATACAGCTCAACAAACTCTTTTAAGTGCTCGTCGGTGATGGGTTTGTTTTTGGTGAGTTTTTGCTCGGGTTCGCATTCGTAGTACCAAACATCGCTGGTACCGCCGCTGCGTTCAAAGAACAGCACATTAGTTTTAACGCCCGAGTACGGCAAAAATACGCCAGCGGGCAGGCTTAAAATGGTGTGCAGGTTAAAGTTTTCCAGAAGTTCCTGTTTGACTTGTTTAAACGCACTGTTGGTTTGGAAAAGTACGCCTTCTGGTACTACGATGGCTGCTTTGCCTCCACTTTTCAGGGTTTTCATAAAGTGCTGTAAAAACAGTAACTCGGTGGCATTCGCTTTAATAGGAAAGTTCTGTTGGATCTGATCTTTTTCTTTCCCGCCAAACGGTGGGTTAGCCAGAATAATGTCGTAACGGTCTTTTTCCTGAATATCACGGATATTCTGAGTAAGGGTATTACCACGGAATAGGTTGGGTGACTCGATGCCATGCAGAATCATGTTCATCATGCCCATCACGTAAGCCAGCGAGGTTTTTTCAAAGCCAAAGAAGGTATCGCGCTGGATAAAGTCCCATTGCTCAGTAGAAAGCGCACTCTTTTTTGCTTTTAGGTGTTCAAAAGCTTCAACCAAGAATCCGCATGAGCCAGCCGCTGCATCGTAAATGGTTTGCCCGGCTTGTGGGTCAATGGCCTTGATCATGGCACGCACTACTGGGCGCGGGGTGTAAAATTCACCCGCATAGCCACCGGCATCGCCCATGTTTTGCAATAAGCCTTCATAAACCAACGACAACTCAAACATTTCATCACTGGATTGGAAGTTCAGCGTATCGATAATATCCAATACTTCACGCAAGGTATGGCCAGAAGCTACCTTGTTGTCTAAGTACTGGAAGATGGCACCAATTTTATAGGCGAAGGATTTAGGGTCGGAGCCCGTAACGGTGGCGTTGGCAAAGCTTTTTAAGTAAGGGAATAACTCGTTATTCACATAATCGGTTAAGTCATCGCCCGTGCGAACTTTGTTAATGTCTAGCTTGCCATCGGCGTTTTTCGGGCAGGCCCAATTTGACCAACGATGTTCTTCATCCAACACCGGTTGATAATCTTTACCTGATAGTACTGCTTCATCTTCTTTTTCAGATTCATAATCATCCAAAAACTTTAAGAACAGTACCCACGAGGTTTGCTCGGTATAGTGCATGGCACCACTAATGCCATCGTCACGGCGCAGTATGTCGGTAATTCGGTCAATTTTTTGTTGTAATGACATGGCTTATAGTTTTCCGATAATAAAATTGTACATATTGGTGATGTCTTCGCTGATTTCTGCGGGCGGGATCAGGTTGATATAGGCTTGGAGCCTGTCAGTATCGAGCCCAATCCCCTCGGTATTGATCAGAGGGTCAATGACATCTTTTGCGTTCAAACGGCGAATATCGTCGTTATCACCTGGGTTATTTGGTTGTAAATGATTTCGCAGTGCAATATCAGGGTTATTGATTGCAGCAAGTACGTTGTGATGCGACAGTGCTGTATGTGAAAGCAGATAGTTTTTGATTTCACGGCGTTTCCAAGCCAATAGATATGGCGAAACTCTGGTACCACGCGGCCATTGAATGGCATTTAGCAACTCACGGTACACTTGCCCGTTCACTTGAACGCCATTGGCAGCATTCCAGTCCAATGCCGCCTCGTCTCGATCACAAATTAGGAAAATCTGTGTTGTTACAAGTGGTGATTCAATCTTGCTTAAGCCATGTAACCAATCTATTTTGCCCTTGCCAAAGGTTTCGTTAGCAGAAGCGTAACTGGACGACTTTTTCATGGCATGCACAGTGGCTAATCGATTTACGTCCAACCCTGCACGTGAGGCAAGTTTGATAAAGATAACCCAGTCGTTGTAGTCATCTAATAAGGCGATGTTAGGTAGTTTGCCACACACCTCAAATTCAACGGATTTGGCACGAGAAAGTACACTGAGTCGGGAGATTAGCTGTTTGATTTTGTCGTCTTCATTGATTCGGCCGTGTTCTACAACTTTCAGATGTTCTATGCGGTTTTCTTTTGCAGAAATAGAATCCAACAGGTGTGTCGTAGTAATCGCATGGCCTTGTATGCTGTGTAATAGAGACCATAGTTTCTCTACGTTTTTGTAGTGCAGATGCGAATCTGCTTCATCAAACAGGAATAGCGTATTCGGTGCATCAAAAAGGTCTATCAACGCGTATAGAAAGAGCAGCTGGTATTCACCGTCGCTTAACTGGTCAAGCTCTATTCCATCTTTAAAAACGAGTTTGTAGCCTTGTTTGTCTATGAAGTAATCGTTATCCGCCGCTTGGGTAAAAAAACTCACTTCAGGATCAAAAGCTGTATTTTGAGCCTGAGCATTTGCTTCACCGGCCTCAATACCTTCTTCACCTGCTTGTGGCTGTCTTGGGTAATCGAACGAAACATCGATCAATCGGCTTGCTGGTATTTCAATGGTTCGCTTACGTAGCGGTTGCTCAAACTCATAATCATTTGAGACAAATGTGTTGATGAAGCTATCTAACGAACGGAAATAGGGCGTATTTCGTAGCGTATCAACCTCACCACTTTCTTCACGCTTCAGAGCGTCCTGAACTCGATTGACATAGTTTTTATCAATTTTGAATGCGCATTTTAAGCACGTAGTTTGGTCATCGCCTGCAAATGCCGACTCAGTAACATAACCTCTTTCGCGCAAAAAAGAGCGAACTTTGCCACTACGTTTAGTCGCTGTTGCGAGGAAAATGAGTAATTTTGACCAGGGCTTGTCAAAGTAAAGGCACTCTAACCCCAACCCTCTGCCAGCTTGACGCTCGCGTTTTAAGTAAATACCAAACTTTTCAGAGTAATTTTCATTCTGCCCTGAAGAAAAGCACACCACATTTAGGTGGTGATGTGCGCGTTTGTTTAACCGCTCTTCAAATACTGACTGCAAGATACTGGATTTACCACTGCCATTTTCACCAATTAAAGTAGCAACCTTATTGATGTTTAAGGTTTGTGGCTGGTCGTGCAAGAGGTTAGGTGCGAGTATTAATTCCATTTCAATTCACGTGATAAAGCTGTTGTTGTAATTGTTTAAAAGCCGCCAGCAAATAGGCTGGTTTTCCACCGAATGCTGTTGAGGCGTCTTTGACAGTACCCAACCCTGATAGCTCGATAAGTGCTGGCAAGCGCTCGCGTGATAGCTCGGTGCTGCCGGTTTGCTCATACCGGTTAAGCACAAAGTGCAAAAACTGCTGTGCCTTTTCTTGTTGGTACTGATTAAAGAAGGCGCTGTTAGTACGTACTTGATCGGCACGAGCTTTGCGGGTTGCCATAGGCTGTTCAAAGGCTAAAAAAGCCAGCAGATCGAAGATATCGCACTCTTCTGCTTCAAACATCCGTCGAAGTGTGGCGAGTTGCTCTTTATCAAAGCCTGCTTGTACGAGTTTTCCGAGCAAGGTTTCGCGTTCGTCTGGGTCTGACCATATCTGCCGCAATTCCTCAACCGATTTAAACAACCCTGGTAATTGGGTGATCAAGCGCTCAACAAATTCTTGCACCGTGAGAGGTTTGCCGTTTTCATCGATATAACGAGTTTCAACGTCAATGACTTTCAGTTCACGGTGTTTGCCTAACTTTACTTTCAACCGAGGTTTTGGCTCACCCGGTTCAGGCTCTGGGCCATCTGTTCCTCCGGGTGGTTCTGGTGTGTAAGGTGGTGTTGGCTCACCAATACCTCCTGGCTCTGGTGCTTCGGGTTCACCATCCCAATCTTTGTCGTAAAACTTATTGGTTGCACCGCGAAAATCGACAATGGTGAAATAGTCTTTGCCATCAAAAACACGGGTGCCGCGACCGACAATTTGTTTAAACTCCACCATTGAGCCAACGGTTCTATCCAGCACTACGTTACGCACGTTACGGGCATCCACCCCTGTGGTTAACATTTGTGAGGAGGTAATAATGGTTGGGATGTCTTTGTCGTTATCTTGGAATTTTTCTAGTAGCTCGCGGCCGACTTTGCCCTCATCACTGGTCACGCGCACGCAGTAGTGCGGATCTTTCAGTTTTTTGTGTTTGTTGATCATGTCACGCATGGTCAGTGCATGATTTTGGTTTTCGCAAAAGACGATGGTTTTTTCTAGTGGATTGATATTGTCCAAAATGGCTTTTGCGACCAGCTCGGTACGTTCATCTACGACGATTTTTTTGTCGTAATCTTCTACCTGATAGACGTCTTGCCCTGATTCACCTTCGATCACTTGGTCATCTTTGGTCAGCACTAGCTCGTCTAAGTTGGTACGTACCCGCTTAACACGATATGGCGTTAAGAAACCATCGTTGATGCCGTCTTTTAATGAGTATTCAAATGCAGGTGTACCAAAGTAATCATAGGTATCCACGTTGGCTTCACGTTTCGGTGTAGCTGTTAGGCCGACATGCACCGCACTGCCAAAATGATCGAGTATGGCTCGCCAAGAGCCCGTCTCATTAGCACTGCCACGGTGACACTCGTCAATCATTACAAGGTCAAAGAAATCACTTGGATACGCTTTGTAGTAGCCTTCAATGTTTTCTCGCTCAGCAATGGCTTGGTAGATAGCAAAAAAGATATGCGCATTGGTTGGCACTACACCGCCACGTTTGCGTACCTCTTCCCCATTTATCTTAATAAGGTCTTTTTCATAGGGGTTAAAAGTATTGATAGCTTGATCGGCCAAAATATTGCGATCGGCTAAAAACAAAATTCTAGGCCTACGTGTACCCGGAGATTCTTTGTTCCAACGAGACTGAAACAGTTTATGGACGATTTGAAAGGCAATAAAGGTTTTACCTGTACCAGTCGCCAGCGTTAATAGCACCCGTGGCTTACCTTTACCAATGGCATCTGTGGCGGCATGGACCGCTAATTCTTGGTAATAACGTGGCTGCATTGCGCCTTCTAAATGAAAGGGCACATTACGAAGCTGCTGGCCTAGGTTCGAGTTAACACCCGCGTAGCGGTTTTCAAGCTCTTGTGGTGTTGGGTAAAACTCGATGTAGTCGCCTTTACCAGTTTCTAAGTCGAACTCATAGGTTTGTTTGCCGTTGCTTGAATAGACAAAACGAACCAGTAGCTTCTTGGCATAGTCGATGGCTTGTTGAAGGCCTTTGGTTGGATGCTCGGACTCTTTTTTGGCTTCAACAACCGCAAGGTAACGATTGTCTTTGTGCAGCAGATAATCGACGAAACAACGACGACCACGGACACCGCCAGCAAGCTTACGGCCATCGGTAAAGTAGTGCTCCCGAATGATATTGCCCGGTTGCCAATGGGCGGCTTTTAACGCTGGGTCGATATAATTTGCTCTGGTGTCTGCTTCTGACGACATATCGTCACTCCTTGATGATTTTTAGCCCTGTCTATCGCTTGGCATTTTTTCCAATATGTCGCTCAATGGGCAGTTAAATAAATCGCACAGCTTATCGAGCGCCTCTAAGTCCACCTTGAGCGCGGTTTCTTTGTACAGTAGCGTGACGGTGGTACGGCT
>CAKZQF010000160.1 GCA_937139475.1 uncultured Gammaproteobacteria bacterium | reverse complement strand
TCATTAGCTAGAGGCGCATTGTCTTCTAATAGCGCATCGATATCGTCAACATCGGTGCTATCAAGCAATGCATCAATATCATCGGCGGCAACCACTTCATCGGCGGCAGGCGCAGCACTGTCTTGTGGTGCATTGCCCTCTAGTAACGCATCTATATCATCAGCGGAGACCGGACCTTCATCAATTTCCTGTCCCTGTGCTTGCTCTAGGTCCGCTTGCTCTAATAACGCATCGATGTCATCAGCGCTCATAATGCTATCGTTAGCTAATGAATCTTCATCACTATCGATATCCAATTGCACCGACTCCATGTTATCGTCAGGCACGAGTAATTCATCATCTGTCTCTACGGGGTCTGCAAGTTCATCATCTAAGTCTGGGGCGAGTAAATCATCATCCAACTCATCCAACTCATCTAACGCAGGTAATTCGTCATCATCGTCTTCGCTGATTAGCAGCTCATCGTCAAGTAACCCTTCATCTAATACATCATCGTCGAGTGATAAGTCTGGCTGTTCGGGCTCCGGCGGTAGCGTTTGAGTTGGTACTGGTTCAGGTTCGCTTTTGAAGCGACGCGCTAAGAAATAAAATAGTCCACCTAACCCGAGTACTGCAGGAAGGCTCGATAGCGTGCCAATTACCCATCCATTTTTAAGTAGCGATGAATGCTCACTCGCCTTATCAGCCTCAATGGCTGCCAATTCTAATTTTAGGGTTTCTAGCTCTTTATGAGCCTGTAGGTCGATGGCCTCCTGTGTCTGCATCGCTTCTAATTTGGAGGTCATATCAGCAAGTTGTGCTCGCAGTGCTTTATTTTCGTCAATCAGCAAATCAATATCGGCCATCGCAACTTCAAGCTGTTGACTATTAACTGGCACGGCAGCGCTAGCTTCAGTGTTAGCATTGCCTTGTGTGTCAACCTCATCAATCTTCGCCTGCGCACTATCGGCACTAGGTTGTACCGCCAGCACGGTTTCTTTTGGCTCAGGGGAATTATCGGCTTGTGCTAACGGTGCGTTAGCTTGGGCAAGCTTTTCCTTAGCAGCAGGCAATTTGTCTTGATCAAGTGCAATTTTATCTTTTGCTTGAGCGTCCGTTATTGACCTAATGTCCTGGCTAGAAGGAATCGATAACATCGCTCCATTTTTTAATAGATTTATGTTGTTATCGGTAAAGGCCCCTGGATTAGCCATAAAAATAGCAATCATCACTTGGTCAACGCTTAATCGTGGGTCTTTTCGAGCATTTAGCGCAATACGCCAAAGAGTATCATTGTTGCCAATTGGTCCATAAACATTGGTTGCTGTCTCAACGATCTTTTTCTGATGTTTTGGACCAACCAATTCAATTGCTTGGGCAGTGGTTATTACGGTGGAAAACAACACCACATTAAGCAGAGTTTTTATAGATAAGATTCTGTTTTGTTTAAATAAAACCATTATTGTCCCTTGACAAAACGCCTTGACTGAACGTTATATTCTATTTCAAAGAATAGCAAACCAAAAATCACTAACCTATTTAAGGCATTCGGTAGATAGAAAACACCGGAAAGGATTTCGGTCTTAATTTAAAATTAGTACTAACAGCTTATAATATCAGTTAATTTACTTAAATGAATATATATATTATCAATTAATCAACTTAACTTTTAACTGCGAGTTGGTTAATACAATCCTAGTAAGAATGCAAAAACCGAACCAAGGTAGATATATGACAAAAAACACTAATTGATCGGCTAGCAAGAGCAGCTAGCCGATACTTTGGAAGGGGACTACCTAAATATCTCGTATTTAGTAATAATCACGAATTAATAGTTCGGCAATCTTAAGGCAATTTAATGCCGATGTCGTACGAATATTATCCGCTACTGACCATAGGTTAATGCCATGTGGGTGTGAAGGGTCGCAGCGTAACCGCCCAACATGCACAAAGTCACTACCATTGGCCTCTTCAACTTGAGTTGGTTGGTGCGTAGGATCTCGCTCAATCATTTCAACAAGGTCAAGCCAGTTGGCCACATCGTCCGCTTCTACTGGATTAGTTGTTTCAATATTCACTGATTGTGCTAAACCATAAAATACCGGTGTCATTATACTTACCGGATTAATCATGACCGAACTATCGCCTAGCAGCTTGGTGCTTTGATCAATAAGTTGCTGTTCAATGTCGGTTAAGCCATCATCTTGTAACGTCCCTACCTGTGGTAAATTATTAAACGCAAGCTGAGCTGAAAATGGATTATCTTCTACTTGCATGCCGTTTAATAGCTTGCCACATTGGCGGGCCAATTCATTGATGCCAAGATTACCGGCACTGCTCACCGAATGGTGGCAAGTTACGTTTATCCGTGAAATCCCAACCTGATCGTAAATTGGTTTAAGCACGGTCCATAGCTGCACAACACTAGCACTTGGGCTAACAATGATGTTCGCATTACGGAAGTCACCAATCGCATCAGTGTTGATATGTGGGATGACCATCGGAATCTCAGGGCGCTGGTTAAATGCATTGGTTGCATCTATCACAGCAACACCAGCCTCAGCAGCCAACGGTGCATGCTTTAAAGAGGCTTCATCAGTATCACAAAAGAATGCAAGGTTAACCTTATTCCAATCAAACTTTTGCGCTGGGGTGATCGCAACATTTTTCCCCTTAAACAGCACTGAAGCATCTTCCTGCTCGTCCTGGGCTAAGGCCGTTAACGTGTCAATGGGAAATTCACGCTCTTGCAGTAGCTCTACCACGGCTTTTCCTAGCGCAGTTGTTGCACCAAAAACGGCAACATTAAATCGTTCTGACATTATCTCTCTCCAGTTACTAATTTTTCACTATGCATTATTATAGGTTAGGACTTACAACGAAAAGCCTAGTTGTTTAAGTAACATAGGATTGTCTGTATTATCTAACGATAAAGCACTAAATTCGCGGCGCACTTTATACTGTTTTCTCAAATTATCAAAGCCTTTTGCGTCAATACCTTGACGACGGCACAAAAGGTCGTCGTCGCGTATGTCATATATTAAATGTACTAGCTTAGTAATGACTGCTTCTGTGGCCCCTTGATTGATAGATACTTTATCAATTGCCATCTTAGGTAACAAATCCTCTACCCGAACAGCAGCTGGTTCGCCAGATAGCTCGCACCATTTTTGATAGAGTGCAAAGGTACCATTGGCCTTTCCTTCAAGGCTGTAGCCTGCAATATGCGGTGTCGCGATATCGACGAGCTTTAATAACTCAAGGTCAATCATCGGTTCATTTTGCCAAACATCCATCACAGTGTACAAAGGCGGCTTAGTTAAAAGGTGCTCTCGTAACGCTTGGTTGTCCACGACATCTCCGCGACAACTATTAATTAATACCGCGCCAGGTTTTAGTCGATTTAAAAACTCTGCATTCACCATATGCTCTGTACAATCAATGCCCTTGCGAATAATCGGCACATGCAATGAAATGATGTCAGCCTGTGTTACCGCGTCAAGATCGCGATAGTCCCCTTCGCTTCCGGCTCGTTGTTTAGGTGGATCGCAATAAAAATAGTTAACACCTAAGGCCTCTAGCTTAACCGCTAACCTAGTTCCAATGTTTCCAGCACCAACAATGGCAACCGTCTTACCTTGTAAATTACCCGGCACTAATGCCAGTAATGCGCTAATAACATACTCTGCGACTGCAGTTGCATTACAGCCAGGCGCGCTGGACCAAGGAATTGAGCGCTCGGCCAAATAATCTTGGTCGATATGGTCAACGCCTATTGTCGCTGTGCCCACAAAGCGCAGTCTATTCGCCCTATTTAGCAACTGCTCATTAACCTTGGTGATTGAGCGCACTAACAAGACATCCACATCAATGAGGTCTTCGGCGCGCATGTCACGGCCGCCCATTTTTTTAACATTTGCCAGTCCACTAAATAACTCGTCGACAAAAGGCATGTTCTCATCAGCTAATACATTTAACATTAAGTTTGGTTCTTATAGGGCTCAAAACAAGTTGCGCGCGATTGTATCAAAGCCAACGGCTAATGAATAGCGCCGGACTAGGCCCCTGGGTCATTGTAATAACAATAATGCAGAGGCCAAAAATAAAAAAGCCAGGCTTTCGCCTAGCTTTTCTTCAGGTCAGTTGACCCTAGCCTATCAAAGAAGCTTATTTTTCAAACTTCTTAAAAATAAGTGTTGCGTTCGTACCGCCAAAACCAAAGCTATTAGACATCAGTGTTGTTAATGCGCGTTCTTCGCATTTTGTAACGATTGGCATACCTTTCGCCTGCTCATCAACTTCCTCAACATTAATAGACGGCGCGATAAAACCATTTTCCATCATTAATAACGAGTAAATTGCTTCATGTACACCAGCAGCGCCCAACGCATGACCTGTCAGTGATTTAGTTGAACCAAAAGCAGGTACCTTATCGCTGAATAATTCTTTAATAGCACCCAGCTCTTTGACATCACCTACCGGCGTTGACGTACCGTGGGTGTTTATATATTCAATTTCTGAATCAGTCGTTGCCATCGCTTGTTGCATACAACGGACAGCCCCTTCGCCCGACGGAGCAACCATATCAAAACCATCAGATGTAGCGCCGTAACCAACGATTTCAGCGTAGATATGCGCACCACGTGCAAGTGCATGCTCAAGCTCTTCAACAACAACCATGCCGCCACCACCAGAGATAACGAAACCATCACGGTTTGCATCATAGGTACGCGAAGCGCGTTCCGGTGTATCATTGAATTTACTAGAAAGTGCTCCCATTGCGTCAAAGCCCATCGCTAGCGTCCAATCAACTTCTTCGCCGCCACCAGCAAATACGATATCTTGCTTGCCCAATTGAATCTGTTCCAATGCATGACCGATACAGTGTGCAGATGTTGCACAAGCAGAGCTAATTGAATAGTTTATGCCTTTAATTTTAAACGGTGTAGCAAGCGTTGCAGACGCAGTGCTTGACATAATGCGTGGCACTAAATAAGGCCCTACACGCTTTACCCCTTTGTCACGTAGCTTGTCTGCCGCAATAACCTGATCTGATGATGCTGCGCCACCAGTACCGGCAACGATACCAGTACGGAAGTTTGATACCATTTCTGGTGTTAACTTTGAATCATCAATTGCTTGTTGCATAGCGATATAGGTGTACGCTGATGCTTTGCCCATAAAGCGCATCGCCTTACGATCAACAAATTCGCTAGGATCAAGGTCAATGTTGCCCCACACACGACTGCGCAGTCCATATTCTTCAAACTGCTCAGAGTAGCTGATACCACTGCGCCCTTCGCGCAATGCTTGAGTAACTTCTTCCGCGTTATTACCAATACTTGATACAACGCCTAAACCTGTGATAACTGCACGTTTCATTTTAAATCCTGTCCTAACTTAAGTTCCCTGCATTGTAATGAGTTTTTACTAGCCTAGTGGTCAGCTTTCATAAAATTCCCATTAGCTTTAGAGCAAATACTTTTATAAAGAGATGTTATAATACAGCCAAATATTTTCTTTTGGTACTAAACTATTGTCGCAGTTAATAAAAAATGCAAAGTTGCAGTGGAACGATCAAGGTGAACCAATTGCCGAACGTTTCGATGATTTATATTTCTCTACCAACGATGGCCTTGCTGAATCGCAATATGTCTTTATTGAGCAGAACAGGCTCGAGCAGAACTGGCAAGCTTGTACATCGCCATTCTATGTTATCGCTGAAACGGGCTTTGGCAGTGGACTAAACTTTTTAGCCACTTGGCAGGTATTTAAAACATGGTTGGCCAATAACCCACATCATATATTAAAGCGCCTTTACTTTATTAGCTTTGAGAAATACCCGCTGAGCCAAGATGATTTGACAAGCGCGCACCAACGCTGGCCGCAGTTACAAGAATTTACCCAGCAGTTGCAAAAGCAATACCCCAATGCCGTAGGTGGCTGTCATCGACAAGAGTTTGCCATTACTGGGGACGCGATGATCGTGCTGGATTTGTGGCTTGGCGATATAAAAGACACGCTACCAAACCTTCATTACCCACCGCAGGGATTAGTGGACAGCTGGTTCTTAGATGGCTTTGCCCCAAGTAAAAACCCTGAAATGTGGAATCAAACCCTCTATCAAAATATGGCAAAATGTACCAAGCATAACGGAACATTGGCCACTTTTACCGCAGCGGGTGATGTACGCCGAGGATTAGCTCAAGCCGGCTTCAATATCAGTAAGGTAAAAGGGTACGGCAAAAAGCGAGAAATGATCACAGGCCAGTTCATGCGCAAAGTACCTGCGGATTCGCAAACCAGTTGGCACTCTCGTACGTTAGGGCAGTTAACTGATAAAGCGCAACAAGGCGTTGTTATTGTCGGCGGTGGCATCGCTACTGCTGCCACAGCATTGGCTTTAGCAAAACGTGGGATTGAGGTTACTATTGTTTGTAAGGACTCAGAACTCGCGTTAGGTGCTTCGGGCAATCGGCAAGGCGGCTTCTACCCGCTATTAAACGCTAATCACGACCCACTCAGTCAGTTCTATAGTCAAGCGTTTGGTTTAGCAAAAAACTGTTATGAGCAACATATCAATAAAGATCCCGCTAATGGCAGTCTTTGTGGTGTACTGCAATTAGCCCATAATAACCAACAAGCAAAACGGCATCAGCGACTATTAGAAAAAGACCTCTTTCCGAGTGAGCTTGTGGTGCAAGTCGACAGTGAGCAAGCAAATAAACTAGCGGGTGTAGCGATAGACAAGGCATGCCTGTACTACCCTCAAGGCGGATGGATTAGCCCCAAATGCATGACGCATGCCTTAATCCAGCAAGCAAAACAGCATAGCTTAATAACGGTAAAAAATAACATTAGCATTGCCAAGATTAAACCAGTTGGTGACCATTGGGCTGTTTGTGGTAACAGCGAAGAGATAGTTTGCTCTGCACTCATTCTTGCTAATGGTCATAACCTAACCAAGTTTGAACAAACAAGCCAATTACCATTGTATGCCACTGCTGGGCAAGTTTCACACCTGCCCGAAACATCACTGTCTTCGCCACTAAAAACCGTACTTTGCTATCAAGGTTATATTACCCCTAGCCATAATTCACAGCACTGTATTGGCGCAAGCTTTAATCGTGATATCAGTAGTCAGGCACTGGATAGCGAAACTCAGCAAGAAAACTTAGGCAAACTGATTGCAGATACGCAACAGCAACCCTGGAGTGAATCATTTAACAACGCACCACTTGCCGGTAAGGTTGGCGTGCGGATGAGCGTCAAGGATCACCTTCCGATGGTTGGCAACGTACCTAACTACGTCAACACAACTATTGATTATCATGATCTGAGAAAAGGAAAGCCTGCAAGTGTCTATGGTTTAGCACCACAGTATCCGGGCTTGTACATGATCGCGGGGCTTGGCTCTCGAGGCATCTGTTCGGCGCCCCTGCTTAGTGAGGTGCTCGTTGCACAGCTAACTAACGAGCCACAGCCGCTATCGCAGCCAATGTTAAATCAACTCAGTCCAAACCGATATTGGATAAAACAACTAAAGCAGGGAAAAAGCCTGCCCTTACCTAGAGCGCCGGAGCAACAAGATGTTTAAGCTGCAACAGTTTGCTATTGAACAGAACAAATGTGCCATGAAGGTTTGTACAGACGCGTTAATATTTGGTGCGATGGCGCCTATTCAGTCAGGCGATAGCGTGCTGGACATCGGTGCTGGGACGGGGATATTAAGCTTAATGGCCAAGCAACAAGGCGCGGCACAAGTCACCGCGATTGAATTAAATAGAGACGCCGCAAGTCAAGCACAAGACAACGTATCTAAAAGCTCATGGGCTAAGGACATTGAGGTTATTTGTTGTGATATATGCAATTACAAAACAGATGAGTTTTTTGATGTCGTTATCGCTAATCCTCCTTTTTTTGAGGACCATCTAAAGAACCCATGTGAACAAAGAAACACAGCTCGTCACACCGATACATTAAGCTATCACGCGTTAATGACCAGTGCTGATCGCTTGCTAAATGTCGCTGGTACCATTTACCTCTTACTGCCATTGCACGCAAAGGAAAAAATTCTAGAGAGCGCAGCGCAGTTGTCACTGCACCTGGTAAAACAAATAGATTACATCACTATGGAGGGAGGAAAAGCGAAGCTTGCAGCCTTCGAGTTTAGCCGTGATTGTGAACACGAGTTTCTACACGAATCAATCACAATATATCGTGGTCACCAGCAATATACACAGCAAAGCAGCGCTGTTTTAAAGCACTATTTATTACGCTTTGCCAAGGACTAGACTGGCTCGCCGGTTAACCCGGTAAAGATAGCGTGGGCAAGCTCATCCGCCTTAAATTTAGTTAATAAGGCATTGGCACCAACCTCTTGTACAGTGCCTTCACTTGCACTACCAGACAACGAACTATGGAGCAAAATATATTTATTTGCGATAGCCGCATTAGCGCGCAGTGCCTTAGTTAAAGCATAGCCGTCCATTTCTGGCATCTCGATGTCAGAAATTATCATGTCAATGCGGTCTTCTTGCCCATCCACCTGAGATAACGCATCTTTGCCGTTAACCGCCATTAAGTAATTCACATCTAATGCTTCTAATGTCTTAGTCAACAAGCTTCTGGCCACTGATGAGTCGTCAACCGCTAAAATTGTACGCCCTGCTATCTTGGCCAGTTGACAAGGCTCCAGCGCTGTCCGTATGTCCATTTCTTCCTTCGTCGGCACGACTTCATGCAGGACCTTTTCAACATCCAACACGCTGACCAGCGTACCATCGATATCGATCACTCCGGTGAGATAGTGATTACGCCCAGAAGCATTAGGGATTTCACGAATACATTGCCAATCAACGGTGGCGATTTTATCGACCCTACGGACCAAGAAACCTTGCACAATTCGGTTGAACTCGGCAACAATAATGGTCGAATTCTCAATCTCTTCAGGGGAAATTGACGGCAGTCCAATGGCGGAAGACAAGTCAATAACCGAAACCGTAGTACCACGTAATTCAAAGGTACCCGCAACACTGGGATGGGATCCTGGTATTGCATTGAGGGGACGATACTTAACAATTTCGCGTATTTTTAACACATTGAAACCGAAAACTTGGTTAGTACTCAGCGTAAACCGTAATACCGTTTGCAACGTGGACATCTCAATCGTCATCTACATCTCCTCAACACCTGACTTTGTATCAGTCTGTAGTATCTTAAAAAAACTGTCAAACGCTAATTGATACTCCCTTGAGCTAGCACAATTTCGCAAATCTCGGTAAATATCACAAATTCTTATAATCTACGACTAATCAGTACTTGTATAATGCGATACCTCAAATATACTAACCATTTATGCAGTCAAGAAATACGGTAATCCTTTGCAACCTAGAGATACACAACTTGTTAGTTGGTTTCGCCAATCAGCACCCTATGTCAACGCCCATCGTGGCAAAACATTTGTCATCATGTTGGGCGGGGAATGCATCGCACATCCAAATTTTTCCAACATCGTTGATGATATCGCACTATTAAAGTCGCTGGGGATCAAAATAGTATTGGTGTACGGCGCTAGGCCGCAAATTGAAAGCGCATTAAAAGAGCGCGGCATAACCAGCGAATTCCACCAGCAGCAACGCATAACCAACGATGACTCTTTTCGTTTGATAAAACAGGTCGTAGGTCAACTGCAATTTGAGATCAACTCACTGTTGTCAAAAGGTCTTATCAATACGCCGATGCAAGGGGCTAGTATCAACGTGGTCAGCGGAAATTTTATTACCGCCCAGCCGATCGGTGTTCGTGACGGCATCGACTTTTGTTACACCGGAAAAGTGCGACGGATTGATACTGAAGGCATTAGCCAGCAACTAGATCAAAATGCCATTGTCCTGATTAGCATCGTTGGCTATTCGGTTACAGGTGAAAGTTTTAATCTCAGTGCCGAGGAATTAGCGACACAATTAGCCATTCGCTTGAAAGCAGACAAAATGATAGGTTTTTGCTCCGAGAATGGGGTGTTAAATGAACAAGGTGAAGTAATTGCCGAGATGTTGCCTAGCCAAGCACAGCTTCGGTTAAACGAGCTAGAAAAAAGCGGTCGTATCATGACCGGCACCGCGATTTACCTACGCGCAGCAATTGCCTCATGCAAAGCTGGCGTCGCCAGAAGTCACCTAGTGAGCTACCAGCAAGATGGCTCATTGCTCCAGGAATTATTTTCCCGAGACGGTATTGGTACGCAAATTGTGATGGAAAGCGCAGAGCAATTACGCCAAGCCACCATTGAAGATTTAGGCGGCATAGTAGATCTGATTAAGCCCTTAGAGGAACAAGGCTTATTGGTACGTCGGTCAAGAGAACAACTGGAAATGGAAATCCATCTATTCACTATTGTTGAGCGAGATGGCATGGTTATAGGTTGTGCTGGCCTCTACCCTTCAAATGACGGAGTCTCTGGAGAGATGGCTTGCGTTGCGACCCACCCCGAGTACCGCAAGGCATCCCGCGGCGATGCATTGGTCAATGAAATCAGCAAACAAGCCACTCAGTTGGGCTTAAGTAAGTTGTTTGTCCTTACAACCAGTTCAATACACTGGTTTAGAGAAAGGGGCTTTGAGCCCGGCGATATTGATAAGCTACCAGTGGAAAAACGAGCGTTATACAACTTTCAACGCAATTCAAAGATTTTAATTAAGGACTTGTAAAGTTGGCATCTAATAAACTGGCATCCAAGCTACTTTTACAACACAAGGTTTGTTAATGCGGCATTTTAAAAAGATCCACCGCGCACCTGTTCGGGTCGTTAAAATTAACGGCCGACGTGCAAAAATCGATTTTCGGCGAACCATGCTCAAATTGAAGTTGGCCCTTGCGCAAGAAAAACAAGAAACAAAAGAAATGCTGGCGATCTACACCAAAGCTACGCGTGGCAATGCAGCAAAGCATGAAATGGATGCCGCACACGCACAGTTTTTTGACATTTTAAAAGGCCTCGGGCTTGGTGTGTTTGCGATTCTGCCTTTTGCGCCGATCACGATACCATTATTAGTGAAGCTGGCATCCTTAGTTGGCGTAGATCTGTTACCTAGTTCTTTTTCCAGCAAAAAGGACAAATAGTTACAGTGACCTTTTCGGTGGTAACACGACGCTTGAAAAGATAAGTCCCGCAACAAGCGACATAAAAATCAAGAATGACTGGGTTCCAATGTGCTCTACTGCAATAATATTCTCCCCTGAAACTATGGTATTAAGTCCAATGTAGACCTTACTACCAGGGACTAATATCACCAGCCCCTGCAATGTTACTAGGATAGCCGGCGCATTACATAATCGGGCATAAAGATTACTGTAAATACCTACGCTAAAAGCACCAAAAAAAGCACCAAGCGCCACGCCAAATGCTGGCGCAGCAGCCATACTAACACCAAAAGAAATAAACCCTGCGATAATGCCCCACGGCGCATCTTTAAGCCTGATCTTGAACATCACCACTAGACTAGAACCTAAGAGCAGCACTGCGAGCCAGGCAGTCCATTGTGGGACAGCCTCAGCTGCAACAGGTGCGACAGTTCCCCAAGTCATTTTTCCCAAGGCCATACCAAGTACCGCGCCAAAATATAACTTAAACAGCAACATCACTGCATCCATTATTCGTGCGGTACCTGACAGCAAGTCACGGGAAGCAAGCTCACGTAAGCCAAGCGTCAGCGCTAGCCCGGGAATAAAGGCAATAATACTCGAGAGCACAACTAACGACATATTAATATGGGGATCGATGTGCATTACGCCTGTAACGATAAAAGCAGAAACAATGGATACAAGGGGCTCGAGCATTTTGGTAACGCCACGGGAAATGGACGCCCAATAAACAAAAGCATACACCACAAAGCTCAGAATGAGTGACCAGAACACATCGTTCCAGCTGGTTGCCATCAGCATGGCAAATGCACCGCCCGATACCCCAAAGGCCCAAAATGTTATCAGGTGCGAGTATGGTGGTGGCTTGTTTTCAATTTCGGCTAAACGCTCGATTGCTTCATGGAGTGAACGCTGTCCGCTGGCCAACTCTTCAACTAACTCATCCGTGCGCGCTAGTGAGCCTAGATCTAAATCACCAGGTTTTACTCGTACAACATAATTGTGTTGCGCGTCATGCTCTCCTTTTAACCATATCGCAAACGTTAGTGAAGTCGGCGTCACGATAAACGAGCCCCCCAGACCAAGTATTGATGCGACATTAAGTAAATGCGCCTCTAAACGATAAGCCGGGGTGCCGAATTTGTGCAATGCTTTGCCCAAATTGATAATGAATTTTCTACGTTGAGCAAAAGGAGTTGAAGTCACTAATGTTCCAAAATTTATCGGTAAAAGGTAACTATAGACACAACAAAACACGAGGTGCAAATCATTTTATTTGCTGCCTGGTTTTAGCGAGGTCATCGTTAAAAGAAGCGCGATTTTAGACACTTTAAATTAAGAGTAAAGTTAAAATTTAATTTAAAAACCACAAGCAAGCGTCAAGATAAATTGACAGCCAAAATAAGGAGAGAATAAACCACCACGAGTGCGGTGGTTTACTGAAATTTGAACGATGATTTTGACTAATTACGGTGTCTTTTTGTATCGTGCGATGAGCTTACCATCAAGCGATAACACTCCACGCCCTTCATTATCAACACTAAGTTCAAAATGGCGTTCTTGAGCATCATCGTCAGCGAGTCGGCATTTCAATGCAATCATCTCTGGCGTGCGCGCATTCCAAAAACAATGATAATTGCCACCATTACTCTCTGACTGAGTTAGTGTTGCACGCCCCTCAAATTCAACATTTATCGATTCAATAGATGCATCCCCTGCGTTGACCAACGACCACTTTGATGCGGCAGGGTGACCGCTACAAGCGGCTAAGAAAGGAAGTGTTAAGACAGCAATTAGTTTAAGTTTCATAATGTTTTTGATTTAAAAAAAAGGCCATTGTAGCGCGCTTTTTAACGGGCGTAATCACTAAAGCATATAAAGCTTGATTTGTCGCAATTTCTAACTGCATTTTGATGGTAGTAGTTGCTCATTAAGTACATAAAGTGCTCTGTATTATGAGCTTTCCCATAAAGACCAAGATTAGCTGACTGTTTGGACTAACCAATCGCCAAAAACGAAAATAAAAAAAGCCGCTGATGTAGCGGCTCTTTTATCTCGACAAAGGCAAACTGTTAATGCCAGCCTTCGACACCTTTCATGTCTGGTAACTCATGTGCGATACCTTTGTGACAATCAATACAGGTTTTCTCGCCAGAAGCCAACGCACTGGCGTGCATTTTAACACTTCGGCTACCCTGTTCTGAAAAGTCCATGTAGTCGAAGTTATGACAGTTACGACACTCACGAGAGTCATTGTCTTTCATCCGTTTCCATTCGCGCATCGCCATTGATTTACGGTGGTCCTGGAACTTCTCACGGGTATCGATAATGCCTGTTAACATGCCCCAAACTTCTTTACTGGCCGCAATTTTACGAATAATCTTATGGCTCCAGTCTTTCGGTACATGACAGTCAGGACATGTCGCACGAACACCTGAACGGTTAGCGTAATGAATTGTTTCTTTGTACTCTTCATATACGTTGACGTTCATTTCGTGACAACCAATACAGAATTCCTCAGTATTGGTTAACTCTAGTGCAGTGTTGAATCCACCCCAGAAAATCACACCACCACCAAAGCCTAAAGCTAGCACCAGACCGACGCCTGCTTTGGATGGAGTTGAAAGAGTCTTCCAAATATTTTTAATAAATTTCATTAATAAATTCCTCAGGCCAATTATTGCTGAGTTAGTGAATCAACAGCTTTAAACTCGTTTTCAACTAAGGCACGCCCATCAACTTGCGGAACGTGACACTGTAGACAGAAATAACGACGTGGTGACACATCTGATAATGTCATACCATCGCGTGTTTCAAAGTGCGTAGGGCTGATTTTTGTTGCGCCAGTTTCACGTGCATATTTCCAGCCGTGGCATGAAAGACATTTATTTGAATTTAAGTCCACGCGATAGCCGCGAATTTGATGCGGTACCATAGGTGGTTGGTGAACGTAATTACGCTCAATTGGGGCGCGGTCCTTTAAGACACGTTTATGCTGGTCGGCATTGCGCGTTTTGCTTAGCTCAGTAGAACCACGCAGTGATTCTACACCGCCATTATTTGAATCAACTTCTTGTGGCAATGCTGCGACACCGGCAGTCATTCCCATAATCATCATGGCTGTAATCAATTTTTTCATTTTTATACTCCGCCTTAAGGGCAATCCTTTAATAAATAACTAATTAGTGTGCTTAGTTACCTAGTAAACCTGTTTTTAATCTCAAAAACTTTTTCCGAACATACATCAATACAACGTCCACAGTTTGTACAATCGCCAGTGTCAATCAAAGAGCTTTGCCCTTTGTCAGCACCAAACAATGGTCCTTTCAAAATCTGTGGTTCAGGACATACCGCAAAACAATCCATACACTTGTCACATTTATCCCGTGATGAAGCGTCAACTCTTACAATGCTTTTTTTACCTAAGGCATTGTAAAACGCTCCCATTGGACAAATGTGCCCACACCAACCTCTTTCCACTAACAAAAAGTCAAACATGAAGATGGCAGCAACAAGAAACCAGCCTAACCCCATGGTGAAAATTAATCCTCTATGAAGCAACGATACCGGGTTAACCTGTTCCCAAATGATCGTGCCTGTTATCAGAGGCATCACCAAACTCAAGAGTAATAAATACCAACGAATATTAGGTGACAATTTTGTCGATGTTCGTATTTTCAATTTCCGGCGCAACCAGTGCGCCAAATCGGTAATCACATTAACCGGGCATACCCACGAACAAAAAACTCGTCCGCCAAGTCCAAAATAGACCAATGTGACTATTGCTGCGCCAATCAAGGCAGTTGTTTCTGGTATATGACCAGCAACAAAACTTTGCAGCAATACAAAGGGGTCACTCATTGGAATGGTCTCTAGAAATAAGCTTGCGCTTAAGTTTCCTTTGATTATCCAAACGCCAGCTAGCGGTCCTAACATAAATAACATTAGTATCGTTAGCTGGCTAATGCGTCTTAGTATTAAATACTTATGCGCATTAAAAAACCCGTTCACTTGGGTTGCCCGCGCTCCAACCGGCAATCTCATTTAGTGTCTCCACTTGGCAAGCCATGTGGCAGCTCAAGCATCTCACCAATAAGTGACTCTCCCGCTTTCTCCTTCTCTTTCCAGCCCCAACGATAGTGGTGTCCTAATTCCCCTTTTGCAATTTCAAGTGGTAACACCTTAATTGCTTCCTTTTCCAAAGGACACGCTTGTTCACATTTCCCACAACCAGTACAGGCATCGGAGTGAACCGTTGGTATAAACATCGCATGATGACCAGTTCGTTCATTGCGTCTAATATCTAATGTTATTGCCTCATCCATAACAGGACAGACTTGATAACAAATATCGCAGCGCAAGCCTTGATAATTTAGACAGTTTTCCTGGTCAATTAGTACTGCCAGTCCCATTTTTGCATCATCAATACTTGCTAAGTCTGGTGATATCGCGCCTGTAGGACAAGCAGTTTGACAAGGAATATCCTCGCACATTTCACAGGGTACCGAGCGCGCTTCAAAAAACGGCGTTCCTGTGGTAACTGGTTCAAACAATGTTGCTAGTTTGAGTGTGTCATAAGGGCATGCTTCAACGCATAAGCCACATCTAACACAAGCGGATAAAAAATCTATCCCGTTTAAAGCCCCTGGTGGACGTAATGCCCGAGCATCGAGCCCAGAAGATTTTGCTGTATATGCAGCCAATCCCACACCAGCAACAGCCATGGTGCAAGCACCTCGAGCACTATCAGTTATAAACTGTCGTCTTGAACGCTGTCGCTGGTTATTACTCATTACCGCCACCAGAAATTATTGTTTTCCTGTATCAATAAGCCTATTGGCTTTTGATTACGCTTTACGTACCTTAATTGCACATTTTTTGTAATCGGTTTCTTTAGACAATGGATCCGTTGCATCTAACGTTAGCTTGTTAACCAACTGACGAGCGTCAAAGAACGGAATGAATACTAAGCCTGCAGGCGGTCTGTTACGACCACGTGTTTCAATTCGACTCTTGATTTCTCCGCGACGCGACTCAACGATCACTTCATCTCCACGACGTAACTTACGCTTCTTCGCATCTTCAGGATGCATGAATACCACGGCATCAGGGAATGCTTTATAAAGTTCTGGTACACGTTGTGTCATGGTGCCTGTATGCCAGTGTTCCAATACACGTCCAGTGCTTAACCATAGGTCATACTCTTCGTCTGGCGATTCAGCTGGTTTCTCATAAGGTGCAGCAATGATTAGTGCTTTACCATCAGGCTTACCATAGAATTCAAAGTCACTGCCTGCTTTAACATAAGGATCTGAACCTTCTTTAAAGCGCCACAGTGTTTCTTTGCCATCAACAACCGGCCAACGAAGTCCGCGTGCTTTATGGTATGTCTCATAAGGTGCTAAGTCATGCGCTTTGCCACGACCAAAGGCTGCATACTCTTCAAACAAGCCTTTTTGCACGTAGTAACCAAAGGCATTAGCATCATCGTTCAGTTCTTTAGCTTCACCAATCGAGAATGCATCGACCTGACCGTTGCGGAATAGCACTTCATACATAGTTTTGCCACGCAAATGCGGTGCTTTATTTAGCAATTCTTCATCCCAAACCTCTTCAATCTTGAAGCGCTTAGAGAATTCCATTAATTGCCACATATCTGACTTAGCTTCCCCAGGTGGTTTAACCTGCTGGAACCAATGTTGAGTACGACGCTCTGCATTACCGTAACAACCTTCTTTCTCTACCCACATTGCGGTTGGTAAAATAAGGTCGGCTGCTTGACAAGTCACTGTTGGGTACGGGTCAGACACAACGATGAAGTTATCAGGGTTACGATAACCCGGAAGTCCTTCTTCATTCATGTTTGGCGCTGCCTGCATGTTGTTGTTACACAGGCTCCAATAAGCGTTAATCTTGCCATCTTTAAGGTGACGGTTTTGCAATACGGCATGCGCACCAGGTTTGGCTGGAATAGTACCTTCTGGTAATTTCCAGATTTTTTCAGCTAGGTCACGATGCTTTTTCTTCTTAACGACCATGTCAGCTGGTAAACGGTGAGCAAAAGTACCTACTTCACGCGCAGTACCACAAGCAGAAGGCTGACCCGTTAATGAGAAAGGACCATTTCCTGGTAGTGAGATTTTGCCGGTTAACAAATGAATGTTATAAACTAAGCTATTCATCCAAACACCACGAGTGTGTTGATTCATACCCATGGTCCATAGTGACATAACCTTCACATTAGGATCGGCATAAGCTTTAGCCATCTTCTCTAATTTGGCAGCCGGTACACCCGAGATTTCAACTGTCTTCTCTAAGCTGTATTCAGCAACTTGCGCTTTATACTCTTCAAAGCTCATGTCACTCATTTTGCCTCTAGTAGCAACATTCTTCGCAGCTTTTTCTAAAGGATGTTCTGGGCGTAGACCATAACCGATATCAGTAGTGGCGCGCTTGAAGTGAGTGTGTTTCTTAACAAAATCCCAGTTCACTGCATCATTTTGGATGATGTAGTTAGCGATGTAGTTTGCAATAGCCAAATCGGTGTTTGGTGTAAAGATCATACCGTTATCAGCAAGCTCGAATGAGCGGTGCTTGTAGGTAGAAAGCACGTGTACACTGACATCAGCATTAGACAAACGGCGATCCGTTAGACGCGACCAAAGGATTGGGTGCATCTCTGCCATGTTTGAGCCCCAAAGCACGAAACAATCAGACTGCTCTAGATCATCATAACAACCCATTGGCTCATCGATACCGAAGGTGCGCATGAAGCCACCAACAGCTGATGCCATACAGTGGCGTGCGTTTGGATCAATATTATTCGAGCGGAAACCAGCTTTCATCAATTTGACCGCGGCATAACCTTCCATTACGGTCCATTGCCCAGAACCAAACATGCCAATGCCGGTTGGTCCTTTTTCTTTTAAGGTTGCTTTGAATTTATCAGCCATAATATCAAAGGCAGCATCCCAACTAACCGGTTGGAAATCACCTTCTTTATGGAACTTACCGTCACGCATACGCAGTAAAGGTTTTGTCAGTCGATCCTTACCGTACATAATCTTAGACAGGAAATAGCCCTTGATACAGTTAAGGCCTTTGTTCACCGGTGCGTCTGGATCACCCTGAGTAGCAACCACTTTGCCATCTTGGCTACCGACAAGAACACTACAACCAGTACCACAAAAACGACACGGCGCTTTGTCCCACTTAATTTTGCTTTTCTTTGAATCGGTTACTAGATTGGACGCTGAAGCTGGGATAGCTACCCCAGCAGCGGCCGCAGTAGCTGCGATTGCGTTTGCTTTAATGAAGTCACGTCTTGAAAGACTCATAACTTCTCCTCCTGACTTGTAATGGCTCTAAGAGCTGTTTTTTGTTTGCCAACAATCGGCATTTTTTTTAATATCGTTATCTAAAATTAATCGGTTCATTGTCTGATTTAGCTTGATGTGGCACTAAACCCGCATCGTTGTGATGGAAAATGAGTGATGTATCCAACACCCCTTCCAATGTCGCCATATGCGTAATGATATCGACTATATTCTTTTCTTTTTCAGTTGACTCTACCGTTACCACCATTGAACCATCATCACTAATTTCGTGGATTTCGGTACCTGGTAATGATAAAAGTCGCTGCGAAACGGCTTCACAGTTTTGTGGAAACGCTTTAACTAAAACGCCAGCAATATGCACTGGATCATTTTCTAGAAGATTTATCACATTCTTTCCTATAATTTTTTAAGCGTTATCTGATTTGGGGCCAAATATCTTTAACGCGAACAAAGATATTGCGGCAACGCCTGCAAACCCAGCGATAAAGATAGTTGGCATGGCAAGATAGCCTAAAACTGTCCAAATCATCGATTCTAATGCACTCATTGTATAAATTTCCTGTTAATGTCGTAGTAACTATTGTAATACGCCACTTAAGTGACTTATTGATCAATATCAAATTCCTAATAATCACAAGAAAAATAAGGGTATATAATTACCCCTGCTTTTCCTCTGTGGCTACCGTCGTACTTTCTATTAAATTTAAAGCTATCGCTTGACTAGGACAAGGCATCACACAAGCACCACATCCAGTACAATCTGACTGCGAGATTTGTGGTTGTGGAATTGAACCCGCGCTGTATGAAAAACTGATCGCTTCTGTATCACAGACATCCTGACAGCTTTGGCACAACACACTATTTTTTGCTAAACAGTTGTCCAAAAATGTTAAATGAATTGGCCATGCTTTAACGCTTTTATCGTCTACAAAAAATGGTTGCGTGCATACATCAACACATGCTTGGCAAAAGGTGCATTCACCTTTGGTGAAATCAACCGTTGGAAACCCACCATCTCCCTTAACAAGAATATTTTCAGGGCAGGCAGTTAAACAATCGTTACAACGGGTACATTGCTCAATAAAATCTTGCTCTTCGGTAACCCAAGGAAGACGAAGTTGAGCTGTTGGTGTCTGTAATTTACCGCGAAGGAATCCCCGGCGGGCTAAATTTACAGTCTCTGGCATGAATAATCCTTACTAAGTGACTAGGAATTCAAGCAAACAAACTCGATATGAATTCCATAGACAGTTATTATGGCATCAATATTCAAAGTTCCAATGCGAACAAAAGTAAGCATTGATCTATATCAATTAACATATGTCAAGTGTAGGATTATTGAGCGCTTTTTTCTTGGCAAAGTCAAGCGATTTGATGGCAGGAATATAAAAGGCCTTTCCCTGTTTAAAATACAATCAATAAAAAGAAAGGCACATATTAGTCTACAGCGCTAACACTTAGAAGTTACCACTTTCGCGCTTGGCCATGGGCTGTAATGAGCACCTAATGCGCAGCAAAGCGCACCTGCACTAAACACTAACAAGCCAGTGATATTAATATCTCCTCTACCGGTGGTAGACCAAGCAAAAAATATGGAAATTATCGAACCGACAATAAATCCATGTAAGGCATGTTGGTAATTCACCATAAAACGTATAAGTGCACCGCCCAACAACATCGAAACACAGAGTGTTGCAATGCCCATTCCTTGCCAAATAATTTCTTTATATTGGGTCCAAAAAGCTGACTCTAAGCCCGCAAGTCCACTATATGCTGCAACTAAAATGAATAGCAATTGACTGGTTAAAAATATAATCGTTGTCGCAATTGTGCCAAATAGGAGTGCCTTAAAATCTAACATATAAACTCACGTACAAAAGAAAGAGGCCATAGCATACCTCCTCCTTTGACCGCTGGTATTTGCCTAGATCAATAAAGCCGCAATTTATGCTAACGGTTCCACACTATCAGTGGCATAACATGCAATTAAAGAGGCTGGATCTTTCGATGCATTTCCCTGCAAAGCATGGGCCCGCATCAACTGTGCCGCCAAACCCGTCATCGGCGTTGCGCTAGCCTGCAGCTGTGATTGGGCAACAGCCATATCTAAATCCTTTAGTAAGGTCTTTACATGCCATTTGGGGTCTTCAAATTCACGATTTGCCATGCGGGGCCCGGTGATTTGAAGTACTGAAGAATCTGCAAATCCGCCGCCAAGCGCCTGTGCTATCATTGAACTATCTACGCCACCACTCTCTGCCATCGCTAGGGCTTCAGCCATCACCATCACATTGCAACTCACGATCATTTGATTACAAATCTTAGTCATCTGACCGCTACCGATACTGCCCATTCGTGTGACTTTATTTGCCAGACAGCTTAATATTTTCCGGCTATCGTCAATGGCTTCTTCGTCGCCACCGCACATGATCGAAAGCGTGCCGGCAGTTGCACCCGCAACGCCACCAGAAACGGGACAATCAATCCATTCAATACCTTTTGCCTTGAGCACATCGGCCACTGCAATAGTGGTCTTGGGATCAATACTTGAAAAATCAATAATGCGATGTAACCTTGGTGGCAGCTCTTCGCTAATGCTTTGTAAAAGCCCGTGGCAGCCTAATACGATATCAGATATCGCGCGACTGTCCGAAACACACAACATCAAGATGTCACACTGATTAATCAGTTCACGGATCGAGCTAGCCCCAAAGGCCCCGCGGTTAATCGAGTTTTTAAGTTTATCCTCGTTACGTGCCCAACAATGGACTTGGTGACCACTATCGAGCAATCGGCTAACCATTGGCTCGCCCATTAAGCCTAGCCCTATGAATCCTAACACGGGTTTATCGGTCATTTTCTTTTCCCAGTAGTTATATTAAATTCTACCTTCGCAAAACCTGACAGAAAAGACAAGTTCCATAACAAAAAAAGCCCAGCAAAATGATTGCTGAGCTTTTGTGGTTCTCTTGGACTAAAGTGTTGCTTAGTGCTGTTCACTCGCCAAGTTAACCGTATATTTAGGTATCTCTACCACTAAATCTTCATCACTGATACAAGCCTGACAACCTAAGCGAGATTCAGGCTCTAGACCCCATGCTTTATCCAACATATCATCTTCTAACTCGTCACTTTCTTCTAACGAGTCAAAACCCTCGCGAACGATAAGATGACAAGTAACACAGGCACATGACTTTTCACAAGCATGCTCTACCCCAATGCCATTCTTTAATGCAATATCTAGAATAGTATCACCAGTTTGTGCTTCAACAACGGCCCCATCGGGACATAGTTCTTCATGGGGTAAAAATATAACTTTTGGCATTTCTCTCTCCGCCTACGCAAATTGCTTGCTAATTTGCCGACTCATTTGGTTAATTTATATATCGTCTACTGACTGGCCAGACAGTGCATTACGAATTGACTGGTCCATACGCAATGCGGCAAAATCTTGGCTTGCTTCGTCACACGCTGCAATGGCTTGTTTGATCGTGCTAAGTTCACCATTTTGCACCGCTTGCTCTAGTTCCATCATCGCATGCTTGATAGGCTTTAGTTGTTCTTCGTTAAGCAGATGGCCATCATCATTAATTGCACTAACTAAGCCCTCTAAAACACGTGAAGCTTCAACTTTCTCTTCAGCAAGCATTCGCGCATCCATATCATCTCTTGCATAAGTCATCGAATCTTTAATCATGCTGGCAACTTCACCATCAGTTAAACCAAATGAAGGTTTAACCTCAATCGCTGCTTGTACACCGCTACTTTTTTCCATCGCACTTACGCTTAATAAGCCATCCGCATCCACTTGGAAGGTTACGCGAATATGTGCGGCTCCGGCAGCCATCGGTGGAATACCACGTAATTCAAACCTTGCTAACGAACGACAGTCTTCCACTAGCTCGCGCTCGCCTTGCAAAATATGCAATGCCATCGCGGTTTGGCTGTCTTTGAATGTAGTAAACTCTTGTGCTTTAGCCACTGGAATCGTGGTGTTACGGGGGATCACTTTTTCAGTTAAGCCCCCCATCGTTTCCAAACCTAACGATAGTGGCAACACGTCAAGTAACAAAATGTCACTGTCGGGTTTATTGCCGGCAAGGATATCAGCCTGGATGGCGGCACCAAGCGCAACCACTTTATCAGGGTCAATACTGGTTAGTAGCTCTCGTTCAAAATAGTTAGATACTTGCTCACGCACACACGGCACTCGGGTAGAACCGCCAACCATTACAACCTGTTGTACTTCACTATTATCAATGCCAGCATCACGTACGGCACGGCGACACGCCATAATGGTACGCTTAACTAAAGGGGCAATAATTTGACTAAATTCTTCTCGGCTGATCTCACCCTGCCAATGACTTCCACAAGGCAGATGCAATGATAATTCACAGGTGTCCTGTTGGCTAAGGCGTTCTTTGGTTTGACAAGCAAGATGGCTTATTTCACGCTGGAGTGCTGGAGAGTGCTCACCATTATAGCCAGCCTGTGCATAAATCCACTGTGCTAACGCTTCATCGAAGTCATCACCACCGAGTGCAGAATCACCACCCGTGGCCAGTACCTCAAATACGCCTTTATTCAATCTCAATATAGAAATGTCAAAGGTTCCACCGCCAAGGTCATATACGGCAATGACGCCTTCATCATCGTGATCTAGGCCATAGGCAATGGCTGCAGCGGTTGGTTCATTGAGTAATCTAAAGACTTTTACCCCAAGAAGCTCTGCGGCGTCCTTGGTTCCTTGACGCTGTGCATCATCAAAATATGCTGGAACCGTAATAACAACACCGTCTAATTCGCCACCAAGTGTGTCACTAGCTAGCGCGACTAAAGGGCGTAATATTTCACTGGACACTTGAATAGGGTTTACCTTTCCAGCACGTGTTTCAATATTAATCAGACCATTTTCTGTCGCACTCAAGTTATAAGGCAGCTCTGCACTGGTCGCCTGCACATCGCTTAGCGTGCGGCCCATAAAACGTTTTACCGAAACGATGGTATTGGTAGCATCACTAATGGCGTGTTCACGGGCATGGCGGCCAACCTCAATACCGAGATTAGAATAATGAACAATCGATGGCAGTGAATCAAAGCCTTGTTTATCTTTCAATGTGGTTGCTTCGCCGCTTCGTACGGACGCAACTAACGAGTTTGTTGTTCCTAGATCGATGCCTGCAGCGAGCCGGCGTTGGTGAGGAGCACTACTCTGCCCCGGTTCTGAGATTTGCAATAAGGCCATGATGAATTCTTTTCTACATATTTGTGGGTTATTTTATCAAGGGAAGCGGTGATGCGTAAGTATTAAAAAGCAAAAACTTTTTCTTCAATGCGCAATGCTTCATCCGCCAATTTAAGCATGAACTTTAGTTTACGCACAAGGTCCGCTGCTTTGCCTAACGACATCTGATCGTTTTTAGCAAACAACTCAACAAACTGGCCATTTATTTCTTTGATAAAGCCTGAAATTTCGTCTTGAAAACTGATTAAAGCTTGTTCGGGGTCACTAGCGCTGGTGATGTCTTCCAACGCTTCACGCAATTCCATCTGTTGCATTAAAAACATCGGGTCTTTAAGTGTTTGCGTTTCGTGCGCCAACTCGATGCCAGCGAGCTCCAGAAGATATTGAGCGCGCGTATCAGATGCTTTTAGTACATCAAAGGCGTCATTAATTTGCGCTGCTTTTTGCACTGCTAATAACCGTTCTCGCTCGCTCGCGTTGGCAAACTTGTCTGGATGTACCGCTCTTTGTAACTCTAGATATTTATGCTTAAGCTCAACTAGGTTGACCTCAAAGCCTTGCGCTATGGCAAATAATTCAAAGTAATTCATGCGAGTTAATTGTCCACTAAACTTTAGCTACACTGAGAAGCTTTCGCCACAGCCGCATTCTCCGTCTACATTGGGGTTTTTAAACTCAAACCCTTCGTTTAGTCCTTCTTTGACAAAATCTAACTGAGTACCGTCAAGGTAAACTAAGCTTTTCGCGTCAACGATCACTTTTACGCCGAACTGCTCAAAAACCTCGTCACCTTCGTCAAGTTCATCAACAAACTCTAGAATATAAGCTAAACCTGAACATCCAGAAGTTTTCACTCCCAGGCGTAATCCTAGCCCCTTTCCGCGGTTTTCCAGGAAGCTGCTAACACGGTTAGCTGCTGATTCTGTGACAGTAATTGCCATCATTTCACCTTTTCTTCTGCGCTATTGAAACAATAGCGCCTACTATAAATTACTACGATTTTGCTTTGTAATCGTCAATAGCTGCTTTTATCGCGTCTTCTGCCAAAATAGAACAATGGATTTTTACTGGTGGCAATGCTAATTCATCGGCAATGTCACGATTAGTAATCGCTCCAGCTTCGTCCAATGACTTGCCTTTAACCCACTCAGTTACTAGTGAGCTTGATGCAATCGCGCTACCGCATCCGTATGTCTTGAATTTAGCATCTTCAATAACGCCTGCGTCATTGATTTTTAGTTGCAACTTCATTACGTCACCACAGGCTGGTGCGCCTACCATACCCGTTGCTATTTTGGGGTCATTTTTATCAAACGAACCAACATTACGTGGGTTCTCGTAGTGATCTAATAATTTTTCGCTATAGGCCATTTTTTTTCTCCTAACTTAACAAGCTGCTTAGTGAGCAACCCATTCAACACTGTCTAAATCGATACCGTCTTTGAACATTTCCCAAAGTGGTGACATTTCGCGTAATTTGCCGATTGATGAGGTCATTTGTTCGATCGCGTGGTCAATCTCAGCTTCAGTCGTAAAACGTCCAACGCTGAAACGAATCGAGCTATGAGCCATTTCGTCGTTCAGCCCAAGCGCACGCAATACATAAGAAGGCTCTAAGCTGGCGGAAGTACAAGCACTACCAGAGGATACGGCAAGATCTTTCAATGCCATCATGAGTGATTCGCCTTCAACGTAATTGAAACTAATATTTACAATGCCGTTATAACCTAACTCGCGATCACCATTTAGATGAGTTTCCTCAATCTTCATCAAGCCGTCAATTAAACGCTGACTTAATGCCTTGATATGTGCTTGATCTTTTTTCATATCTTCTTTAGCTACGCGGAAAGCTTCACCCATACCAACAATTTGGTGAGTCGCTAATGTACCACTACGCATTCCTCGCTCGTGGCCGCCGCCATGGGTTTGCGCTTCAAGACGAATTCTTGGCTTACGGCGTACATATAAGGCGCCAATACCTTTAGGTCCATAAATCTTATGACCAGAGAATGACATTAAATCGACTTTTAATTCGCTCAAGTCAATGGCGATTTTACCGGCACTTTGTGCTGCATCAACATGGAAAATCACTTTACGAGCGCGTAACATTTCACCGATGGCTGCAATATCCTGAATAATACCAATTTCGTTATTAACGTGCATAATCGAAACCAGAACCGTATCATCGCGTAAGGCGTTCTCGATTTGCTCAACCGTAATAATACCGTTTGACTGTGGTTCAAGATAAGTAACTTCGAATCCTTCACGCTCTAATTGGCGACATGTATCCAAAACCGCTTTATGTTCGGTTTTAGAAGTAATAATGTGCTTACCTTTTTTTGAATAAAAGTGTGCAGCGCCTTTAATAGCTAGATTGTTTGACTCAGTCGCACCTGAAGTGAACACGATTTCGCGTGAATCAGCGTTAATCAACTCTGCAATTTGATTACGTGCAATATCAACCGCTTCTTCTGCTTGCCAACCGAAACGGTGTGAACGAGACGCAGGGTTACCAAAGTTACCGTCCATCGTCAGACATGCCATCATTTCTTTGGCAACACGAGGATCTACTGGTGTCGTTGCCGCATAATCAAAATAAATTGGAAATTTCATCTATTACTCCGCACCTTAGCTTCACGGTCCAAGGCTTACTATTGCTATTACTATCACTGTATCATTTACAATGATAAAAAATGTTAATTGGTCCCTTACAAGGCCTTATTATTCTTTTTACTTACCCAAGATTACTGGTATGTAATATGTCATGCTGTAGTTCTTGCGCCATGTTTTGTTGATTGGAAATGGCAATAACTTCAGAGTTATCCATCAATTCCCCAAGGCTAACACTATCAAGGAAGTCCTGCATTTTCACACTGAAATCATTCCACAACGAGTGTGTCAAGCAACGGCCCCGGGGAGAACAGGGCTTCTCGCCTTTACATTGGGTCGCCACCACAGAATCATTGACCGCACTAATGACCGCACCAATTGAAATATCTAACGCATCACAGGCAAGCTGATAACCGCCGCCAGGCCCACGGATACTCGACACCAATTTTGCGCGACGCAACTTGGAAAAGAGCTGTTCGAGGTAAGACAGTGAAATACGTTGACGCTCAGAAATGTCCGCTAAACAAACAGGTCCGGCATTTTGATGTAATGCAACATCAAGCATTGCAGTTACTGCATAACGACCTTTTGAGGTTAATTTCATTACGATGCCCTAGCTAAAGTGAACTTATAGCGGCATTACACCAAACCCGACTAAGTTAGTCAAGTATATAACCAACTAATTTAGTCAAGTTTAATCTACTGGATTTTGCGGGCATCTTATCATAACAATCTTTGTTTACACTAGACTAAATCAAATTAGACCAAAGGATTACTTTTTAGTACCCGCCCTTTTCTGGGTCGCGGTTAGTATGCCACGCAAAATATTAAGTTCGACCTCCTCGGGGCGCGCCCGGTTAAATAGTCGCCGCAATTTGGTCATTACCTGACCTGGGTGTGCTTTAATAATGAAATCGACATCAAGTAACGTTTGTTCTAGGTGGCTATAGTAAGCTTCTAACTTTTCAATATTAGGGTACTCTTCTACAATCGGCTCTACCGCTGACAAGGCGGCCATTCGTATTTCATAACAAACAGTTTGCACTGCCATTGCCAAGTTTAAAGAACTGTATTCAGGATTTGCTGGGATACACACATGATAGTGGCAAAGCTGCAATTCTTCATTGGTTAAACCGCTATTTTCTCGTCCAAACACAACGGCAACAGGATGGGTACTTACCTCAGAAATTAACTTCACCCCACATTCACGTGGCTCAAGCATCGGCCATGGAAGTGTACGTGAACGGGCACTCGAGCCAACCACTAACCCACAGCTGGCGACAGCTTCTTCTAACGTGCCTACGATTCTAGCGTTAGCCAATACATCCCTTGCCCCAGACGCTAAAGCATTCGACTTGTCATCGATTTCTGTTTGAGGATCAACTAATACCAGGTCAATCAGCCCCATGGTTTTCATCGCCCGTGCAACACTGCCAATATTCCCTGAATGCGTGGTGCCAACCAAAACAACCTTAACCTTTGGTAAAAGTGCTTCATTAGATGTAGGGGGTGTGTCTTTGTTCTCGGTTTGCAAAATACTCAACTGTACTTTCCTATGTCAACTATGCACATGTGGTGCCTTACTGGATTTGCGCGCTATAATAACAAACCGAGGTTAAATAATCCCTAATTAAAATTTAGCTGATTTAAAAGTCAAAACGTGAACCCGGTTGTGCTTTGATGTGTTTTTTGGTTGCCTAACGTGGTTTTTCTGGTATGATATGCGCCGTTTTAATCTGAGTCAAAAGACTTGGATTTATCGTTCTTTAACATCCAAAGGTAAACACTATGCATCCGATGCTAAACATCGCTATTCGTGCTGCCCGTAGTGCAGGCAAAGTTATTATGCAGGCTACAGAGCAGTTAGACAAAGTTGAAATAGAACAAAAAGGATCTAACGATTTTGTAACATCAGTTGATCAAGAAGCTGAACAAGCGATTATCTATGTAATCAAAAAAGCTTACCCTGATCACGGATTCATCTGCGAAGAAAGCGGTGAAAGTGGCAACACAGCTAGTGAATACCAATGGATTATCGATCCGCTTGATGGCACAGCTAACTACATCAAGGGTATCCCTCATTTCTGTGTTTCTATCGCACTAAAAGTAAACGGTAAAACTGAACAAGCGGTCGTTTTTGACCCTGTTCGCGATGAGTTATTTACGGCGACAAAAGGCGCTGGCTGTCAATTTAACACCTACCGCTCTCGCGTATCTAAGGCAAAAGACCTTAAAGGAACGATCGTCGGTACTGGTTTCCCATTCAAAGTTAAACACTATAAAGATGCTTACCTAGCGATCTTCTCTGACGTATTCGATGATACTGCCGATATCCGTCGTGCAGGTTCTGCTGCACTTGATTTAGCTTATGTTGCTGCTGGTCGCTTAGACGGTTTCTTCGAAATCGGCCTAAAGCCATGGGATACAGCTGCCGGCGAATTACTAGTAAAAGAAGCTGGCGGTATCGTTACTGACTTCACTGGTGGACACGGTTATGTTTCATCAGGCAACATTGTCTCTGGTAACCCTAAAGTTGTTAAAGCATTGCTAAGTAAGATTCGTCCACACCTAACACCAGCTTTATCTCGTTAAACTGGTGAGTAGACAAAAAAGGGGCTAGCGATTATCGCTAGCCCCTTTTTTATGTTCAGGATGAACGGTATGCAGCGTTGCCACGGACGGCAATGAGCTGCGATGTTCAGGATGAACGGTACGCGGCCATGCCACCGATGACAAAGAGCTGCGATGTTCAAGGCTAAAACAATTTAGCGATAAAGCATCGCACTGAAACAGCGCCACGCTTGAGTAGTTACCCCTTATGCCACGGTGTGCATGTGTACATCGCGCTGTGGGTAAGGAATAGTAATGCCTTTAGCATCAAATGCTATCTTAACGCTTTCATGCATGCCAAAGTACACAGGCCAAAAGTCTTCTGAATTACACCACACCCGCACCAGCAAATTAACAGAGCTATCTGCGTGTTCAGATACATAGATTTCATGACCTTTATCAGACTCTAGCAAACGCTCGTCGGCCAGGATCAATTCGCGCACAACTTCCTTGGCACCTAAAACATCATCGTCGTAGCTAATACCGAACGTCATATCTACACGGCGGATTGGCTCAGCAAAAATATTTTTAATCGGTCCGTTTGATAAAATCCCATTTGGAATAATTACACGCTCGTTATCTAATGTAGTAATAATCGTATTAAAAATTTGGATTTCCTTAATAATCCCAACATACCCTTGGGCATCAACAACATCGCCAACTTTAAAGGGTTTAAAGAATAAGATCAGAACGCCACCAGCAAAGTTTGACAGTGACCCTTGTAAAGCAAGGCCGATGGCTAAGCCAGCAGCACCAATAACGGCTATGAATGAGGTTGTTTCGATGCCAATCATCGACGCAACTGAAATAATCAGCATCACTTTTAACGCGCCGCCAATCAAGCTAGACATAAAACCTTTTAACGTTTCTTCAACCTTGCGCATTTCCAACACTTTGCCAATACCGTTGACAATTTTTGAAATGACCCAAAACCCTACGACTAGGGTGAACAGCGCAAGCAGCAATTTGGGTAGGTATAGCATCGACAACTCGATGCCCTGTTCAATAAGCTTTTGTATACTATCTTGTGAGATGTTTTCCATGGTATTTTCCTTTAAATGCAAACAAATTTTATTATTCTAACATTACTCATCACCTACTTTAGTCCAAGAAGTAAGATTAAACGAATAAAAAGTAGCGTGCGAACAATAAATTACAAACGATAAGAGCTTAGCTTGGATAACTTAACCTACGATTAATTTGATGGAATCTGACTATTTATACCGAGTATTTAGATTAAAACAGTTATAAGCGTAAATGCGCTATAACTTATAGCCATAAGTCTAATCTTTTTTGCTAAAAAACCGTTGCAATTCTTTGCGGGCTAACATAAAGTCTAAGGCAACTTTTTAACAAATTATAACGTTTGGCTTACATATGATTATTATCCTGAAACATCACCATCATCACACCCTCTCCTAGCTTTCAGGGCGATTTTGACTGGAAGACAACAAAATATCTTTCAGTGGTCAAACAACAAACAAAACCTCTGGAAGACCAGAGGTTTTTTTATTTTCGGAGCTACAAAAAATGCAAAGCAACAACAGATTACGCATCGCAATTCAAAAGAAAGGTCGCCTATCAGATGAGGCAAAGAAATTACTAAAAGGCAGCGGTATTAAATTCAATACCAACTCACAACGTCTTATTGCTCACTGTACAAATGAGCCAATTGATCTTTTACTGGTGCGCGATGATGATATTCCAACGCTGATCATGGATGGTGTTTGTGATTTAGGGATTATTGGCGAGAATGAGTTAGAAGAAACAGAGCTAGAACGTATCGCAGCCAATGCGCCAAGTGGTTATGACGTATTAAAACGTTTGGATTTTGGCGGTTGTCGATTATCACTTGCTACCCCGATTGAAGTGGAATACACCGGTGTTCAATCTTTCCAAGGGCAACGTATTGCTACATCCTACCCTCATCTATTAAAGCGCTACCTCGATAGCAATAATGTAGATTTCACCAGCGTGACATTAAAAGGATCAGTGGAAGTCGCTCCTCGAGCAGGGATTGCGGATGCTATCTGTGATTTAGTATCGACCGGTGCAACCCTTGAAGCCAATGGTCTGAAAGAGTCACAAGTGTTCTTTGAAAGCCAGGCGGTGTTGATTAAGTCACAACAAGAATTTTCACCAGAAAAACAAGCGCTACTAGACAAATTAATGACGCGGTTTAATGGGGTTATTCAAGCTCGTGAATCGAAATACATTATGCTACATGCGCCTAAGGACACGGTAGAACAGATAGTTAGTTTATTACCAGGCGCTGAAAACCCTACCATACTACCACTAGGTGACAGTGATAAAGTAGCGGTTCATGCAGTAAGTAGCGAAACTTTATTCTGGGAAACGATGGAAGAACTAAAAACACTTGGCGCTAGCTCTATACTAGTTATGCCAATAGAAAAAATGCTGGGGTAAAACATGCGTACGTTAACCTGGTCCTCGCTGAGTGAGCAAGACAAACAAACGGTATTGGAGCGCCCTGCGCTTGAAAACTCTGCAATGTTGCATCAACAGGTACTTAATATTATTGATAATGTTAAGGAAAATGGTGATGAAGCGTTAAAAGACTATTCGCTCCGTTTTGATAATATCACGCTCAACCAAATAGCTATCTCACAGCAAGAGATTCTTCGTGCAGCTGATAATGTCTCTGACGAATTAAAGCAGGCCTTAGCATTGGCTAAAGCCAACATAGAAAAATTTCATACAGCGCAGCGGCATGTCGATGTAGCGGTAGAAACAACCAAGGGTGTGCAGTGTGAATTACGCACGCAAGCCCTGCGCAGTGTTGGACTTTATGCGCCAGGTGGTACAGCTCCGTTGCCCTCAACAGTACTAATGACTGCAATACCGGCACAAATTGCTGGTTGTAATAAGATTATACTTTGTTCTCCCCCACCGATCTCAGATATTATTCTATACACCGCACACCTTTGCGGTGTTGACAGTATTTATCAAGTGGGTGGCGCCCAAGCAATTGCTGCAATGGCCTACGGCACCGACGAAGTGACAAAAGTTGATAAAATTTTTGGACCAGGAAACCGCTACGTTACTGAAGCTAAAAAACAAGTTTCGATGAATGTTGGTGGCGCTGCGATTGATATGCCGGCGGGCCCTTCAGAAGTGTTAGTCATTGCTGATAAGCATGCTGATGCATCATTTGTCGCCGCCGACTTATTGTCACAAGCAGAACACGGCAGTGATTCTCAAACGATATTGCTTACCCCTTGTAGTAAACTTGCTCAGCAGGTTGGCGATGAAATCGAACGACAAGTTAGTACCCTTTCACGTCAGGATATCGCCCGAGGTGCGATTGAGCACAGTCGAATTATCGTGACTGAAGACCTAGCGCAGGCGATTGCAATAAGCAATATCTACGCACCAGAACACCTGATCATCCAGACAGACAAGCCACGCGACGTATTAGATCATATCTATGCTGCTGGCTCGGTATTCCTTGGCAAATGGTCACCAGAGTCTGCTGGAGATTATGCCAGTGGTACAAACCACGTATTACCAACTTATGGCATGTGCAATAGCTACTCTAGCCTAAGTTTAGCTGACTTTTCCCGCCGATTTACGGTACAGGAACTATCGTTTGAGGGACTGAGCAGTTTATCGCGTTCAATTGTGCCTATTGCCATGGCAGAAGGCTTAGACGCACACGCTAAAGCGGTAACGATCCGTTTAGAACAAGGTGATAAATAATATGGCTACAACGTCTTTAGTACAACGCCTTGCACGAACCGAATTACTTGCAATGACACCGTATCAATCGGCTCGCCGAATCGGTGGTAGTGGTGACATTTGGCTCAATGCCAATGAATCCCCCTTTACCAATAATGAGCCAGCTTATAACCGTTACCCTGAGTTTCAACCAATCGAACTTATCGAAAACTACGCACGCTACGCAAAGCTTGACCAGACACAGGTACTTGCTAGCCGGGGAGCAGATGAAGCTATCGAATTGCTAATTCGTACTTTTTGTGTTCCGGGAAAAGACCAGATCACGATTTGCACACCAACCTATGGTATGTACGCTATCAGTGCGGCAACGTGCAATGTTGGTGTGAATACCGTGCCGTTAACCAAAGAGTGGCAGTTAGACCCACAATTAACGGATAAATTACATGATTCTAAGATGGTGTTTATTTGCAATCCTAATAACCCTACGGGTTCAACATTAACCCCAGCACAAATTGAGCCTATCGTTGCAAAGCTAGAGCAGCAATGCTTAGTGGTGGTCGATGAAGCCTATATTGAGTTCTCGCCACAGCTCACCATGGCGTCATTGATTGAGAAATACGATAATTTAGTTGTGCTGCGCACCCTATCCAAAGCGTTTGGCTTGGCAGGTCTGCGTTGCGGCTTCATGCTCAGCAATAATGAGGTGATTAATCTCGTTAAGAAAGTGATAGCGCCCTATCCGATCCCCGCACCAGTGGGTGACATTGCAGCGCAGGCATTGAGCCTTGGTGGCGTGCAGAAAATGAGTGCCCAAGTTGCACAGCTTAATAAGCTTGCCGAGCAATTTTCACGACGCCTTAGCACCCTAGCGGGCGTTGAAACAATTTATCACTCCGGTGCAAACTTCATCCTGGTCCGTTTTAACGACAGCACGTGGTTCCAAGCCCTGGGCGATGAAGGTATCGTGGTACGAAACCAAAACCAAGTAAAGACATTAGAAAATTGCCTACGTTTTAGTATAGGTAATGAATTAGAGATGAATCGCTTAGGCGATACATTAGCGAAAATTTCAAAGCGCAAAGCCGCTTAACAACATGATATAGGCAGAGTTTATACCAATGAGAAGTAAAATATTATTCATTGACCGCGACGGCACCTTAGTAGAAGAGCCACCTGTTGATAAGCAACTGGACACATTAGAGAAGTTAGTATTTGAGCCCAACGTAGTGCCTGTATTACTGCAACTACAACAAGCTGGCTACGAGCTGATTATGGTGTCAAATCAAGATGGCTTAGGTACCGATAGCTTCCCACAAGCAGATTTTGACCTTGCACATGACAAGATGATGGATATTTTTGCGACACAAGGGGTTAAGTTTAGCGAAGTACTGATTTGTCCGCATTTCGATGAAGATAACTGTAACTGTCGTAAACCAAAACTTGGACTGGTTAAAGACCTATTACAAGCAGGTCGTGTTGATTTTGAAAACAGCTACGTTATTGGCGATCGCTATACCGACATTGAGCTTGCCAACAATATGGGCCTTAAATCGTTCCAATACGATCCAAAGACACTTAACTGGAATGACATTGCACGCGCACTAACCGTCAAAGAACGTCAAGCGAGTATCGTTCGCAATACTAACGAGACGCAAATTAGTGTCGCGGTAAACCTAGATAAGCAAGGTGGTAGCACAATTAGCACCGGCATTGGCTTTTTCGACCATATGCTTGACCAAATTGCGACCCATGGTGGTTTTGAACTCAACGTTGCCGTTACCGGCGATTTGCATATCGATGACCATCACACGGTCGAAGATACCGCGATTGCACTAGGCAGCGCTCTTAAAAAAGCGCTTGGCGACAAACGTGGTATTGGCCGCTTTGGTTTTACTTTGCCGATGGATGAATGCCTATGTACCTGTGCACTAGATTTATCAGGCCGCGGCTGGCTCGAATTTGATGCAAAATTTGCCAATGAGCGCGTTGGCGAACTTGCCACCGAGATGGTGCCACATTTTTTCCACTCACTATCAAGTGCAATGGCAGCGACATTACACATCAATGCCAGTGGCGATAATAGCCATCACCTTGTTGAGGGGATTTTTAAGTCATTTGGCCGCACCTTACGCCAAGCTATAAAGATTGAAGGCACCGAGCTTCCGAGCTCTAAAGGGGTACTGTAATGGCAAGTGTTGTTATTATTGATACAGGCTGTGCCAATTTAACCTCGGTTCGCTGCGCTTTTGAGCGGATTTGCGACAATGTGCTAGTCAGTCGTGACACAGCGGTTATTAAGGCGGCAAGTCATGTGGTACTGCCAGGGGTTGGCACTGCCGGCGCTGCGATGGAAAAACTAGAACAATTAAATTTAGTTGAATTTATCAAAGGCTTGACCCAGCCGGTATTAGGTATTTGTTTGGGCATGCAGCTGCTAACCCAAGCGTCTGCTGAGCGCAGCGTTTCCTGCCTTGGTAAGGTAGAAGCCGTTGTCTCTCCACTAGAGAAAGTCGAGAACCTACCACTGCCGCACATGGGCTGGAACAGGCTTACTGATTTAAAAGCGCCGTTATTTGATGGTATCGACGAAGGTAGTTATGTCTACTTTGTACATAGCTTTGCGGTACCGTTAGGCGATTATACTCAGGCTAGCAGTGAATATGGCCAAGCATTTTCAGCATCAATTGCAAGCAACAACTTTTATGGCGTTCAATTCCATCCAGAACGTTCGGGCAAAGTTGGCAGCAAAATTTTATCCAATTTCTTATCTATACCATCAACACAAGGCGTGACAAACTCATGATTATCCCAGCATTAGACTTAATCGATGGCGAGGTTGTTCGTCTTTATCAAGGTGACTACGCACAAAAGACCAGCTATGCCTATTCGCCTATTGAGCAGCTAAAACTATACGCAGACCAAGGTGCGACTTGGCTTCACCTCGTTGATCTAACAGGCGCAAAAGAGCCAGCGAAACGTCAGTTAACCCTTATATCCCAAATGATGGATGCTGTAAGTGGCGTAGGCCTACAGGTTGGCGGAGGCATTCGTGAAGAAAAAGATTTAACCGATTTGTTCGCGGCAGGTGCTTCGCGTGTAGTAATAGGTTCACTCGCGGTTAAACAACCTGAATTGATAGAGCAATGGCTAACTAAATACGGCAGCGAGAAAATTGTGCTAGCGCTTGATTTAAACATCGATGCCCAAGGTAACAAGCATGTAGCCGTGCACGGCTGGCAGGAAAATTCAGGCGTAACCATTGAAGAACTATTAACGCGTTTCATTCCGCTTGGTTTAAAACATGTACTGTGTACAGATATTAGTAAAGATGGCACCCTTACAGGTTCTAACACTGACTTATACACTGCTCTTGTCAAAGATTGGCCACAGATTGATTGGCAATCCTCTGGTGGTATCGGTAGCTTAGATGATATCGCAGCACTCAATCCATGTAACGTTGCTGGCGTCATTGTTGGCCGCGCCTTACTCGAAGACAAGTTTACGGTGAAGGAGGCTATCGCATGCTCGCAAAACGGATAATTCCTTGTCTTGACGTCAAAGATGGCCAAGTTGTTAAAGGGGTTCAATTCCGCAATCACGAAATTATTGGTGACATTGTGCCGCTGGCGAAACGCTACGCACAAGAAGGCGCCGATGAGCTGGTTTTCTATGATATCACGGCGTCAAGTGATGACCGTATTGTAGACAAAAGCTGGGTTGAGCGGATTAGTGAACAAGTTGATATTCCATTTTGTGTTGCAGGTGGCATCAAGACAATTGAAGATGCTGCAAAGATTTTAGCTTTTGGCGCAGACAAAATATCAATTAACTCCCCTGCCCTTGCTAACCCGCAACTTATTACCGATCTTACGCATGAGTTCGGTCAACAATGTATCGTGGTTGGCATCGACAGTTATTTTGACGCGGCTACCGGTCAATATCAGGTGAAACAATTTACTGGTGACGAGAGCAAAACCCGCACCACAAATTGGCAAACATTAGACTGGGTAAAAGAAGTGCAAGCCCGCGGTGCTGGTGAAATCGTACTTAATGTGATGAACAAAGATGGTGTACGTGATGGCTATGACCTTGAGCAATTGAGCCTTGTCAGAGAGGTTTGTAATGTACCACTGATAGCCTCTGGTGGCGCCGGCAAAATATCTCACTTTAGTGACGTCTTTACCCAGGCCAATGTTGACGGTGCACTTGCGGCAAGTGTATTTCACAAGAAAATCATTGAAATTGATGAGCTAAAAAGTTCGCTTATCAAACAAGGAATCGAAATAAGATTATGTTAACAACACAGCAAATAGCTCAATTAGATTGGGATAAAGTGGATGGCTTGATGCCAGCGATAGTACAAGATGCCTTTAATGGCAAAGTGCTAATGCTTGGCTACATGAATCAAGCCGCACTAACGAAGACCTTGGAAATCGGTCAAGTAACATTTTTCTCTCGCACTAAAGAGCGACTCTGGACCAAGGGAGAAACCTCTGGTGATGTGCTTAGTTTGCAAGACATCAGCGTTGATTGTGACAATGATACCCTATTGGTAATGGCTACGCCTGCTGGGCCAACATGCCATTTGGGGACTCAAAGCTGCTTTAAAGATAGCGCTGGGTTTGATTTAGATTTCATTGGCCACCTTAATAGTGTTATTGATGGGCGTTATAACAACCCAGATGAAAAGAGTTACACTGCGTCATTATTTAAAAGTGGCGTAAAACGTATGGCACAAAAGGTCGGCGAAGAAGGTGTAGAAGTTGCGCTTGCTGCTGCCACGGACGATCGTGATGAACTGATCAACGAATCCTCTGATTTACTTTATCACTTACTTGTTTTACTGCGCGGTAAAGACGTGCCAGTTAGCGAAGTGATGGATAATCTTCGTAAACGCCACCGCTAATTTTTCAAGTTAAACAACACTAGCTCGCCCAAGCTAGTGTTGCTTGTAGCAAATTCTTACAACTCTGTTGACAAAAATCACCGCATTAAGTTCCCCTTGTGTAAAAATTAATCTATGATTTTTATTGTTATAAGAAATAATTATAACAATACTACACAAGGAGATTACAATGAATAGAACAATAATAGCTCACGCCATTATGTTGGCATTGGGTGTTTCAACGACTACTTCAGCATTAGCCAACAAAGGTGCTGGAGCAGAGAAGGAAGATGTAGAGCGCATCGCAGTAACTGGTTCACGCATTAAACGTACTGACATGGAAGGCCCATCCCCCATCCATACTATTAGCGCAGCCGATATCCAGAATACCGGCTTTGATAACTTACAACAGATCCTGGAGAAAATGCCTTCAGCAGGCAGTGGTACCTTTTCAACCCGTGGCAATAGCCAAGACTCTACAGCCAATGGTGCTGCAGCGGTAAGCTTACGCGGCCTTGGTGCAGACGCCACTTTGGTATTGATCAATGGTCGCCGGGTAGCAATCAGTTCTTTTGCCGAGGGAATAACCAATTCCTTTGTTGATATCAATAGTATTCCAGTATCAGCGATCCAGCGAGTCGACATACTCAAAGATGGTGCGTCAGCAATATATGGTTCCGATGCGGTTGCAGGTGTAGTTAATATCATTTTGAAAAAGGATTTTGAAGGCATTGAACTTAATGTAGGTTACGGTGGCACCACAGGGCCAACTTATGAAGAGAAAACCGCAAGCCTGGTATGGGGCACGGTTGGCCAAAACAGTAATGCATCGATAATTATTGATTATTTTAATAATTCGACCTTAGGCGCCAATGAACTGGGTAAATTCGGCACTGCAAATCAAAGTGCAAATGGCGGTGAAGATTTCCGTTCGTCCCGTGGTTTTCCCGGTTACTTTTATGTTGATGGCGTAAAAACGATTGACCCTGACTGTCCGGCAGCCAATGCCACGCCTTCGGGTAGTTGTCTTTTTGATTATGGGCCGTTCAATCTCACTATTCCAGCAGCAGAACGGGTTGGTGTAATCGCACAGTATGAAACAACATTTGCCAATGATGTAACGGCATTTCTTGAGTTCGGGGCACAACACAATAGCTCCGAAGCCGGAGGTGCAGCAACACCTTTAGATGAAGACGCTGGTTTAACCGTGCCGGCTAGTCACCCTAACAACCCGTTTGGCCAGGATATTGACATTGGTCGCTTCCGTCCAGTAGATGCTAATCCACGACGCTGGGACATTGAATCAGATTCGATGCGCGTAGTATTTGGGCTAAGGGGCGAGTTTAACGATTGGTCATGGGATACCGCGGTACAAAAAGGTCGGAGTCGTTCTATTCAATCAGGTGATCGTAGCCAAGGTTGGGTACGCGTCGACCTATTGCAGCAACAAATTGATGCCGGTAATTATAACCCATTTGGCGGTGCGATTAACCCAGACGAGGTGATTGACCAAATCACTACTAGCCTAGTACGACGCGGCGTCTCGCATATGACGTCATTTAATGCCAATGCTTCTGGTGAAATTTATGAACTTGATGGTCGCTCTGTCCAAATGGCTGTCGGCGTAGAATATCGTGAGGAGGATGTTAGCGATGTCCCCGACGATCAGTTCCAACGGGGTTTGATCTTTGGCACCGAAGCGGTCTCTGCGGCTGCCGCACGTGATCAATATGCTGCTTTTGTTGAGTTTTCAATACCTGTCAGTGATGATTTAGAACTGCAATTAGCAGGTCGCTATGATGATTATAGTGATTTTGGCAATACCACCAATCCAAAAATTGCATTACGCTGGGCCCCTTCAGATGATATTACTGTCCGCGCTTCCTGGGCAGAAGGATTTAGGGCACCATCATTGGCGCAAATAGGTTTAGGCCCCTCTGAAGAAAGCCAATTCTTCACCGATAGCTATCGCTGTGCAGACAGTGGATTAGACTGTGGGCTACTCGACTACAATATCCTATTTGCTGGTAACCCAGATTTAGAGGCCGAAACCTCTGAGTCATGGAACGTTGGGGTCTTTTGGGCGCCAACAGAGGCACTGGGTTTTGGTTTTGACGTCTGGAGTATTGAACAAAACAACAAGATTGACGAAAAGCAGTTTGGTGCTATCTACGATGCTGAATGTAATGACCAAGCCAGTACCATCTGTGTCCGCTTAGCCCCTACAGGCACCGCACGTCTTGGCGTTATCGATCAAATTCACAGTACCTTTATCAATGTAAGCTCACAAGAAGTTCAAGGGGTAGATTTCTCTGCCAATTACTTGCTGGGTCTAGATGAGATGGGTGAGGTTAAATTTAATGTCGAATGGGCTTACATGAGTAAGTTTGAGAAAGACAATTTGGATTATACCGGAGAGTATAAATATCCAGAACATCGTTGGATAGCCAGTACTAACTGGAGTATTAATGACTTCTCTACCACGCTTAATATTAGCTATATTGGCGAATTCGAAGATACCCCAGATATAGACTTCGATGGCAACTTAGACTTTGAGGAAAACACCTCGCGTACAGTCGATAGCCAAGTCCTGGTTGACTTACAATTCGCCTATCACCATTCAGAAGCGCTGCGTTTATCGCTTGGGGTAAACAACGCTTTTGACGAAGAGCCTCCATTTGCTATTGGAGATGGTGACAGCGATTTATATGGCTATGCACAAAGTGTACATAACCCACGTGGTCAATATGTTTATACCAAGGTTACCTATAAATTTTAAGCACTAACCTAAAATGAAAACGAGACAGGCGTCAATCGTAAACGATTGGCGCTTTTTTATCAGCAGTCGCTTTAACTATCCAGTGGCACCATTGCTGCCAAATCCAATAAACTTATGATCTAGTGAAATAGGTTATCAATCTCTTTGCGTAGGCATGTTCGAACTGCCCTTCGAAATATATATTCCCATACCAAGGGATAATCAGTAGACTGACGATAATCATTTGTGTCATAAAGGATTTATATATGGGTATTACCCTACAAAAATCATTCATTCCCTTGCTCTTCGCATGTTCAGTGCCTTCTCTCGGTGCCACGGAATATCAACTCTCGCCAACTCAATTTCTGCCTCCTACCATACCTTGGCAAGGCAAAAGTGAGCAATTGATCATGCAAGAGCCAGCAAAGCAAACGCCGATCGAGAGCAGTAATTTTCAAACCACACCAGACTACGCACAAACCATCGCTTATATCGAAAAGTTAAGCGCTAAATCGCCATTATTAAAGTTAAGCTATTTTGGCCACTCCGCGCAGGGGCGTCCTTTGCCTCTAGTGCATGTATCTAGTGACTTTTCTGATAAGAACCGCACCAAGTTATTGGCTCAAGCGGGAATTCATGCTGGAGAAATAGATGGTAAAGACGCGGGGCTAATGCTTTTGAGGGACATCGCCAATGGGGATAAAGCGCAGCTCGTCAACAGTGTGGATTTACTCTTTGTACCGATATTTAATGCAGATGGCCACGAAAATAGTTCAATGTATAATCGCGTAAACCAGCGAGGCCCAACAAACATGGGCTGGCGTAGTACCGCGCAGAATATCAACTTGAATCGAGATTATGCCAAAGCACAAAGTATCGAAATGCAAGCAATGTTGGCACTGATTAACCAATATCAGCCAAGCCTTTATCTAGATTTACATGTAACCGATGGCAGTGATTACCAATATGATATCACCTACGGTACACCACAAAAACATAGTTACTCGCCAGCAATTGCAAAATGGTTTGATAGACATTACCGCCCGAATCTAGATAGCGATTTAACCGCAAATAATCATACGCCTGGTCCATTGGTCTTTGCGATGGATAGTAAAAACTTTAGCAAAGGCATTGCAGGTTGGTCCTCTACTCCTCGCTATAGTGACGGCTATGGTGCGGCGCGCCATTTGCCTACGGTGCTGGTTGAAAATCATTCTTTAAAGCCCTATAAACAGCGAGTGCTGGGGACTTACATACTAATCGAATCTTCACTGAATATAGTGAGCAAGCACGGTAAGTCGCTCGCGCAGGCGATTAAAAGCGACGCGCAATCACGGCCGGTAGAACTTGCCCTTGGCTGGGACTATAACAAGCCAAGCAAAATGGCATTTAAAGGTATCGCCTATCAGCAGTTCGACGATGAAATATCCGGCACGAATCAAGTCAAATGGCTCGGTACCAAAAAGCTTTACCCGGAACTTCCCGTCTTTGACCAAGACATTCCAAAACATGTCACTAAGGTGCCGGTAGCTTACTGGTTGATGCCAGAGCAATTAAGCGCAATCGAGGTACTAAAAAATCACGGCATAAAAATGGAAATACTCACTCAGCCAACCAACATGGCCCTTGAACAGTTAATGGCATATGACGAATCTTTTGGTACTTCTCCTTATGAGGGGAAGATGCGAGCCTTAGCGAAATTTAACACAACTACACAGACAGTGCGGCTACCTAAAGGAACAGTGAAAATACCCACAGATCAAGCGTTAGGTAAATTGGCGGTAACATTGTTAGAGCCAATGGCCAGCGACTCCTTATTCCAATGGGGCTTTTTTAATACAATATTTCAACGAACAGAATATATTGAGGGTTACGCTATCGTGCCTCTGGCAAAGGAGATGCTAGTACAGAATCCTGATTTGGCAGTGGCGTTTAAAAATAAACTAGCGAGTGATAAAGACTTTGCCGACGATCCGCGCGCGCGGTTAGCTTGGTTCTATCAGCAGTCGCCTTTCTATGACCGTAATCATCGACGCTTGCCAATCATGCGCCAGTGGTAAACTAGCACCTAGCACTATCGCTTTAATGCGGTAGTGCTTTTATTTTGCAACTTGCATCTCATTTTGCCCCAAAGCACACCTTCTCACTGCAAACTCCCGCATTTTCATCCTAACAACTTCCTTAAATTACTGATTTATCGAGAGCTGTCGTTATTGGCCTAATTGATGCTGGTTATCTAGACCTGATAAACCTGCTCTACGAGGACGCGCAATGAAAACGCCTACCAGTTTAAAGCAAAATGTGATCGAAGGACTTGTTGGTGTAGCGCTGAATAGTAAGTTCAGTTACCAACTTGGCAGAAAGACAGCAACCTACCTAAATGCCCGTAAGCTCATTGTTGGAGGAGATAACCACCGCTCATCGCCGCTTATTCAAGGGGCTCTTAGCGATGGGATTTGTTCGACAGGTTGTGATGTCATCGATATTGGCGCGGTCGGTACTGAAGAACTACGATTTGCGATTGCCAAAGCCAATGCTCAGGGGGGACTGATGGTTACTAGCGCTAACAAAAACACCGATATTAATGGTATTGCACTTTATGACAAATCTGGCCAACAGTTCACTCAATATAATGCGTTGCTCGAGGTCGTTAACAACGATCATGATAGCGACATTTCACAATCCAAGGTTAGCGGCTCAATAAGACACATCAGCTATTCTCCACGCTATATCCAATACTTATTGAATTTGGTAGATCTATCTATCTGCAAGCCGCTAAGAGTTATCGTTAACCCTAATCATGGTACCGCTGGATATCTGATTAATGAGCTCGAAGTTTGTTTAGTTCGTTCGCGCGTACCAGTGGAAATAATTAAGCTCAACAACCAGCCAGACAGTGACTTCCCATTCGGTATTCCTGATCTGAACGATTTAAGTCAACAACGCAAAATTCAAACGGCTATTACTTCCTATCATGCCGATATGGGGGTGGCATGGAATGTCGACTTTTCACAGTGCAGTGTTTTTGATGAAAAAGCGCGACTAGTCCCCCTATCATGCTTAGATTCAATCATGTTACAACACAAGGAGCTGACAAATTTAATGAGTGAGCAAAGCGCCATGTTACCTTGGCTAATTCTAATGGAAAAAATATCGCGCAATCAGTGCTCATTATCTTCCCTGCAAACGGCCTATTAAGGCTATCAATTGCCGATGTATCAATATAATAGATGAATTGTTAATAATATTTTGTTTTACTATAAAGAAGGTTAATCTTAAAATTCAAGGAAGACAGATATTATGCTTAATCTATATTTAAGAATTGGTCAGACAGCATTGGTGCTAGCCTTATTGCTTAATGCAGCAGTATTGGCAGCACAAGAAAAGGCCTTGGGCAAATATACGCTATACCTTGATGCAGATTTTACCACAACCAAAGCCGCTGGTGTTGCCATCAAACAAGGCATAGAAACAGCCCTTAGTGAGCACAATTTTCAAGTCAATGGTTATCAACTTGAACTCATCACAAAAGACCACCGGGGCAATTCACGCCGCAGTAAAAAACACCTAGATCAGTTTGTAGCTGACAAGCAAGCGCTGTTGATGTTTGGTGGTTTGCATTCACCACCGCTGCTAGCGAATAAAAGCAAAATAAACAACCAGCGAATACTTACCCTGGTACCTTGGGCAGCGGCTGGCCCCATAACCCGCACAACTGGCACTGAAAACTGGATTTTTAGACTCTCGATTGATGATAGTAATGCCGGTGGGTTTATTTCTCAGCAAGCCATATCACAAGGTTTTAAAAAACCTTATTTACTGCTCGAGGATACTGGATGGGGACGCTCAAACAAGAGGACCATGAGTAAAGCTTTAGCGAAATTGAAGGTTAAGCCAAGTGGATTTAGTTGGTTTAACTGGGGCATTAAGGATAATCAAGCACGTATTCTCATGCGCAAGGTAATTGATTCTGGCGCCGATGTAATTTTCTTTGTCGGCAACGCGCCAGAGGGTAAAGTACTCATCAACGCATTGCTTTCATTGTCCAGTGATATTGCAGTACGTAGCCATTGGGGGATCACCGGCGGAGACTTCGAACAAGTGATCGATGCCAAAAAGCGCGAGCACCTCCACTTGCAATTTATTCAAACCAAATTCTCTTTTGTTTCTTCTCCGCCAACGTCCCAATCAAATAGTTTACTAGCGAAAGCTATCAGCCGTTACCCTGAGTTAAAATCCGCTACGGATATAAAAGCGCCAACGGGTTTCATCCACGCTTACGATTTGACCAAAATACTCGTTAGCGCAATCAATCAGGTAACACTCACTGGGAACAGAGATAAAGATAAGTTGGCCATTAAAAATGCGCTCGAAAACCTGCAGCAAAGTGTGGCAGGATTGATTAAGACCTACGAAAAGCCCTTTAGCAATGAAGGAACTAAAGACAGCCACGAAGCCCTCGGTGTTAATGACTATGCGATGGGGAGTTATGGGCAACATAATGAGATCAAACTTTGGCCCTTAGGTCAGGTTAAGTAATGCCAATGAGAAAAGTATCAATATCCTTTGCGCTCGCCCGTTTCGTATTTTTAAGTTTTCTGGCACTTGCTTGCATCACCATTGTCATCGTAGTTAATCATGTGTCCAGCTCATTTAACGCTCAACAAGAACAGCTATTAGAACGGGAAATGGCAACGATAAGCAATTATTACCAGCAGTTTATCAACAATCGTTTAATCATTCTTCAAGAGCAAGGTGCAGCACCGTTAATTGTGCAGAGTCTAATGCAGCCTGAAAATAATATTGGACAACTGCAAGATGTAATGCGCGACTTTAGTTTTCTTGGTAAACATCACCAACAGAGCTTGCTCGACTTCGAAGGCGAGCTCATTTACAGCACTAATAATAACGAAGAATTTCATCACACAAACGCAAGCTGGTTGGCGCCTTTGCTTAACTATAAGCAAAAGCAATATTTCGGATTTAAGTTAATCAACAATGAGTATCATTGGGTACTGGCAAGACCCATTGTGTACAACAATGGCGTTGAAGGTGTATTGACCGCTAGCATCGCGGTTAAAGACATGGATCATGCTGTAGTAACTGATAGTGTAAAAGACGGCTTGAGTATCTCGTTAAAACAAGACGAACTAATACTCGGTCAGTTCGGCGGGCAAATATCTGGCATCACACGCACTAAGCAATGGCAACAAGCCGGTGTTTTAATTGAGTTTACCTTTGATGATGCGGTGATTAATTCTGCCATTAACAGTCTCGTTATGCAGCTTTCACTATTGATTGTCTTCGCTGTTTTATTTTCAACACTATTGGCATACTACTTCGGTTATCGCCAGTTAGTACAACCTATACAGCACCTCTCACGGGCGACAGATACCTTGGAAGTTGGCGATCAAGCACAGCAACTTCAATGTGATGTTGGAATAAAAGAGCTCGCCAATCTTACGCTAAAATTTAATAAAATGGCCACAAAGGTGCAAAGTAGAGAAAAGGCACTAAAGGCGAGCTATCAGCAGTTAGCACAGTCTACTGAGGATTTGAAACTTAGCGAGTCACAATTAGTACAGGCAGAAAAGATGGCTAGCATTGGCGTTTTAGCCGCTGGTGTAGCACATGAGATAAACAACCCAATTGGATTTGTTAAAAGTAATATAGAAGTACTCACCGGTTATGGCGCTGCACTTAAAAATTACCATCAAGGAATACTCGACCTACTACCCGATAATAAACAACAAGCATTGCAAGCGCTCCAGGAAAAGTACGATATAAATTATTTAACGGAAGATATTACGCCTTTACTTTCAAGTACCAGTAATGGGGTGGAGCGCGTTGCGGAAATCGTTGAAAGCCTTAAGACCTTTGCACGCCAAGATAGTCCGGAGAAAACACTTGCCGATATTAATGAAGGTTTAAAAGCCACAATTAACATGGCCCACAATGAAATTAAATACCATTGCCAGTTAACAACAGACCTCAGTCCTCTCCCCTTGGTCTACATTTTTCCAGGAAAGCTCAATCAAGTATTTATGAATTTGATCATCAATGCTGCCCATGCAATATCCGACCGCGGTACTATCACGATAAAAACTTACATTGAAGGTAAAAATATTGTGATTTCCTTTCAAGACGATGGTTGTGGCATCCCCAAAGAGAATATTGACCAGATATTTTTACCTTTTTATACCACCAAACCGATCGGCTCTGGTACCGGTATGGGACTGTCCATTAGCCATGGTATTATCGAGCAACATGGTGGCAAAATTACGGTTACCTCGACCCTAGGTAAAGGGAGTTGCTTTACTGTGACTATCCCAATGGCCAAGCAACCATAGGCTCAGTGTTATACCAATCCGTTTAAGTAGCTTCCCACTCAGTGGGAACAAACTTAGTCAGATTGGTATTACTCCAATGCTTCCCATTGCAGCTTTTTACGATAAATGGTGGATGGGCTAACTTCTAATAAAGCAGCAGCTTTTGGGATGTTGCCCTGACAGGAACTGATAGCATGCTCTATTGCTTTTTTTTCAATTTGCCATAATGGACGAATCTCCCCCTGATCATAGTACTCCTCATCTAGTACCGCTGTATTGACTGAGCTGGTATTTGGAATACTTTCCATCACAGTTAGCGGCTGTTGTTCGCCAACCAAGCTATCGGCCAGTGCCGATATAACCATTTTATCGGTTACATATTCGCCATTATTAAGTACCACGATAGCGTGGATAGTATTTTCCAATTGACGAACGTTACCGGGCCAATCATATTGTCTTACTAACTGTTGTGCATCATGGCTAAACGCCGATAGTGTTTTGTTTTCAAGTTGGCTGTACTTTTTCAAAAAGTAATTGGCAACCAAGTTAATGTCGTCGCCGCGTTGACGTAATGGTGGAATCGTCAGCGCAATAACATGCAGTCGATAATAGAGATCCTCTCTAAATTGCCCATCGACGACAGCTTGGCCGATTGATTGGTGCGACGCGGAGATGATCTGAGCATCAAAAGACTGTAATTTGTTACTGCCTAATGGGCAAAACTCTCTTTCTTGCACCACCCTAAGCAACTTTGCCTGAAGCGACTTGCTGAGGGTTGTTATCTCATCTAAGAAGAGGGTTCCCTTACCAGCCGCGGCAAACAGTCCTTGTTGTGATTGAACAGCACCAGTAAATGCTCCCTTGATATGCCCAAAAAGCTGCGACTCCATTAGGCTTTCCGAAAAGTTGGCACAATTGACTGCAATAAATGGAGCCCCTGCATTGTCACCTTCTTGGTGGCAAGCTTTGGCAACGAGTTCTTTGCCCGTGCCAGTTTCGCCGGTAATAAATATCGGCGCGTTGGTCGTGCCCGTCTGGCGAATATTCGCGAACAGGTTCAGCATTGTTTGATCGCTTGCCACAATCCCGTGAAATGTAGACTGATTGTGTTTTATGGGCAGCGCAACGTCGGCTGATGGAGCCTCGAGCATAGCTTGCTCTATTGCTTGGTTAACCACAAGTTTGAGTTCTTTGTTGTCCCAGGGTTTACAAATAAAACGCTCGACGGTGCCACGATTAAACGCCGCAGAGATCTGTGGAAAGTCTTGATAGCCTGACAAAATCATGCGCTGTGAATGCGGGCAAATCTTCGCGATCAAGTCCAAAAACTCACAGCCCAACATTTGTGGCATATGCTGATCACTAATAACAATATCGGGGCGATGTTGTTTGCTATACTCCAATGCTTGATGAGGGCAAGTAAAAGTTTTGACTCTAGCGTCTATCACGCGTAATACCCGCTCCAATGCTTTTAATACATTTAGCTCATCATCGAGCAATAATATTAGTGGCAAAGCACTATTGTCATCCATTTCTAAATCCATATGCACCTCATCTATCCAAGCACTGTTACCTAGCTTTAAGTAAAGCCTAATTCAATTTTAGTAGCATTACATTATATTTTTGCGTTTTCCTAAAATAATGTACACTGAGATCAAGCAGATAAAAGGATATTTTATGAACAAGCCTGGATTATTAATATTGGACGATGAGGTGGATGTATTAAATGCCCTTGCACGTACATTACGTAAAGAGTTTGAACTTTACTTGTTCAGCGAACCAGACCAGGCACTAGCATTGCTTAGTCAAAAATTTATCCCTTTAATATTGTCAGATATGCGGATGCCATCGATGGATGGAGCCACTTTCCTACAAAAAGCCAACAAGCTGGTACCACTGTCTAAGCGGTTTATATTAACCGGGCATAGCGATCTTGAGTTAATGCGCAAGGCTGTCAATGACGGAAAAATAGAGCACTATTTTTGCAAACCCTGGGACACCCAAAAACTGACCGCAGTGCTTAAAGAAAATTATGCTGAACTCGTCACGAATCTACGCGCAAAAGCACAGTTAAAAGAACACCAAAAAGAGAATGCATTACTTGTTTCTGCCCATGAAGAAATCCAACGTAATCTTAAAAAGAAACACCAGAAAATCGCATTATTAAATACTAAGGAAGCAAAGCACTTTTCACGATTAAGAGACACATTCCAGGTATTTATCGATTTATATGCCAATGCAATATCGCTCCATGTGCAAGAAACAACGGGTCATAGTATTAGAATTGCCAGCCAGGCTCGCCAACTAGCTACTGGCCTGGAATGCGAACAACTTGAAGTTTTTCAAGTCTTTGTTGCAGGAATGTTGTACCAAGCAGGTAAGCTGAAAATAAATCAGACAATGTTAGCAAAGCCAGTAGACCAGCTAAATCAAATCGAGCTGGCAACCTATGAACAATTTTACCAAGCGGGTGCCGATATGCTGTTGCCCATCGGGGAATTGAAAAAGGTTGCTGAGCTAATAAACCATATTAGTGAACGCGTTGATGGGCTGGGTCGCCCCAGCAATTTATCCGGTAATAACATACCATTAGGCGCGAGGATTTTAGCCTTAGTGATAGACTTTGATAATTTAATCAATGGGCGTACAAGCAATAAACTCTATACCGCAGCGCAGGCCCTCGCCTATATTACAACTCAGGTGGGCTCGCGTTATGACAAGGAAGTTTTCAGTCACTTTTGTCAACAACTCTCGGATAAAGTAGCGATGGACGATCTTGATATCGAATATCCGGTTGACCTTATTGATGTCCAAGCCTCGATGATTTTATCCCAAGATATTGCCGTAAAGGGACAACCGCCACTACTTACCAAAGGAAGTATTATAGAACAAGCGCATGTGGAAAAACTTAAGCAACTAGTTAGCGAACATCCCGAGTTACAAACAATCTATGTCTATGCCGGCGAAGCCCAAATGCCCGAACCGGCATGTCCGGCATAAAGTGCGTAACTAATACATTGATGTTTCGTTACTAAACCTTAGCTAATTAACGTACACCTGTGGGGCAATTTATTTTCTCACCGCCCAGTAAGTATAACGCCACAGGCGCCATGTGATGACATCACAAGTTGCATTTTAATGATCAAGTTTGATTTCTCTCATTTGGCTACCATACTTATCCATAAGCACTAGAAAATTTAATCGACATTTTCCTCGTGGTGGTCGTATTTACAATCTGGTGCCTCGCTCTTTAGGCCCAAGCCCAATAATATAAATGTTATTGGAGCAATACGTTAAGTCGCGATTTCAAAGGGGAAAAAATGGATATTTTAGCGTTTTTCATCCTAGCTAGTTGTACCTACTGCCCTCCTGAAATAACCAATAGCGCGCCACAGGCGTCAATATCACTTGTCTATCAAAAGCCTAAGCCTCAATCTTCAAACGTAGTAATAACAGATATCAACACAGCTGTTTTACTGACTAAGATTCAAGACTTAGTCAGTCTTGGCAAATACTCTCCATGGGAAGAGTTAACATTATCAAAGAATTTAACCATCGGCGACCAGTCCTCCAGTCTTGCCACGATAGCAGATCGACTCTTATTACTAGGGGATTTAAGCCGGCGGCCCAAAATAGCGACCTTGTTTAATCATGATTTACTCAACGCAGTAAAACTTTTCCAACAACGCCACGGCTTAAAGCCAGATGGTATTATTGGTCCGCACACCCTAGATTGGCTTAATACGTCTCCACAGCGCCGAGCTGAGCTACTGGCGCAGAATATGCTTCGCCAACAACGATTTTTCGATAAGGCCAGCAACAGGTATCTGTTAGTTAACATTCCTCAGTTTCAGCTTAATTTAGTGCTCGGCAAAGAGTCCGTGTTTCAATCAAAGGTTATTGTCGGCAAGGCAAAACGCCCCACTCCAATCATTAACGGAATGTTACGCAGCGTTGTGCTTAATCCGACGTGGAATGTACCTCGAAGTATTTTGGCTAAGGACATTTTAAGGAAAATCCGCAGCAACAATAACTTTCTCTTGGAACACAATTATGAGGTCTTTGATTACATGGGTAACAAGATAGCACTCGAAGGCCAGGACTGGGTATCGTTAGCCAACGGTAAGTTTCCCTTTAATGTACGCCAAAAGCCAGGCATTAAAAATACATTAGGGCGGGTAAAATTTTATTTTGAAAATGAACATAGTGTTTATTTACACGACACGCCCAATAAGCAACTTTTTAATCGCTACCAGCGAACTTTTTCTTCTGGGTGTATTAGGGTAGAAAAAGCTAAGGAGCTATCCAAGTGGTTTGCAAATCGACAACAAATAAGTAAAAGAAGTTGGTATCATGCCTTTAATAACCCGAGCAAAAACCGATGGTTACCTATCAATTCTCCCATGCCAATCCACTTGGTTTATTGGACTGCGTGGGTTGATCACAATAATCAGGCACAATTTAGAAATGATATCTATGCCCTGGAAAAGCGCCCCTACAAAACAACTCAGCAGCAGCTTACCAAGCTAGAGACAAACCCTGCCAAGTTCAAATTTTAGCCAATTAAATTTGACCTAGCGCAAAATAATCGCTATCGTATGCTCGTTTTTTGAGCAGTTTAGAAGTTGGTAGTTTAATGTCACAAGCATGTACAGTTCGTCGAGAGTTTATTCGTGGTTTATGTGGATTAGCGGTCGTTGGTCCATTCGTTCCAAGCGCTAAAGCCAGTTCGGTATCCGAGCAAGCAACAACAAAATCATTAGCTTTATTTAACCGTCATACCAATGAGCGCCACCAGGCAGACTTTTGGCATAATGGCCAATATCAAACTGCTGCCATTGAGGAGCTCAACAATGTGCTGCGCGATCATCGACAGAATATCGTGGCACCGATGGACAAGCGCTTATACTCCTTACTTCACGATCTCAAAACCTCACTCAATTATACGGGTGAAATACATGTCATTTCCGGCTATCGTTCGCCTAAAACAAATGCCATGTTAGCTGGTAAAAGCGGCGGGGTGGCGAAAAAAAGTTATCATATGCGAGGCATGGCGATAGATATTGCTATGCCCGGCATAAAGTTAGCCGCCTTGCGCGATGCGGCTATTAGCCTCAAACGGGGTGGGGTTGGTTATTACCCAAAGTCGGGGTTTATTCATGTCGACGTTGGGCGCGTAAGGCGCTGGTGATCTAAAACTAACACTTTGCCTTAGCAGCAATTTTCGCTGCTTTTTTCTCTTTTCGGCGCCGCGCGAAAAAGTCACTAATTTTTTGTGCACATTGCGCCGCCAGCACTCCCCTGCCGACATCCACTTGGTGGTTATGCTTTGGATCTGATAATAGCTTAAATGCAGAATCTGCGGCGCCAGTCTTTAAATCAGGGGCACCATAGACAATTCGTTTGATTCGGCTATGTACGATAGCCCCGGCACACATACAGCATGGCTCCAGCGTGACATAGAGGGTAGCGTCCAATATTCTGTAATTGGCAACCTGTTCACCACCCGCCCTTAACGCCATTATTTCAGCGTGGGCGCAAGGATCGCTTTGGCTAATGACCAGATTATAGCCTTCACCGATCACTTGCCCCTCTAGTACAAGTACAGCCCCAACAGGAACTTCACCTGCTTGCTCGGCTTTATCAGCAAGCTTCAATGCATGTTGCATCCATCGCTCATCGTTAGCTAACGCAGCGTTATCAATTACGGTCATTGGTAATTATCCCAAAACAAAAATGCCAGTCTTGGCAAAGACTGGCATTTTAACATCATTTGTTTTGTTTAAACACGTTCGATTAAGGCTGCTATACCTTGTCCACCACCAATGCACATGGTGACAACTGCATACTTACCTTCAATACGTTGCAGTTCATGAATTGCTTTAACGGTGATCAGCGCACCAGTGGCTCCGATCGGGTGCCCTAGCGAAATTCCAGAGCCATTAGGGTTTACTTTTTCCATATCAAGTTCGAGGTCACGACATACTGCTAATGCTTGCGCTGCAAAAGCTTCGTTGACTTCCCAAACATCAATCTCTTCTTTAGTTACGCCAGTTTTTTCAAGTAGCTTGTTAACCGCCGGAACGGGCCCAATGCCCATAATATCAGGGGCAACGCCGGCAAATGCATAACCAACCAATTTAGCTAGTGGCTTCAGTCCATTGGCTTTAGCATATTCACTATCTGCCATTACCAACGCCGCTGCAGCGTCATTGATACCTGATGCATTACCAGCCGTAACACTACCATCCTTTTTGAAGGCCGGACGCAACTTTTGCATATCTTCAATTTTGCAGTCAAAACGTACATGTTCATCCTGTGCAAACTGAGTGGTGCCACGGCGAGTAACAAGATCTACCGGCATGATTTGACTATCAAAGCGATTTTCTTCAAGCGCACGTTGGGCGCGCTGATGTGATTCAAGTGCCGCAGCATCTTGCTCTTCTCGGGAAATATTCCATTGTTCCGCCACATTCTCAGCAGTGATCCCCATATGCGTATCATTAATAGGACAAGTCAATGCACCAACCATTGGATCGATAAGCTGGCCATCACCCATCTTTTGACCAAAACGTGCTGTAGGTAGCCACATTGGAACTCGAGACATCGACTCTGCCCCACCAGCTACCACTAAATCAGCATCCTCTAACAATAACAATTGCGCGGCAGATACAACGGCTTGCAGACCAGAACCACACAAGCGGTTAACGGTTAATGCCGGCGTCGATTCTGGTAAACCAGCTTTAAGCGCTGCGACTCTGCTCATGTACATATCGCGTCGATCGGAATGTGTAACGGTGCCGATAACGCAATGGCCAACATCTTGCGGGTTAGCGCCCGCGCGTTGCAGAGAGTCTGCGACAATTTGACCTGCAAGCTCTGTGGGCGCGATTCCTTTTAACGAACCGCCAAAGCCACCGATAGGTGTTCGTACACCACTTAAAAATACTACTTCACGTTTTGTCATGATCAATTCTCTATGTTGTTTTTGTGCTTAGTCTAAGCAGTTTTCTATCGATTTGCCATAAACTACCTATAAAGCATCATTTTAACCACCATTTGCAACATTTATATGGTCCGTTCGTAGCAGTAAACTACAAAATGAAGGGAAAAAAAATGCCGACCTAAGTCAGCATTTTAAACACAGTGATTAGCAGGTTATTCCCATTCTATCGTCGCAGGCGGTTTACCCGAGATGTCATAAACAACACGCGAAATGCCATCAATTTCATTAATAATGCGGTTAGATACTTGACCCAACAATTCATATGGAAGCTGTGACCAAATAGCGGTCATAAAATCGATTGTCTCTACACAACGTAGCGACACGACCCAGTCATATTTACGGCCATCACCCATAACACCCACTGATTTAACCGGTAGGAAAACCGTAAATGCCTGGCTAACTTTGTGATAAAGATCGGCCTTGTGCAATTCCTCAATGAAGATAGCATCAGCACGGCGCAACAAGTCACAGTATTCTTTTTTCACTTCACCCAGTACACGAACCCCTAAGCCAGGTCCCGGGAATGGGTGACGATAAAGCATGTCATATGGCAAGCCCAGTTCTAACCCGATGCGACGTACTTCATCTTTGAATAATTCGCGTAGTGGCTCGACTAAGCCCATTTCCATATCATCTGGCAATCCACCAACATTATGGTGAGATTTAATAACGTGTGCTTTACCCGTACCGGCAGCAGCAGATTCAATCACGTCAGGATAGATCGTGCCTTGCGCTAACCATTTGGCATTTTTACATTTTTTAGACTCTTCATCGAAGATCTCAACAAATACATGACCAATAATTTTACGCTTCGCTTCAGGTTCATCTTCCCCCTTAAGCGCATCCAGGAAACGGTTTTCACCGTCAACGTGAACAATATTAAGGCCGAAGTGATCACCAAACATTTCCATTACTTGGTCCGCTTCATTTAGACGTAGCAAGCCGTTATCTACAAACACACAGGTTAGCTTGTCGCCAATAGCGCGTTGAATAAGCATGGCTGTTACTGATGAATCAACGCCACCTGAAAGCCCAAGAATGACTTCATCATCACCTACTTGCTCTTTGATGCGTGCGACCGCATCATCGATGATAGAACCCGCAGTCCATTTCTTTTCACAGGCACAAATATCAACAACAAAACGTTCTAACAAACGTCCGCCTTGTTTTGTATGGGTAACTTCTGGATGGAATTGAATACCGTAGAAATGACGTTCTTCGTCAGCCATCGCTGCATAAGGACAGCTGTCGGTTTTTGCAATTGTGGTAAAGCTTGATGGGATCGTTGCGACTTTATCGCCGTGGCTCATCCAAACATCTAAATATGCTTTGCCGTCGATTAGCTCATCTTCAATATTCTTAAATAATTCACATTCGCCAACACGCTCAACCTGGGCATAACCAAATTCACGTTTTGTTGACGTTTCAACACTACCGCCTAGTTGTGCCGACATCGTTTGCATGCCGTAGCATACGCCAAGCACAGGAACACCAGCGTTAAATACGTAATCAGGCGCTACAGGAGCGTCCTCTAAGGTAACTGATTCAGGTCCGCCAGATAAAATAATACCATTGGGATTGAACTCACGGATTTTTTCTTCTGATACGTCCCAACCCCAAAGCTCACAGTAAACACCAATTTCACGGATACGACGTGCGATCAATTGTGTGTATTGTGAACCGAAGTCCAAGATCAGTATACGGTGGTCATGTATGTTGCTCATGAAAAACCCTTTTAAATTTATAGGTAAAAATAGAAAGGCAGGAATTCACCTGCCTTGCAAAAATAAGGTGTTGGGTATTAACCCATGCGATAGTTTGGCGCTTCTTTCGTAATCGTTACATCATGTACGTGCGATTCGCCCATACCTGCTGAGGTAATTTTAACAAACTGTGCTTTGGTGCCCAACGCTTCGATTGTGCCACAGCCAGTCAGGCCCATTGCACTGCGAATACCACCAAGCTGCTGGTGAATAATATTACTAATTGGTCCCTTGTACGCGACGCGCCCTTCGATACCTTCAGGTACTAGTTTAGAAGCTTCATTGCTTGTTTGGAAGTAGCGGTCAGATGAACCGTCACGTTGATCCATCGCACCAATTGAACCCATACCGCGGTATGATTTATAGTAACGACCTTGGTAAAGCTCAACCTCGCCTGGTGCTTCTTCAGTACCAGCGAACATTGAGCCCATCATGACACAACTTGCACCGGCAACTAATGCTTTGGCGATATCACCAGAGAAACGTACACCACCATCGGCGATCACAGGAATTCCACGCCCAGCCAGTGCGTCAACGGCATCAGATACAGCAGTTATCTGCGGTACACCAACACCAGTAACGATACGTGTAGTACAGATAGAACCAGGTCCGATACCCACTTTAACCGCATTAGCGCCAGCATCAGCAATGGCTAATGCGCCAGCACCAGTAGCGACATTACCACCAATGATTTGTAAATCCGGGTATTCACTGCGTGTCTGTTTAATGCGGTCTAATACACCTTGTGAATGGCCGTGAGAAGTATCGATTAATAGCACATCAACACCAGCAGCGACTAATGCAGCAATACGCTCATCAGTACCAGCACCACAACCAACAGCAGCACCAACACGTAAACGGCCTTCGCTGTCTTTACATGCATTTGGTTTTTCTTCTGCTTTTTGGAAATCTTTAACCGTGATCATACCCTGTAGTTTGAAGGCTGCATCTACCACTAAGATTTTTTCGATGCGGTTTTCATGCATTAAGTGTAAAACATTGTCAGAATCGGTCGCGTCAGTCACCGTGATAAGTTTTTCTTTTGGCGTCATTAATGCTGTACAAGGCTTGCTTAAATCAGTGGCAAAACGTACATCACGAGAGGTAATAATACCAAGCACATCATTATTTTCGTCTACAACCGGGAAGCCAGAGAATCCCAAACGCTCGCGCATTTCGTTTATTTCACGAATGGTAACTTCAGGGCGTACGGTAACCGGTGCAGAAACAACACCAGATTCATATTTTTTTACCAGCTCCACTTCGTGAGCTTGCTGTTCAACCGTCATATTTTTATGGATGAAACCAATTCCGCCTTCTTGAGCTAAGGCAATCGCTAGACGTGCTTCTGTAACCGTATCCATTGATGCTGAAAGCATTGGGATATTTAAATCAATTGTTTGGGTCAGTTTTGTAGATAGGTCTGCCGTATGAGGCAGAACAGTAGAGTGTCCTGGGACAAGTAGTACGTCATCGAAAGTTAAAGCTTCTTGCGCGATTCTTAGCATTGCAACATCTCACCTAGATAGTAGAAAGTGGTCGGGGCTAGCCCTTAATATTGCGGACGTATTATAGGGAATTGTTAGCCCAACGACAATCAAAATCTGCGCCAATTTGCATAAAAACCACAATATCTTGTTGTTAACTTGTTAAATCAACACTAAAAACCTGACACGGATGACAGGAACTAAATATAAAACCTGCTATTTGTGATGAGATCAAGTATAATCCGCCAAATTTTTTCGAATACAGAGCTCTCCAATGACTAAAAAATACATTGATGCACAAACACTACTCGACGATTCTTACAAACTTGGCCTACAAGTTTTAGATAGTGGCTGTCGACCTGATTACATTATTGGCGTATGGCGTGGTGGTGCACCGGTTGGTATTGCGGTACAAGAATTGCTCGATTTCTTTGGTGTAAAAGCTGACCATATTTCAATTCGAACGTCATCTTATGTTGGTATTGAGGAACGCGTGTCAAACGTACGTGTTCACGGACTTGACTATATTATCAAAAACGTAAACTCAGAAGACACACTATTAATTGTTGATGATGTCTATGACTCAGGCTTAAGTGTTGCTCAGGTAATAGAAGACCTAACCAACAAGTGTCGAAAGAATACCCCAATCATGAAGATTGCAACGCCATATTTCAAGCCACAAAACAATAAGACTTCACGAGCGCCTGATTTCTATTTATATGAAACAGATGAATGGTTAGTATTCCCACATGAACTAACAGGTTTAAGTAAAGCTGATTTACTTAGCGATAAGCCAGGCATGGAAGTATTACGCCAACGTGTTGAGCAAATGGACATTTCCTAAAATCTATTGTCGCTTTCCTAAGGGCCTGCGGGCCCTTTTTTATTGTTAAATTCTTGTCAGCCAGATACACTTCATTGAAACAGCCAATCGACAACGTTTATGCAAACCACCTCAAAGCCAAAAATCTATAATATCTCTAAATTAAATAGTGAAATAAAGCAGCTACTCGAAGGAAACTTTGGCAGCGTGTGGGTGGATGCCGAAATCTCTAACTTTGTTGCTGCCTCATCAGGGCATTGGTATTTCACGCTAAAAGATGCACGTTCACAAATTAAGTGCGCCATGTTTAAAGGGAAAAACCGTCGGGTTAGTTTTAAACCACAAAATGGCCAACAGGTCATGGTACGTGCCAATCTCAGTGTTTATGAACCGCGCGGAGATTATCAGCTGCTTGCCGATATGATGGACGTTGCAGGCGATGGTCTGCTACAGCAGCAATTCGAACAACTCAAAGCACAACTCTCTGCAGCGGGTATGTTTTCAACTGAGCATAAGCAAGACCTACCACAACACATCAAGCGTATTGGCATTATTACCTCACCAACAGGCGCAGCAATTCAAGACATACTCAGTGTACTTAAGCGCCGCAATCCGTTAGTGGACGTTGTTATCTATCCGTGCCAGGTGCAGGGGCAATACGCGGCGCAGGAATTAACTAATGCGGTGGAAGTGGCCAACCAGCGCAACGAAGTGGACCTGCTTGTCATCACGCGCGGCGGTGGTTCGCTTGAAGATATGTGGTGCTTTAACGATGAGAAACTAGCCCATAGTATTTTCGAATCCAAATTGCCAACGATTAGCGCGGTAGGTCATGAAATTGATGTGACTATCAGTGATTTTGTTGCCGATTACCGAGCACCGACACCATCAGCGGCCGCTGAGGTTGCGGTATCTAGTACACAAGAGCAGGCCAGCAGGCTGGTACATTTATCACAGCAGTTATTAGGGCTCGTAAAAGGCGAATTACACAGCAAAACATCTCGACTACAAGGGCTCTATACCCGTTTGGTTGCACAAGATCCAAAATATAAGGTGGTGCAACAAGCGCAGTATTTGGACGAGTTAACCGCAAGGCTGCACCAAGCCGCCATGCGCTTAATCACTACAAAACAGACAAATTTTTCCGCGCTATCTTCCCGCTTGCAACAACAAAGCCCAGTCCATACCATCGCAGCGCAAACACAGCGCCACCAGCAGTTGCACATTCGACTAACACAAGCGATGAATCAATTACGGGCTAATAAGGAAGCTAGGTTACATAGTTTATTACGGGAAATGAACAGCGTTAGTCCATTAGCAACACTTGAGCGGGGTTTTAGTATTACTTTTGACGAACGTGGCGAGGTCATTAAATCGGCTGAGGATGTCAAGGTAGGTAGCACGATAACCAGCCAACTAGCCAACAGTAAAATTACTTCTGTTGTCTCATCGACTGGTTAGCTAACGTATCCTTATCTAAAGGTGTCACTTAAACTATTAATATCATCACAGCTTGCACGAACATCATGAGAAGCCTGTTCTACGTCCCTAGCAACTTTGGTGTTGTTTTGCGCAATCTCATCAACTAAATTGACATTAGAGTTAATTTCGTTTGCTACCGCATTCTGCTCTTCTGTGGCACTAGCGACTTGTTCGGTTAGGCCCGCCATCTGATCAAGCATCACTAGGATATCATTCATCGCTTGGGTTACATTAGCGCTGTCAACAGCGCACAACTGAGCATTATTCTGATTGTTTAGCATTGTCTCCCCCCATTGCGCCAGCGTCTCTTCTAAGGTGATCACCGATGCTTGAATGGTTTGAGTTGCGGTTTGTGTGCGCCCTGCCAGTGTGCGTACTTCATCTGCGACAACGGCAAAGCCGCGTCCCATTTCACCAGCACGTGCGGCTTCGATTGCGGCATTTAACGCAAGTAAATTGGTTTGGTCTGCAATACCCTGGATCTCGCTCATTAGCGTGGTAATTTTTGCTACATCACTCATCAAATCATTGGTTGCCTGTGACGCCTGCTCTACCTCAACAGCCAGTGACTCAACACGCTGTTTTGAGCTACTTAGCACACCGATGGCGCTTTTACATTCACCGTGAATATTATCAACCCCATCTCTCGTCTCAAGCGTGTTTTGCCCAATTTCACCGATGGTCGAACTCATTTGAACAATTGCCGTCGCTAACTGCTGCAACTGACCATTCTCTTCCATTAAGCCATCTAGCATCGATACAGAGGATGATTCAAGATCTTTAGACATGCCCAGCAGGACATTACTATAATCTCGGCTTCTGCCAAGAATGGTACGGATTTTTGCATCATCTAACATGTGCCTATAATCTAAAATTGCCGTTGCGCTATCCCCGCAAAACACCAAGCGTGAGGCACTGTCATATAGCGCTTGTTGTTTTGCAATGTATTTTGGAATCGTTACCAACTGATTAAAATATACGGCAAATAAAGTACAAACAAACAATACCTGCGCAAAACCAAGCATAAATAAGTCTGAAACAAAACTGGGCGCAGCAATGAGCGAGCCAAGTAGTACCATGGTCAATAAGGCGCGAAGAAGCGGTGAAAGAGTGAAGCCCGTTAATGGCTTATTTTGATTAATGCGTTCATAAAGCGCCGATGCACTGGCAATATCATCACGATTGGGTCGGCACCGTACCGATTGGAATGCAACAATTTCATCGTTTTCGTATAAGGGCGTTACATAAGCATCTACCCAATAAAAATCGCCATTCTTACAGCGGTTCTTTACAATCCCGCGCCAAGACTCACCTTTATTTAGCTTGCCCCACAGATCTGCAAAGGCAGCAGCAGGCATATCCGAATGGCGCACTATATTGTGATTCTGCCCCACCAGCTCCTGTGCAGTATAGCCAGCTGTTGCACAAAACTGCGCATTTGCGTAGGTGATAATGCCTCGTTTATCAGTTACTGAAACCAATTGCTCAGTAGCTGGGAATGTCACCTCTTGAGGGACGGAAGATTGCTTCATACTAACTCCAACATAACGGTACCTATGCTTTAGTTTATGCCCAGTTCAAGCGTTTAGTTGACTAGGTTTAACTTAAAGATAGGAATACAAATTTGATTTTACAAAGCGCGAATGGACAAGTGGAGCCACTCACAAAAAACTAATTAAAAAAGACCAACTTTAAAATAAATAATAGCGCCAGTATCGCCACGCTAGGGCTGATATCTTTATACCGCCCAGCAAAGAGCTTCACCAACAAGTAGCTGATAAAGCCAAAAGCAATGCCATGGGCGATGGAGAATGTCAGTGGCATTAGCACTGCCGCTACAACAACAGGCACCGCTTCAGTCAAATCTTCCCAAGCGACATTAATTAAGCTTGATATCATCAACACGGCAACATAAAAAAGCGCTCCAGCGGTAGCATAAGCAGGAACCATCGCTGCCAATGGTGCGAAAAACAATGCCATTAAGAATAATAACCCCACCACTACCGCTGTTAATCCAGTGCGCCCTCCAGCGGCTACCCCCGCTGTACTTTCAACATAACTGGTGGTGGTAGAGGTGCCTAATGCTGCGCCAGCCATCGTCGCGGTTGAATCGGCGACCAGGGCACGGCCTAGACGCGGCAATTTTCCTTGAGCGTTCAATAACCCGCCCCGCTGCGCAACGGCAATTAACGTACCAGAAGTATCAAATAGGTCAACAAACAGAAAAGCAAAAATAATGCTAAGCATACCCACTTCCAGCGCACCGGAGATGTCTAATTGCATAAATGTCGGTGCCAAAGAAGGTGGCGTGGATACGATCCCGGTGTAATTAATATCACCGATAAGCAAACCGATTGCGGTAATAATTATAATCGAAATCATCACCGAGCCATTGATTCCTCTTTGGGCTAAGCCGACAATAATAAACAATCCCAGTGCCGCCATTAGCGCAGGGTAAGCCGTAATATCCCCCATAGTAACCAGAGTTTCCTTGGAATCGACGACAATGCCAGCATTTTTAAGGGCAACAATGGCAAGAAACAATCCGATCCCAGCTGCAATACCGTAGCGAAGTGACAGAGGAATGCTATCAACAATCCATTCTCGCACTTTAAACAAGCTCAACAGGACAAACACGATTCCTGAAACAAAAACACCACCTAATGCAACCTGCCAGCTATACCCCATGTCCAAAACAACGGTATAAGTAAAAAAAGCATTAAGGCCCATGCCAGGCGCCAGTGCGATGGGGTAATTAGCAATAAACCCCATGATAAAACAACCAATTGCAGCAGCCAAACAGGTAGCGACAAACACCGCACCATTATCCATGCCGGCAAGTTCTAACATCGAGGGGTTAACAAAAATAATATACGCCATGGTGAGAAAAGTTGTTATTCCACCAATCACTTCGTTCTTTACGTTTGTATTGTGTTGTTCAAGTTTAAATAGCGTCTCTAACACTGTCGATATCCGGGGCCCTAAACGAGCAAGGCTCGGTTGTTTCTAGGCAAATAAATGGTTCAATATTATGCTGGTTTTTAGGTGTTAGTTCAATGCCTATCAGGTGATAGAACGGACAAGCGTAGAGATATCGTTGCACCTGTAAACATAAAAAGGATTGGTACGCGTTAAGATTATTTGAACTCTATGTTATTATGCCGCCAATTTTTATCTAGAGGGCTCAATTATGCCGTTATCAACATTAACCCCACAGCCAGTATGGAACTGGTTTGCTCAACTTTGTGCTATTCCACATCCATCAAAGCAAGAGGAGGCAATTGCAACACATATTGTTTCTTGGGCACAAAATAAAGGGCTGAGTGTCACACGTGACACCGTTGGCAACGTTATTATTAAAAAACCAGCAACCCCTGGCTACGAAAATCGTAAAGGCGTTATCATGCAGGCTCACCTGGATATGGTGCCGCAAAAAAATAACGATACAGAACATGACTTTGCAACCGATCCAATCAAACCTTATATCGACGGCGACTGGGTTACTGCCCAAGGTACGACGCTTGGCGCTGATAATGGCATTGGCTTATGTGCGACACTGGCTGTATTGGAAGATGATTCAATCGAACATGGACCACTTGAAGCCTTATTCACGGTAGATGAGGAAGCCGGGATGACAGGCGCATTTGGGCTTGAGCCTGGCTATTTCGATGGCGAGATTTTACTTAACACCGATTCTGAAGATGAAGGTGAAGTCTACATGGGCTGTGCGGGCGGCGTTGATGCAAATATCCGTTTTTCACTAACTCACGATCAGGCACCACAAGAGCATAAAGCGTTTGCGTTAGTCGTTGAAGGACTTAAAGGCGGTCACTCCGGCGTTGACATCCATCTGGGAAGGGGTAACGCAAATAAAGTATTAACACGAGCTTTGTTTGAACTAGCCAATAGTTTTGACTTACGCATTGCTAGTATCGATGGTGGTAGCCTACGCAATGCACTACCAAGAGAAGCAAGTGCAGAAATATTAGTGCCCAATGCGCAAGTAGCTGCATTTAAGGAGGCACTAAGTGAATTGACCGCCACCTTTAAGCAAGAACTTAGTGCTGTTGAACCAGATTTAGCGATTTTTCTAGATCCGAGTGAAGCAATTGAGCAAGTGTTTGATATGAACCTTCAAAAACGCCTACTCGCGAGCTTGTATGCTTGTCCACACGGCGTGTTTAGAATGAGTGATGAAATCGATGGTGTAGTAGAAACCTCAAACAACTTAGGGGTTATTCAAACGCGCAACGGTGAAGTCTATATACAGTGTTTAATTCGTTCATTAATGGACTCTCGTCGCAGCGATGCGCAAAATAGCATCGCTAGTGTGTTTGAGTTAGCAGGGGCTAGCGTCGAGTTTTCCGGTGCTTACCCAGGATGGCAACCAGATACGTCTTCTCAGATTATGGGCGTGGTAAGAGAGACTTATAATGAATTGTTTGGTGAAGTGCCAAAAATCATGGTAATTCATGCGGGACTAGAATGTGGTTTATTTAAAGACGCCTACCCTAACTGGGATATGGTTTCATATGGACCAACGATTCGCTTCCCTCACTCTCCAGATGAAAAAGTGTTAATTGCCACTGTTGAGCGGTTCTGGCAACTAACCTTAGCCATTCTTAAGAACATTCCAATAAAGAGTGCATAATGCCATGTTGTGTGGTGCCTGCGTTAAATCCTGTGGGCATCGCACAAGCAAATCATAAATAGCGTGCTTTTCGTTACAATTATCCACTGACAACCATTAATATACTGGTACAATTACATCAAATTAATCAGCGATTAACCTTACAGGGGCTACCCTACTGATTAGAATTAATTTGACCTACCCTGGATTTGGATTAGCGACGACAATAACGATGAAAATACTTTTATTTATCCTATTGAGTTTTACCGCTGTGATTTGCGCTGCCCAGACTGGCGCTCCAAACTTTAACATTACCTCTTCAGATGAATCTTTGCGCGATGAGCCTAAAGATAACATTAGGCAGTACCTCGCTCAGCTAGACATCAAAACTTCCGATAGTCAGGACTTTATTCGCCAACAGGTCGCTAAGCAAACATCGCTAGCGCTTCAGGCCGTGGGCTATTATCAAGGCAAAGCGACTGTTACCATCACTGGCGAAGAACAATTAGAAATCCTAGTTGATGTCAAATTAGGTTACGCCACTTTAATGGCCCAATCTGACTTTAAGCTTGTTGGCGATGGCAAGGATGATCCCGAGTTTAAGGCGCTTCGAGCCGTTTTCCCCATCGTCTATGGCTCTAAGTTTCACCACGGACGCTTTGAAGAGAATAAATCGTTTTTCAACCAATTGGCCCAAGCGCGCGGCTATTTTTCAGCTAGGTGGCTTGTTAGCGAGGTTACCGTTGATTTAGTCAGTAATCGCGCGCACCTTATTCAAACTTTTGATACCGGCCCACGATATCGCTTTGGTCAAACCCATATTCCAAAAGATCATGCGGCGGTTGAACTGATTCAGGCGATGATTCCCTATCAGGAGCGCGAGTTTTATCACAGTGACTTACTAGCGCAGTTTAATTACTCATTAAATAAAAGCCAGTATTTCTCTAGCGTTCAAGCCATTCCAGCAAAACCTGATGCTGATACCGGCGTTGTTGATATCGCTTTATCTTTAATTGACAAGCCCAGAAATATAGTCGAACTTTCAGTTGGTTACAGTACTGATACCGGCGCGCGCTCAAGTGTAAAATGGACCAAGCCCTGGATAAACCGCTATGGCCATAATTTAGTAACAAACCTGAATGTCAGTGAAGAAGACAAGTTTTTCACGACAGACTATCGCATGCCCCATGGCGATCCAAATACAGATTACACGAGTATTCTGTTGGGCTGGCAAGACCTTAATACCGTTGGCCAAAATTACGAAAAGTATTCACTGCAATGGCAGCGCCATCAGCCAACAAGCTCAGACTGGGAACGCACCATATTTTTAAAATATGAACGGGAGTATGACCGTAGCGACAACAGCGCTTCAGATCTTGTGATTCCAGGCATCAGCTACGCGCGTACTAGACGTCGTGGCGGACTCGCCACCTTCTGGGGTGATCGCCAACTCTATACGTTGGAGGCTGCCAATAAAGCCTGGGGCTCATCGAGTGACTTGATTAAATTATCGGTGCATTCTAATTGGTTACGCCAATATAACGAGACTCACCAATTACTCTTAAAACTTGAATTGGGCGCTATTAATGCCAGCTCTATTGACGATGTGCCGCATTCACTACGGTTCTATAGTGGGGGGGATGATAACCTACGGGCATACGATTTCAAATCCGTGGCACCTTTAACCTTTGATTTTTACTTTGATGAGAAGATCCCACGAGGCGGGCTATACCAAGCGCTTGCCAGCCTTGAATATAGTTACCCCGTGGCCGAGAATTGGCGACTAGCCACCTTTTACGATACCGGAACCACCACCGATGACTTTTCTGAATCCTTAAAAGCGAATGCCGGTGTCGGCGTACGCTGGCAAACACCCGTTGGCCCAATTCGTCTTGATTTTGCCTGGGGCCTCAAAAAAGATGCTCATCCAGCTTTTGACCGCCCATTTAGGGTCAGTTTTGCCATCGGGCTCAACCTATGAAACGCAAATTTTTTAAAGCCCTGGTGGCCACCCTCTTATCACTTTTGTTAATTGTTAGCCTACTTGTGTTTACGCATTGGGGTAATCGATTATTAATCCATGGCGCGAATAAACTGGTAGCTGGCTTAACTATTGAACTAAGCCAATCGAGCGTACTGGCTTCTCCGCGCTTTACTACAATTAGTTACCGTACTAAACAGCAACAACTCAGTCTACAGCAGGTCACGCT
>CAKZQF010000159.1 GCA_937139475.1 uncultured Gammaproteobacteria bacterium | reverse complement strand
ATTGACCATACTCAACTGATTGTGAATCATCATTAAGCTCACTTTCTGCTACGCGAATATAACCATCCGGCTTGAATCGAATTAGCAGGTCCTTATCGTCTTCTTGTAACAAATAAGTGCTGTTAGTTAATAGGAGGGTATTTTGCTCATCGGCTTCGATTTGCGGCGCAGGCACCGGCTGTGCTTCGCCTTCGCCTTCAGTTTCGTCTTTTTGCTCTGTTTCAACACCACAATATTCAGGATCTTTCTCCACGCGTAATTCGGTTGCTGCAAAGCCCGCTAATACCTGATCTAGCGCAGCTTTATTCATTACCAGTGCTTTCTCGTCATCGCGCCCAGCCTCAATTTTAAAACCTTGACGGACTTCCTCTCCTTGAACGCTAATAAATACTTCACGCTCGCGATCGTCTCGCTCGTCGTCCAGCCAATCAGGCACATCAAGGACTATAAGTTGCTGACCGTTAATAGTTTCGATTTCCCAATCACTATCATCTACTAGTTTATGTGAAATACAGTCAGCTGAATCAGCAGGGCAATATTCGTTGTGGAGGTAGTAACTTGCAATTTGCTTTGATTCACCTTCATGGGTAAATTGAGCTAAAGACACTTTGACGCGGTTATTATTTAAGTGGACATAAAATGCATTGTCTGCGATAACGTTCTCTACTGGAGCCGTAGTTGAAATAAGTTGCTCAAGAGATGTTGCAACTGTGTAGTTCGGGCCAATACGAGTGGCATTACAGTTTTCAACAACAGTACCGGCAGCACTTTCACAGCCTTGCCATACCGGAATAATGTAGTGATCCTGCGTTACTTCTCCTTTGATATAGTATGCTTTTGATGCCTCAGTAAATGTTAAGCTACTATCGCTTAATGATTGATGCCAAAGCCCTTCACCTCGAGCGATATTGGCTACCTCTTTACCTACAATATCAATCTCTTGTGCTGTTATGCTCTCTTCACCATCATAGGCAGATACCATGGTCATCGACATGCCATCTTCACTAAAGCTAACAGGCATTTCGTTTTCATTGTTGGTGTTGGTTAGTGTCCAGCCATTAGCACCAAGAATATAGGCTGAAGAATTGTCTTCTTCGTCGCGATGAGCTTGGAGCTCAAACTCGTTACTTTGTTGGTTGTAGGTCGCAAAATCGAAATTAGCGATATTATCTTTTACCTTAAAGTTACCATAGCTTAGACTGCCTTCGATGACGCATTTATTGATTTCTTCATTGTAAAAGCGTTCTTTGTCCTGCTCTAAAAAGTAAAGCCCATTATCGCTTGTTGCTATTTCTTGAATATTTGCTTGAGCAGCTAAACGCTGATCTTTAATATCATCCATTGCCGTATGGAGTTCTTCATGAGCTATATGGATAGTATCTTGAATATCATGAATAATATCTTTAACTTTAACCTCTTCACCATTAGCTACGGCTTCATCGATTGATTGCGTAATTTGGCTCAGGCTGCCAACAACATTTTCCACAATTGCCGACAGTGCATCTTTTTTAGTGCCATCATCAAGCTGATCAATTTGCGTCGACAGGTTGTCACTCACCGATGCGATGGCGCCAGCAACAGCTTGCGCAACATGATAAACGCGTTGATATTCATCCACATCACTGTTACCTGAAGCGCTATCACTTTGCGCTACATAATCTCCGGTTAAGTCTACAGTGCTGTCGGCGTCAATACCAAGCTGCCCAGCGACGGTTGCTTCAGCCTGCTCTTGTGTTTGGCTAGGATCATTCTGCATTTGGTGATCGATTAAGGTCGTAATCGGACTAACAAAGTCGATCTGCCCTGGTGGGGAAGATAGGCTGTATCCCTGTGTCACTGTAACGCCAGGGTTATCTTCATCGATTGTCTGGTCTGCGATGACTTTAACGAGCAAGCGAACTTGAGATAAGTCCAATGTTGCGTCTAGGTCTGAAAATTCATAGTTACCGCCAGCCGCTGTAATCGCTGAAGGCTCATCGCTGTCACAAAGCGAGTTATTATTTAAGTCCAAACAAACCAAGGCACCGCTTAAGTAACCATCGGCAGCTTTTCCTGAAAAGCTTTGCAGTTGCGGCTCCGGTGTCTGTTCTTCAGATGCTGGAGTGTCTGAGCTACCACCACAGGCAGAAAGCATTAGGCCTAATGATACCGCGCTAGCGACACGTTTATAATGGAATTTTTTGGGCATGTTGTACATGTGGTCTATCCTCGACAATAGCTTTTAATTGGTCTAATTTTTTATTAAAAACTGAGGAAAGGTAACGCAAGAAAGAATACTAAAGAGTGAGAGAGCAATATTCTTAGGTAACCCCGCTGTCATAGAAATAATTCGTTAGACCGGTGGCTTTGCGTCCCAACCTTTCGGTTGGTTTGCCTTTATCAGTAGGAATATTATTACATTGTCTTATTTTTATGTGCAACTGCTATATTAGAGTTTTTATACTCAATAACCCTTTAATTGATCTCACCCTTGGGCTGGATAAACTCTGTGACCGAACCATCATTGTGCAAGTCACATATTAGTTTTGGCGAACCATCATTGTTTAGCTTGAGATGCCCTAAACCACTTCGTTCGATTAACCGTCGTTTGCCTTGACCAACAGCGTTGCGACTTCTGATTTTCATCGCGCGGCGTTTGGTGAAAAAGTTGAGTGGTGAGTATGGTCCATATAGCAACCTGTTAATGGTATCTAAGCAACCGATGAGTGGTTGTGGAAACTGATTCTTGATGCCACTTGAAGTGATTTGCCAAATTTTGGGTGAAAAGTGCTGAAAGCGTAATTCGATATCGTAAACAAAAGAGTAGTGCACATCACCAGAAAGAATAACAAAATGATGTGGGGTTTTGGGGTGCTTAAAAATGTTCAATATGGTGCTTGCTGAACCAGTATGGGCCATCCAGTTCTCAGCATCTACTGCTAGCGGCTGTCCTAGGTTGGTGGCCATGCGTTGGATAGCTTCAATAGCTTTTACCCCGAATATAGGGGCAGGTGATACCAGTACAATCGCATTATGACCAATTAGTTCTTGTTGCAAATCGCACATTGCTTCCCAATCCATCAAGCCAGATGGGTCGGCGATATCAAATTCACTACGCCAACGACGTGTACGGCTATCAAGCACCACTAGCTTTGGTGAGGTATTTAGCGTGTATTGCCAATTGGCAAAACGAAACAGTGTTTCAACAAGTGAATCCTGATTCTCTTTATTTGGTAGTTCTTGATATTCAAGAGCTTTACTCCAAAAGTCACCTTTGAATTTAGCTGGGTCATTACCCCACCCCTGACAGAGCCAGTAAGCGAACAAACTATTACCTATAATGCGCCGAGAGAATGGGTGTTCGTAGGCATTCTTTTCCCAAAGGGCGGTAAGGTTCCAATCATCAGTAATATCGTGATCGTCAAAAATCATATAGGTTGGCGTGTGGGCAAGAAGCCGCTGAACTTTATCAAGGCCCGAACTAAATGTCGTCAACGCTTCTAATTCGTTGTCAAAGGTTGCCTGAAACTTAGCCGGAACCGAAAAGCCTGTTAGATTGACCGATTGCCATAGTGCGGGCGACCATACCAGCAGGTACATGGCGATATTTTCTGCGAAAGAAACCAAGTGATTATGGGCATAAGTCGAAGTAAATATTGCTTCACTAGCCGTGCGACTGAGTAGCGTAGATTGACGCGATGCTCGCGGCAAAAAACGTTCTCGTTGATAATATTGATCGCTTTGTTGGTGAAGTTGGCTTGCGTGGTTAAATTCTGCTTGGCTAAACTCTTCGTCATTTAATCCCAGGAGTTCTATGACTTGATGGATGGCATAGAGCATTGGCCCACCGACATGATCGGCATATATTTGGTCACCGCTCATCATCAGCAAATTAGGGCGAGAGGACGGGTCATTTAAATACTTGCCAACTTGCGCATCACCTGCCAGTAAACTATCGGCACTCTCATGATGAGGGTTACGGCAACTGCCATGGAGCATATTCGTCAGTTGGCTTTGAATAATAAACGAAGGGCGTTGCTCTCCCGAATAGGTTAGCTGTGGCAGTGTTTGAGTTAGCGGTTTTAAGGTGTCTTTTTCGCCGACCAGCAGATCATATTCAATTTTCTGCGCCACTGGCAATTCAATTTCAAGATCAAGCAAATGTATAACAGCTCGCTCACCAACGCGGTAGGTCGATAAGTTGTCACTGGTAAAAGGTTGCTCTAGTATCTGTTTTTCCTGAGAAAAACAATGTAAAGAACCTTCACATTTATATGGGCTTACCCACCAGATAACCAATTGCTGCGGGGTTAACCGGCGCAAAATTGGACCGGCAATAATATCTGCTAACACGCAGTATCCTAACGAAGTATTTTGAAAACCCTGTTATCGCGCAAATGACTCCTAATAGCAAGACTTAACAATCGGAGCCATATCTACTTTTGTAACAAAATTTAGCGGCAAAGATATATAAAAAGCTTCAAATACGCTATATTTAGCGCAAATTACAATCTCGTAATTGATTGGAGAATCATATGCCAGCTTTAGGCACTTTATATATAGTCTCTGCCCCAAGCGGTGCAGGTAAATCGAGCTTAATCTCAGCGCTGCTGGAAAGTAATCCAAACAGTGACCTTCAAGTATCTGTATCGCATACAACTCGCGCACCCCGTGAAGGTGAAGTCAATGGTCAGCATTACCATTTTGTTAGCGTTGATGAATTTAAAGCGGCCATTGAAGAAGGGGTATTCTTTGAATGGGCTGAGGTGTTTGGCAACTATTATGGTACGTCACGCAAAGTGATAGAGCAGCAATTAGCCAATGGTATTGACGTGTTCTTAGACATTGATTGGCAAGGAGCCCGGCAAGTAAAAGAGCTAATGCCGCAAGCGAAGGGTATTTTTATTCTACCGCCATCACGTACCGAGCTAGAACGTAGACTTATCGGCCGAGGCACTGACAGCGATGAGGTGATAGCTGGACGTATGGCTAAAGCCGTTAGCGAAATGTCTCATTATGATGAGTATGATTACTTGATTGTTAATGATAGTTTCGAGCAAGCTTTGGCGGATTTCGGTGCTATTATTAAGGCTAATCGTATGATTGTGACGCAGCAAGCAATAAAACATTGTGATATGCTAAAAGATCTATTGGCAGAGTAGCTCAAATCGAGTACACTTTTGCGTCATTTTTTTTATCCATAATTTATAGGAGTTTCCATGGCTCGCGTTACAGTTGAAGATGCTTTAGACCAAGTTGGTAACCGTTTTGACTTAATTCTTGTCGCTGCACGCCGTGCACGTCAGTTAGCAAACGGCGGTCAAGACGCTCTTGTTGACGAAGAAAACGATAAGCCAACAGTTGTTGCGCTACGTGAAATTGAAAAAGGCCTAGTGACTAACGAAACTATGGACGAATGTGAGCGTGTTGTTCAGCGTGAGCAAGAAGCTGCTGAGCTTGCGGCTGTTGCTGCAATCGCTGAAGGCCGTATCGGTTAATATTCTCAAAAGAGAATAGTACTAATCTGCAACCTGTCGGGGCGGTCAGTTTGATTTTATCTGATAGGAAGTTTTAAAACCTATCGGGGTGAATAATTGTATCTGATCGAAAATCTTGTAGAGGTAGCTTCTAGTTACCTGGAGCCGGCACAAGTTAAAGAGATAGAGCAGGCTTATCGCGTAGCGAAAGCGGCTCATTCTGGCCAGTTTCGTTCTTCTGGCGAACCCTATGTTACGCATCCTGTTGCTGTCTGCCAGATTTTGGCAGACATGCGTCTTGACCATGAAACCCTGATTGCTGCGCTATTGCATGACGTCATCGAAGATACACCTGTTACCCAAGAAGAGCTAGCTGCTGAATTTGGCGAGGTTGTAGGCGAGCTAGTCGAAGGTGTTTCAAAGCTTGATAAGCTTAAGTTTCGAGATCAACGCGAGGCGCAAGCCGAAAACTTCCGCAAAATGATGATGGCGATGGTACAGGATCTTCGCGTCATTCTGATTAAACTTGCCGATAGAACCCACAACATGCGTACATTGGGCTCACTTCGCCCTGATAAGCGTCGTCGTATTGCCCGTGAAACCCTAGAAATTTATGCTCCGATAGCTAATCGCCTTGGTATTCATAATATTAAATATGAATTAGAAGAACTTGGTTTTAAAGGCCTTTACCCAAACCGTTTTCGCGTTTTAAGTGAAGTTGTTCGGTATGCCAAAGGAAATCGCAAGGAAGTATTACAAAATGTCGAGCAAGAAATTAGTGGCCGCATCGAAGAAGCGGGCATTAATGCGACGATAGTCGGTCGACAAAAGAATCTCTATTCCATTTATAACAAGATGCGCAGCAAAGAAATCCAGTTTGAAGATGTTATGGATATCTACGCGTTTCGAATCATTGTTGACAATATTGATACTTGTTACCGTTGTCTAGGTGCTATGCATACCTTGTACAAGCCACGTCCTGGTCGTTTTAAAGATTATATCGCGCTACCAAAAGCAAACGGTTATCAATCTTTGCACACCTCTTTACTTGGCCCTCACGGTATTCCGGTAGAAGTGCAGATTCGAACCGACCATATGGATCAAATGGCCGATAAAGGTGTTGCGGCTCATTGGGTTTACAAAAACGATGACAGCCAAGGTACGACGGCACAAATCCGTGCTCGTCGCTGGATTCAAAGTCTCCATGAACTACAGCAGAGTGCAGGCAACTCGTTTGAATTTATCGAAAACGTCAAAACTGATTTATTCCCTGAAGAGATTTATGTATTTACTCCAGATGGACGCTTATTAGAGCTTCCTGCTAATTCAACCGCTGTTGACTTTGCTTACGCGGTACATACTGACGTAGGGAATTCATGTGTTGGCGCTAAAATTGACCGTCAAGCCTATCCATTATCCCAGCCACTCACTAATGGCCAGACAGTGGAAATCATTACTGCGCCAGGCTCACAGCCAAATGCTGCATGGCTAAACTTTGTGGTGACCGCTCGCGCTCGCTCTAAAATTCGTCAAGTACTTAAGAGCCGTCATACCGCAGAGTCGATTAAACTTGGCCGTCGTTTGCTCAAGCATGCAATGGGAGATATTGACCTAGATACCTTAGATCCTGACAAAGTGGAACGTGTGGTTAGCGATACGAACAATGCGAGCTTTGATGAACTGCTATCTAACATCGGTCTTGGTAATGCGATGAGCTTAGCCATAGCGCACCAGCTGTCAGATGGCGAGTTAAACAATGGGGGCGGCTCGAATGTAGCGATTAAAGGTGCAGAGGGCATGCTTGTTTCTTATGCCAATTGTTGCCGACCAATTCCTGGTGATCCTATTATCGCTCACCTTAGCCCTGGTAAGGGGCTGGTTATTCATATTAGCTCATGTGCAAACATTGCTGGTTTTGAAAAAGAAAAAGATAAATACCTGCATGTTCAGTGGGATGTTGACCCTGATGATGGTAATGAGTACATAACTGCGATTCGCGTTGATATGGTAAACCATCAAGGTATTCTTGCCGCAGTAACTACGGCAATTGCTAAGGCGGGTGCTAATATCCATGCGATGAATACTGATGAAAAAGAAGGTAAGATTTACACCGTTAACGCTACGATTAGCGTGAAAGACCGAATCCATATGGCTAATGTACTGCGCCGCGTGCGTGTACTGCCAGATGTAATTAAAGTTTTAAGAACAAAACATTAGGGAATAAAATGGCTTCTAAAGAAATTATTGCAACAAATAACGCACCTGCGGCAATTGGTACATACAGTCAAGCGGTGAAGGTTGATAACACAGTCTACCTTTCTGGACAAATTCCATTAGTTCCTGAAACGATGGAAGTGATTGGTGATGACTTCGCTACACAAGTGGATCAGGTGTTTAAAAACCTATGCGCAGTGTGTGAAGCAGCAGGTGGCTCGATTAATGATATTGTTAAACTAAATATTTTTATGACGGACCTAAGTAACTTTGCCACAGTAAACGAGACAATGGCGAAATATTTTGAACAGCCATATCCTGCACGTGCAGCGATAGAGGTAAGTGCATTACCTAAAGCTGTTCAAGTGGAAATGGATGGAGTAATGGTACTGTAACCGTTGCTGATTAAGAAAAAGGAAGCTTAATGCTTCCTTTTTTTATGTCTGATTCTTGCTCACTGATTTGCTGGTAACAAATGTTCTTTCATTTGCTCTAAAACATGTGCTGGGATTGGTTGGCTTTTTTTGTTTTGATGTGAAAAATGCACCATAGTCGTTGTACCGCTGACCGTCTTAATTCCTTGCTGCCAACACTCTTGAAGAACATCGAACGAGCTATTGCCAATGCGACTAATATAGGTATGAATCTCAACGTCGGTGCCATACATTGTTTCGGCATGGAAATTTACGTTATAAGAGGCCAGCATTAGCTTCCAATTGGTTGTATCCATTTCTGGGCTAAACATCCGAAAAATTGGATCTCTAGATGCTTCAAACCACATTGGTAATACAGTGTTGTTAATATGACCGAGTGCATCGGTTTCTAAAAATCGCGGACTAATGACTGTTGTGAACATAAAATATCCTGAGAAATAAAACGGCTGTTTAAAAAGTAAGCCTAATCTAACAAAATAATGACAGATATAATAGAATCAATACCAATTCAATTGATAAGACCTTGGCAATATCATGTGCTTTAACCAATTTATTAGTGACTTAACCCAGAATGCGCAGGCTGTTAATCGTCGTCGTTTAGTGGTTTTAGCTGGGGAGGAGCAATGGGCTATTAGGTTACTCTCAGCGATGGCCAATGCTGAAAACGCGTTATGGCTCGGTGCTGGGGAGATGGAAAGTTGTATTCCAATGGCAAAAGCCAGTAGCGTCTTGGGTCGGGAATATGCTCACCTGGTTTTTAACAGTTATAGCGGCTTTCATCCTGATGCATTTGGCCAAAGTGTTGGCACGCTAGCTGGTGGGGGCATCTGCTTCGTCATTGCGCCTTCATTTGATCTGTGGCCAGCGTATGATGACCCTGACTCAGTGCGATACTTATCAAGCACTGATCAGCCAAATAAGGGAGAAAATTACTTTATTAGGCGTCTGATAAGGCTAATTGAGTCAGAGCCTACGACTGTTACCGTTAGGCAGAATGAGCCACTAGAGCAAGTTAGCTTACTGACCCATGCGCAATACCCATTGATAAGCGACAGTTATGCCGAGCAGAAAACCGCCATTGAGCAAGTTGTTAAAACGGCAACAGGGCGTAGAGGGCGGCCACTCGTATTAACGGCTGACCGTGGGCGAGGAAAGTCCAGTGCATTAGGTATAGCTGCGGCACAGTTATTGAAAAGTAAGTTAAGTCTTATTGCTGTGACAGCGCCAAATCGCCGCGCCGTTGATAGCTTGTTCAAACATGCTATGTTGACTTTAGATGGGGCAAAGCTGACTAAATTAAGCTTACTTTGGCAGGGTAAGGAGGTTCGCTTTATTGCCCCTGATGAACTCAGCCAAGAGTTACCTGAGTGTCAGTTGTTATTAGTCGATGAAGCGGCTGCCATTCCAACGCCAATGCTAACAACATTTGCCAAGCATTATTCTCGCGTAGTTTTTGCCACGACCATCCATGGTTATGAAGGAACGGGGCGTGGGTTTTCATTACGCTTTGTCAAAACATTAAAGCAACTATCCCCGAACATGCGAACCGTTGAGCTAAATCAACCGATTCGCTGGGCGACGAATGACCCCTTAGAAATAGCCAGTAATGAGATACTTGGGCTTAACTTTAATGGTGTGAATCCTAATTCGCTTGTTGGTGTTGAGCATGATGGATTGGTCTTTAAGCAACTGAATCAACGGGAATTATTTGATAACGAGTCCTTATTGAATCAGGTGTTTGACTTGTTAGTGATTGCACACTATCAAACGAGTCCCAGTGATTTTAGGCAATTATTAGATGCACCTGATTTGTATGTTTTTGCTGCTTTTCATCACGGAGTTGTAGTAGCCACTGCGCTTGTATTGAGGGAGGGTGAGCTTGATCAGGAAATTACTCAACATGTCTGGCAGGGCACGCGCCGATTACGTGGACATTTATTGGCTCAGTCGCTAGTCGCGCAAGTTGGTTTAGAGCATGCGGGTAAATATTCTTATGCGCGTATTATGAGAATTGCAGTGCATCCGCAATTGCAGGAGCAAGGCTTTGGTAAGTCACTGGAGCAATATATTAGCCATTGGGCCAAATCACAGGCGATTGATTTTATTGGAGCAAGCTTTGGGGCGACGTCATCATTGAGTTGTTTTTGGCTGAAGCACGGGTATCACGCAGTTCGTTTGGGAATAACCAAAGATCAAGCCAGTGGTACGCATTCCTTATTAGTCTTAAAACCGTTGCAGCACTCTAACAAACTGTCTAACCTGATAGTCCAAGCGAGGGATAAGTTTGCCTGTAGCTTACGCTATAGTTTAAGCGGAAAGTTTAATCAGTTGGAATTTGAGTTGGTGTGTACGTTACTTAACAATACGCTACCAACAAGGGAAACGTTTACTGAGCAAAGTCGCGATATTGAAAGTTATATCACCACAGATCGCCCTTTTGAACAGGTTGATTATGTACTAGAGCAGCTGCTGTGGCAGCAGCCAGCTTGTTTGGCGACAATAACACCAGAGCAACAACAACTGGTCGTTGTTAAAATCCTACAGCAATATCCTTGGAGCAACGTAGTTGAGTTGGTCGGAGGTGTTGGTAAAAAACAGGTTAAAAAGCAACTAAAACAAGCAGTAACAGATATAATAAATATGCGTTAGAACAAGAATCACAGCTTATCGTTAAATAATCGCATAATTAACTTGCACAAATATTCAAACGGTTGTTTAATTCAACAAGTCGTGTAATTAAATCCAAGATGATGTAGTGAATGTCATCTGGAAAATATAATAAAAAATTAGCAATAAGGAGCTTAGTATGGAACGTGAATCGATGGAATTTGATGTCGTCATCGTTGGCGCTGGCCCTGCGGGGTTATCTGCAGCGTGCCGTTTGATGCAAGCAGCAAAAGAAAAAGAGCAAGAAATTACCGTTTGTGTTGTAGAGAAAGGCTCTGAAGTTGGTGCACACATCTTATCTGGTGCCGTGTTTGAACCAAAAGCATTGGATGAGTTATTCCCAAACTGGAAAGAGTTAGGTGCGCCACTAAAAACTGAAGTTACTGGTGATGACATCTTCTTACTTGGTAGTGAAACCAAAGGCACCAAAGTGCCTAATATGTTCGTGCCAAAAACGATGCATAATGAAGGCAACTACATTATTAGTCTGGGTAACCTATGTCGCTGGTTAGCAGAACAAGCTGAAAACTTAGGTGTTGAAATATTCCCAGGTTTCGCTGCTGCTGAGACGCTTTATCATGAAGATGGTGCGGTAAAAGGTATTCTTATCGGTGACATGGGTATTTCAGAAGCTGGCGAAGAGAAAGACTCTTACATGCCAGGTATGGAGTTGCATGCTAAATACACCTTATTTGCAGAAGGTTGTCGTGGGCATTTAGGTAAAGAGCTACAAGAGCGATTTAACCTTAATGAAGGCAAGAGTCCACAACATTACGGTATTGGTATTAAAGAACTTTGGACCATTCCTGCTGAGCAGCATGAGGAAGGTAAAGTTGTTCATACTGGTGGCTGGCCATTAGTCGACGGCGCAACCGGTGGCGGTTTCTTATATCACATCGAGGACAACCAAGTTGTTTGTGGCCTAATCATTGATCTGAATTATTCAAACCCATACCTGAGTCCTTTTGATGAGATGCAGCGTTATAAGCATCATCCTGAAATTTCAAAATACTTAACTGGTGGCACACGTATTTCTTACGGCGCTCGTGCAATTGCTAAAGGCGGATTAAACTCACTGTCTAAAATGACCTTTGCTGGCGGTATGCTAATCGGTTGTGATGCTGGAACATTAAACTTTGCGAAAATCAAAGGTTCTCACACAGCAATGAAATCGGGCATGTTAGCAGCAGACGTTATCGTTGAAGAGTTAGCCAAAGGTGACGAAGCAGCAGCTGAACTCAGCCAATACGCCGAAGTGTTTAAAGAGTCTTGGTTATACGACGAGCTATATCGTTCACGTAACTTTGGTCCTGCAATGCACAAGTTTGGCACAACCTTGGGGGGAGCATTTAATTTTGTTGATCAAAATATCTTTGGCGGTAAATTACCTGTAAACCTTAAAGATGACAGCTTAGATCATGCCTCACTGAAATTGGCTAGCGAATGCCAAGAGATTGCGTACCCTAAACCTGATGGCAAGTTGAGCTTTGATAAGCTTTCTTCAGTGTTCTTATCTAATACTAACCACGAAGAAGATCAGCGTTGTCACTTACAGCTAAAAGATGGTGCAATTCCATTGACAGTTAATATGGAAAAGTGGGCAGAGCCTGCGCAGCGTTATTGTCCGGCTGGGGTTTATGAAATCCTAGAAGACAACGGAGAAAAAACTTTCCAAATCAACAGCCAAAACTGTGTTCACTGTAAAACATGTGATATTAAAGATCCTAGTCAAAATATCACCTGGGTAACGCCAGAAGGCGGCGGTGGCCCGAATTATCCAAATATGTAATGTGAAATAAATTAAAAAATGGACTCTGTTGAGTCCATTTTTTTTGCATCAACAAAGCTGTTATATCCATTAGATACTAGACCATACTCTTTATTATTAATTGATTAAAACAAGGTATTTGGTTGAAATTGATGATGTTTTACCTGATTATATATTGAGCAGAGGGATTTTATCGATAAGGAAGTATTAATGAGGTCAATTAAGCTATCACCGTTAGCTTTCGTTGTTTCGCAATGTTTTGCTTTGACGGCCACAGCATGGTCTATACCAGTATTATCCGGTGAGAGTGAGCAAGTACAAGCTCCGACTACAGAATTTGTAGTCTTGATTGGTAGCCGCAGCCAAAAACAGCGTTCGCTATCTGATTCTCCCGCCCCTGTTGATCTTATTTCAGCACAAGAGCTTGAGTCTGTTAATGGTACTGCCGACCTGATTGATCATTTAAAAGCCTTAATTCCAAGCTATACTGCCACACCCGCTACAGGTGATGGTAGCGCCTTTGTACGACCGACTTCGCTGCGTGGTACTGCCTCAGATCAAACCCTCATACTGGTTGATGGTAAGCGGCGTCATCGCTCTGCGCTGGTTCAATTATTTGCCCCTGCAGTAGGTAACGGCTCTCACGCAGCCGATATAAGTATGATCCCTGCCATCGCTTTGCAGCGTGTTGAAGTGTTGCGTGATGGTGCTGCTTCACAATACGGTTCTGATGCTATTGCTGGTGTGATCAACTTTGTTACCAAAGACGCTAACCATGGTACAACAGTAGAATTGAGCTACGATGAGTTCTATTTAGGGGAGCAAAGTTTCAATTTAGCGCTAAATAAGGGGTTGGCCTTTGGCGATGATGGCTTTGTTAATCTAAGTGTTGATTTGACTGATAATGAAGCCTTATCACGTGGCAAAGTCAGGCCAGATGCACTAGCCCTAATTGCCTCAGGAGTTGTTGGGGTTGGCAACGATAGTCCGTTTGCTGACGCGCCGCTTACGCAATCTTGGGGGCGACCAGAAACTAGTGCCTTTCGCTTATTTGTAAATGCTGGTTTAGCTTTAGAGAATAATAAAGCACTTTATGCCCGTGCAGGTTTTGCAAAGACAGCAGGGCGCTATCGATTCTTCTACCGTAATCCAAACCATGAAAGTATAACGGCTATTGAGGCGTTAGGTTATATTGGTTCGGTGAGTGACATTGGCTATACGCCTTTTCTTGATGGTGAACAGCGAGATTCAAGTGTTGTTTTCGGGCTGGAAGGTGAGTTTTATAATGGTACAAACTATGATTTTAGCGCCAGTTATGGGAAAAATAAGCTGGACTATAACTTGTTTAATACCATCAACCCCTCATTAGCTCTATCCCCTGATTTTGCTCTTACCCAGAAAAATTTTAACGTTGGTAGCTATCACCAAAGAGATCTGAGTCTCAATGTTGATTTTTCTGTGCCCTTGGCTGATTCCCTGAATTTTGCTTATGGAGCAGAGTGGCGACAGGATACCTTTAGTATTGTTGCGGGGGAACAGGCTTCTTATTATGGCCTTGGAGCTAGTGGCTTTAAGGGGGTTTCGCCTGATGAGTCGGGGGATTTCTCTCGTCACAATGTTGCGGCATATGTAGATATAGAGCATGACATTGACGACGACCTATTGATGCAATACGCACTGCGTCATGAAAATTTTTCAGATTTCGGTGGTACAACTAACTGGAAGTTGGCTGCAAATTATAGTTTATTTGATGATCTTTCCTTAAGGGGAGCTATCTCAACAGGATTTCATGCGCCAACGCCAGGGCAATCGAATATTCGCAATGCAATCACAACGTTTGATAGCCTGACTGGCAACCAACTCGAAGAGCGATTGATTCCTGCAACTGATCCATTGGCGATGGCCAATGGTGGACAGGCTATGGAGGAAGAAAAATCTAAAAACTATAGTGTTGGACTGACTGCGGCAATGAGCGATACGACATCATTAACCTTAGATTTTTATAAAATTGAGGTTGACGATAGAATCTATCGAACAGGTAATCTAGAACAGCCAGACGGTGGCAGTATTTCCTTTTTCACCAATGCATTAGATGTTGAGCATAGTGGCGTCGATGTAGTGGTATTATCACAGTTTGAAGCGATTGCGACAGACATATCTTTTGCTTATAGCTACAGTAAGATTGATGTCGTTGAGCAGCGTTTGGTTAATGGCCTTCAGCCTGTAATACCTTCGACAGTAGAGGATATAGAGAATAACCTTCCTCGCTCACGTTTTGTTGTGACAACAAATACTCAGTTAACAGATTTAATGCACCTGACACTGCGGGCTAATTACTATGGTCAGCATTATGATGAGCGCGGAACGATTGGCGCGCTAGTCGAACCAAGTGCACCAATTGATGCAACAATATATATTGATGCGCAGCTTTCTTATCGCTTAAGTGATTCTCTGATGATGGAGTTGGGAGTCACTAATTTATTTGATACTTACGTTGATGAAATCGATGCTCCCTACGCTAACCGGCAGGATATTGGATTACAATACCCTAGGCGAACCGCTGCTAATTATGAAGGCGGAAGTTGGCATCTAGGGTTTGTCTATTCGTTCTAATACCAACCCCACTTAATTAATGGATTTGGTATAATAATGCCCCCAAGCGTTAAAGTTACGGCCTTTTGACCGCTTGGGGTTATCTTTTAGGAGCTAGGTTATAGCCTGAGCCGGTTAAAATAATTCAACTTCCTCTTCATCTACCTGTGTTTGTTTTGCTAGATTACCAATATTCTGCAGTCTCTTGGGACGATGCTCGTTGTCCCAATGAGGGTCTGAGAAATCAAAGATATCTAAACCATCACGCAGAGAGTCTGCCAATGACAATAAATCGGCAGAAGACAATTCCTGCTCTTGAGAACTTTCAAGAACCTGCGAATTTAAGATGACCATGCCATCGATTTGTTCTCTGGCTTGTTTTGATATTTGCTGTTGGGCTGTCGATGAGTCTTGAATGCTTTCTGACAGCGTATTGATGCTAACAATTGAAGCACTAATAATGTTTAGTTGCTCAGAGGCATCAGTTGAGAGGCTCAATGATTGTTCAGAAGAGTTTAACCCTTTTTGCATTGAGTCGTGAACTCTTACAGTGCCTTGTTGAATGCGACTAACGATCGCTGCCACTTCTTGGGTGGATGTTGCTGTTCGTTCTGCTAGTGTACGAACCTCATCTGCCACAACGGCAAACCCACGTCCCTGCTCACCGGCTCGCGCTGCTTCAATTGCGGCATTGAGGGCAAGCAGGTTGGTTTGTTCTGCAATGGAATTGATCACATTAATAATGGTATTAATTTGTTCGCTGTCATTGCGCAATATCTCTATTTCATTACCGGCTTGAACTAATTGTTCTCTGAGGTCCTGAATACTTTCCTTGGTATTAATAGAAGACGAATCAGCCTTTAATACTGATTCTTTAGAAACGGATACTTCAGAGATTAATTGCTGTAAGTCATCAAATAGCGTATTTGAAGCAGAATCGACTTCGGTTAAAGCACGATCTATATTTTGCCCAAGGTTTTCTTGCATCGTCGCTTTTTGCAGCATAGTGCTATAAGAATTATTTAGCTCTTCAGACATTGGCTGTAATCGAGCTGATGAAGAATAAAGCCCTTTTAATGCATTATCCATCAATTCTAAGCGGTGGTTTAATATTCCAAAAGCTTCGTTAAACAACCCACAATTCTCTGTCTCTAAGCGAGCGGTAACATCAACTTTATTTGCGGTATGTATCGCTGAAGTAAATGCTTGTAGTTGATGGAGCCCTTTAAATAGTAGACGCCAGCATTGAAAACCTGCCACTGCAAGTGCGATAACCATAATACTCATTAATGCAATAATGACATTACCAGGCAATGAGAAGTAAAACATAACAGCCAGGGAGGCTATAACAAGAATAGCGGCAGTTGAGACTAGGCCGATGAATAATCTTTGGTTAAGCGATTGCTCAGTATTAGTATTCAAAATGGTTTATCCTTTTACGTTTACAGTGTCTAACTTAACTTCTGCGTTCGTTATTGTACAATTTATTTGCATAGTAACGGCTAAATAAATCTTTGTATTATACGATATCAAAGAAAATCTAAATAAAATGAATTAATTGACGTTAACTCATTGTAGAGAGTCGTGTAATTAATTGCGCTGCCACAGAGCGAATGACACCTGACCAGCCTGTTTGGTTTTTAAGCAGTGCCAATTATCCGGTAACGTAGGTGCTGCTAATTCTGACTCCACTTCAATATATATCATGGCGTTTTCGCTTAACCAGCCCTTAGATTCCAACAGGTGACAGGTTTTTTCGAGTAGGTTTTTTCGAAAAGGCGGATCAATAAATACAATATCAAATTGTTGAGTCGTTCCTTTCTCTAAGACGGATAAGCTATCTTGGTTTTTAACCACGGCGTTGTCACACTTTAGTGTGGCTAAGTTAGTTTGTAATTGTTTTGCAGCTCCACGGTCTTTTTCAATAAGTAATGCACCTACGGCATAGCGAGATAAAGCTTCGAAAGAGAGACCCCCACTGCCGGCAAATAAATCCAAGCAATTTGCGCCGTCGAGGTAAGGCGCAAGCCAATTGAAGACGGTTTCTTTGACTCTGTCGGTAGTAGGGCGTAAGCCTTCAACGTCATTCACGGGTAATTTACGACTACGCCATTGCCCACTAATGATCCTTACTTGTCCTGAACGACCTTTTCCTACTGACATATCTACCTCAACTCGCTTGTATTTGTTATCATCTGTGCAAAATTATCTAAAGCATGGTTTTAATCGCTTATTTTAACAAGTTGTGCGACTAAAACGTAATAGAAGTAATAAGGTTTTATTAAAATGGCTAAAAAGGGCATGTTCGGTTGGTTGGGGTTTGGTAAAAACAAACAAACTGATACCGAAGAGAAAAAAGAGCAACTGCAAGATGTTGAACTAGCCGAAGAACAGCGTGCTGCTGCCGAGCAAGCAGAGGCAGAGCGTGTCGTTGCCGAGCAAGCAGAGGCAGAGCGTGTCGCTGCCGAGCAAGCAGAAGCACAGCGTGTTGCTGCTGAGCAAGCAGAAGCAGAGCGTGTTGCTGCCGAGCAAGCAGAAGCTGAGCGCGTTGCAGCCGAGCAAGCAGAGGCACAGCGTATTGCTGCCGAGCAAGCAGAAGCACAGCGTATTGCTGCCGAGCAAGCAGAGGCTGAGCGTATTGCTGCCGAGCAAGCAGAAGCACAGCGTGTTGACGCCGAGCAAGCAGAAGCAGAGCGTGTTGCAGCCGAGCAAGCAGAAGCCGAGCGTGTTGCTGCCGAGCAAGCAGAGGCAGAGCGCGTTGCTGCAGAGCAAGCAGAAGCCGAGCGCGTTGCTGCAGAGCAAGCAGAGGCAGAACGAATTGCAGCCGAGCAAACACCAGAACCTAAGAAATCAGGCTTTTTCTCTCGCTTGAAAGAAGGTTTAAAACGTACCAAACAAAATCTAGGTGGTGGCCTATTTAGTCTATTTAGTGGCAAGAAAATAGACGATGATTTATTTGAAGAGCTTGAAGAGCAGTTATTAGTTGCTGATGTTGGTGTTGATACAACGGTAAAGATCATTGATTCACTGACTAAAGGAGCGAGCCGCAAGCAACTTAAAGATGGTGAAGCACTATATCAATTGCTACAACAAGAAATGAACGACATCGTTGAGCCTGTTTCTATTCCCCTTAATATTGAAAAGTCTGATGGACCTTACGTTATTTTGATGGTTGGCGTTAACGGTGTTGGTAAAACAACAACCATTGGTAAGCTGGCTAAGCAGTTCCAACAACAGGGCAAGAAAGTGGCCTTGGCTGCTGGTGATACATTCCGTGCTGCCGCTGTTGAACAGTTACAGGTTTGGGGTGAGCGTAATGATATTAGCGTAATAGCTCAGCATACCGGCGCTGACAGCGCGTCTGTTATCTTTGATGCCGTGCAAGCCGCCAAAGCTCGTAACATTGATGTATTGATTGCAGATACCGCGGGCCGCTTACAAAACAAAGCACACTTAATGGACGAGCTCAAGAAAGTGGTTCGGGTAATGCGTAAGCTTGATGATACTGCGCCGCATGAGATCATGCTGACATTAGATGCTGGGACTGGGCAAAATGCGATGAGCCAAGTCGAGCTATTTAACGATGCTGTTGAAGTAACCGGCTTAACAATCACTAAACTTGATGGTACTGCCAAAGGTGGAGTAGTGTTTGGTTTGGCGGATAAATACGGGATCCCTATTCGCTATATTGGCGTCGGTGAAGGTATTGATGACTTACGTGAGTTTAACAGCAAAGACTTTATTGAGGCGCTATTCATTAAAGATGAATAATACTTAAGCTTCACTGATATAGGCCACTGCAATTTTACAAAAGGGATGAAAGCATGATTCGATTTGAAGAGGTCACCAAGGTCTACCCTGGTGGGCAGCAAGCATTAAATCGGGTGAGCTTTCATCTTGAAGCCGGAGAAATGGCTTTTTTAACAGGCCATTCTGGTGCGGGTAAGAGCACGCTTTTAAAACTTGTTGCGATGATGGAGCGGCCTACCTCAGGACAAGTCTTTATCAATGGCCACAACCTCAACAAAATAACCAAAAAACAAGTCCCCTTTGCGCGTCGTGATATAGGCATGATTTTCCAGAATCATCGCTTATTAATGGACCGTAGTGTATTTAACAATGTGGCAATTCCTTTAATTATTGAAGGTTATCACCTGTCAGACATCAAGCGCCGTGTTGCCGCATCACTTGATAAGGTGGGGCTACTTAGCAAACTCAATAACATGCCGAACACCCTGTCCGGTGGCGAATTGCAACGTGTCGGTATAGCGCGTGCGATAGTAAACAAGCCGCCGTTATTATTAGCTGATGAGCCAACGGGAAATCTAGATCCAGCATTGTCGCTTGAGATTATGCGCGTATTTGAGGAGTTAAACTCGGTTGGTGTTGCGGTATTGATTGCAACCCATGATTTGGGACTTATCGCTCGAATGAAGTATCACACGTTCACGTTAGAACAAGGCCAACTCATTCAAGATGGCTTATCATCTACTGCACTTAAGGAGAGTGATTTTGAGCCTGTTATTTAGTCAGCGTAAGTCACCAAGTGCTTCTAGTCATGTGCCGGGGCATCGCGTGGTGATGTTTTTTTTACGTCATTTGCAACAGGCATTTGCCAGTGTCGGTGAGTTATGGCGAATGCCCGTCGCTTCCATGCTGACGATGGCGGTAATTGGGGTTAGTTTGGCACTCCCGGCGACCCTCCATTTATTACTTAAGAACAGTGAACACTTACGAGGAAATTGGGATAATGCCGCCCAAATTAGCTTATTTCTAAATGAAAATATAGCGCAATCACAGGCACAAAAAGTAATTAATCGAATTCAGTTGTATCCACAAGTAAGTGATGTGCAATACATCTCGTCGGTGCAGGCGCTTGCTGAGTTTAAACAGTTATCAGGGTTTGGCGAGGCGCTTGAGTATTTAGATAAAAACCCGTTACCCAGTTTATTGTTGGTAACGCCGACTGTGCAATATTCAGCTCCTGAGGGGGCGCGTGAGTTACTCGAAAAGTTACAACAACAACCTGAAGTTGCTTTTGGCAAATTAGATATCACATGGCTTGAGAAGTTGACGGCAATAATCAACCTGCTTGAAGACGGTGTGTTTGCACTTGGTGCATTGCTTCTATTATCCGTTGTATTGGTATTGGCCAACACCATTCGCTTGGCAATCCTTAATCGAAGAGAAGAGATTGAAGTACTTAAGTTGGTAGGCGCTACCAACGATTTTATTCGGCGCCCGTTTCTCTATACTGGTATTTGGTATGGTCTAATTGGTGGGGTTATTGCCTGGGTACTTGTTTCTCTAATTCTCATTTGGTTAGAAGGTGCCTTTGTAATGTTAGCTGACCAGCTTGGTGCGCAGATAGTGCTATCTGGATTGGATTTAACCGAATTTTTGATCTTGATCACACTTTCAGCAGGATTGGGCTGGCTTGGAGCATACCTTTCTGTGATGCGCCATGTTTATGAAATTGAACCAGAAAATCAGTTGTAGTTGTTGCTGTTCATAAGAGGTTAATCGCCTTTGAAACAGTTGGTAACATTGATTGCTGTGATCCTCTAGCGATCCTTTAATTGGCGTGGTAGACTCGGGACGAAGTTAGAGAAAAGGGTGAATAAATGAGTAATGTAATTCAATCAAACGCATTGATGCCAGTCACTTCTGGTAGTATCGAATCATACGTAGCACAAGCTGCGCGGATTCCTATGCTTGATGCTCAAGAAGAGCGCGAATTGGCTACTCGTTTATATAATGATGGCGATCTTGAAGCAGCACAAAAGCTGATTATGTCGCATCTACGATTCGTTGTTCATGTTGCTAAAAGCTATTCTGGCTACGGTTTGCCGCATTCTGATTTGATTCAAGAAGGTAATGTTGGCTTAATGAAAGCGGTTAAGCGTTTCAACCCTGAAGTGGGTGTTCGTTTGGTATCGTTTGCCGTGCATTGGATAAAAGCTGAAATTCATGAGTACGTGCTTAAGAATTGGCGCATTGTCAAAGTAGCAACAACGAAAGCACAGCGTAAGCTGTTCTTTAATCTGCGTAAAAACAAAAAACGTCTTGGTTGGTTCAATCAAGAAGAAGTGAATGTGGTTGCAAAAGAGCTCGGTGTATCAACGCGTGATGTGGTGGAAATGGAGTCTCGGATGACAATGTCCGATAGCTCATATGACCTAACTAATGACGATGATGACAGCAGCCCAAGCAATTTCGCTCCAACTCAGTACCTAGAAGACAAATCATCAAATGTTTCTGAGTATGTGGAAGAGAAGAATTGGGAATCACACGCTGCCCGTAAGTTAAAAAATGCAATGGCGACATTAGATGAGCGAAGCCAGCACATTGTTCAATCACGCTGGTTGTCTGAAGATAAAACAACGCTTCAAGACTTAGCTGCTCATTACGAGGTTTCAGCTGAGCGAGTTAGGCAGCTAGAAAAAAATGCAATGAAAAAGCTCAAAGCAGCAATGGAATAATGAAAAAGCAGCCTAGGCTGCTTTTTTTGTGCCTGTTTGTTGGCACATAGCGTGTGCTTGAGTGTGACTGTTGATAGCAATATAAATTAATGCGACTAGGGGCTGGCTAATGAGTGAATATCATCAAACCGAAGAAGAGCAATCTTGTCGCCTTGGTTGTGGCGCTTGTTGTATTGCCCCGTCTATCTCTTCACCGATACCTGGCATGCCGGAAGGAAAAACCGCCGGAGTCAGGTGTATTCAACTTGATGATGGTAATCTGTGCAAAATCTTTGGCAAGCCTTCCAGGCCTGCTGTTTGTAGTGAATTTAAAGCTGACAGCGAAATCTGTGACAATAGCAACCAGCAAGCCCTGCACATACTTAATCAGCTCGAAGTCTTAACGATATAGTAACTTTAATTTGGCGCTGTTTGCTTTATGGTTGCCTTGCCTGCAGCGGATTGTGAAAAGTGGACCCTACGTGCTTGCGCAGTGGTCCTTGGTAATAGAGTCGACAACGGCACCAATTCAATATTGTTCTCCGCTAATACACCCTCAATATTATTCAAGAAGGAAACCGTTTCTGGATGGGGGTGCGCTATTGCAATAGCATAACCATTTGAGTGTGCTATTGATATCAGGCGATTAAACTGAGTAGTTAAGTATGCATTATCAAGCTGGTTGTCTAAAAATATATGGCGATGCGCCGTTTTTAAACCACTTTGCGTCGCGCTACGTTCAGCGATAGAGAGCGGTGTAGTTAAGCTATCTAAAAAGTATAGGTTACGCTGGTTTAGCTCATCCATTAACCATTGTAGAGATTGCGAATGAGCAGTATATTTACTTCCCATATGATTATTGAGCCCGCGAATATGGGGAATATTATCTAATGACTGGTTAATTTGAGCGCGAGTCTGCGCTTCATCCATGCTAGTTAGTAGTGCGCCTTTTCCGAGTAAATGATTACTCCTTGTCGCTTCCATAGGTAAATGAGCGATAACTTCTCGGTCACTATCGTATGCTGCTACTGCTAATTGTTTTGTTAGTGGAGCGAAAGGTACAATAGCAAATGTAAACTGTCCTTTTAGCTGTATTGCTGCCCTGTCAGTACTACGATACCCCATATCATCTATCACGATGGCTATCTTGGGGCTTTCGGCAATGGCTACCGGATTGAAATAAAAAAATAAGACCGCTGCTATTATGTTGCAGTTAAGAAAATATCGCATCACTATCACTACTCCGGTGGGAATGCATCCTTTTCAAATATTCAGCATATTTGAACAGATTTTTAATAAAAATCCAATGGTTATTGCTGGTTTTTAACGTTTCGTAATGGCCTACTTCTTTAGCCACTGTGTCGGGTTGATTGCTTTTCCTTTATAGCGTATTTCAAAATAAAGTCCGGGTTGGTTCTGTCCACCACTTTGCCCGAGTAACGCTATTTTTTCATTGGCTGTCACCATGTCTCCCGCGTTTTTCAGCAAGGCCTGATTGTGACCATATAAGCTCATAAATCCCTTGCCGTGGTCAATAACGATGACTAAGCCAAAGCCTTTTATCCAGTCTGAGTATATAACTTTGCCATGATGAATCGCCGATATACTCTGCCCCTCATTGCCGGCAATTGTAATGCCTTTCCATAGTAACCTGCCATGACGTTTACTACCAAAACGGTGTCGTATTTTCCCTTTTACCGGATGCTTCAGTTTACGTTTATGTTGGGTTAATCCATTGAGTTTTATTGGCTTTACTTGCTGGGCATTTCTAATTAATTGTTTGATGTCTATTTCTGACAACTGATACCGTTCTAAATCTTCACTATTCTTTAAATAAGATTTATTGAGGGCTTGCAGGGCTTTGCTGCGCTTGTTTTTCTCTTGGCCTAATGATTTTTCGTGAGCTAGTTGGGTTTTCTTTAATGCGGTTAGCCGTTGCTCACTGGTCTTTAATTCAGATTGTACGTACTGTAGCTCAGTTAATGTTTGCTTTAATTGAGTAATCGATTCAATGCGTGCTTTATTTAGGAAGTGGTAGTACCCCAAAAGACGTTGTGTTTCGCTGCTTTTGTCTTGATTGAGGATAAGTTGTAGAACATTATGATTGCCGGTCATATAGGCGCTCTTAACCTGCTTACTCAGTGCGGCCTGTTGCATCACTTTTTGCGTATTTAGGTTTTGTTCTTTGCTTCTCAGTTGCTGCTGCTCTTGAGCAACCAATATTAACTGTTGATTGGTTTTATATAATTCCTTTGCCGCGCTAGCAATTTTTCCCTCCACGCGACGCAATGCGTTATTTAATGAAGTTTGGTCTTGCTTCTGGCTTTTTAGGAGTGCCTGTTGCTGGGTTATTTTGTTTTTTACGTCCTTGAGCGCTTGTTGCTGTGTCGTATCAGCACAGCTCATTGCGCTACAAAGTAGTAGCGTAATGAGCACGCAAATACGAATGAATAACTGAGCAGCCAAATGGTTAGCTCAATTTCATCAGCGGTTTACCAGTCATTTCCTCAGGGATGTCCATCCCCATTAATGACAACATTGTTGGCGCAATATCGCTTAGTCTACCCTGTGATTGAGGGGTTGCTGGGCGACCCACATAGATAAACGGTACCGGTTCGCTGGTGTGCGCGGTGTGTGCTTGCTGTGTACTAGGGTTAACCATTTGCTCAGCGTTACCATGGTCTGCGGTGATTAGGCATTCGCCACCAACAGCCTTTAATGCATCTACTACTCGCCCTACACAATGATCAACCGCTTCACAGGCTTTTACCGCAGCACTCATAACTCCGGTGTGTCCAACCATGTCACCGTTGGGATAGTTACATACAATCACGTCGTATTTTCCACTATCAATAGCGCCAACAAGTTTGTCGGTTAATAGCTCTGAATTCATTTCTGGCTGTAAGTCATAAGTTGCAACATCTGGAGAAGGAATAAGAATGCGTTCCTCACCATTAAAGACTGACTCCACTCCACCGTTGAAGAAGAAGGTAACGTGAGCATATTTCTCTGTTTCTGAAATACGTAATTGTGTTTTATTTTTGTCCTGCAACCATTGTCCCAAGGTGTTATCAAGCGTCTCAGGGGCAAAAGCAATTGGGCTAACAATGGAGTCTGCATATTGAGTTAGCTGCACAAAACCCGCTAATTTAGGATGAGATTGGCGAGAGAACTCATTGAAATCTTGATCGACAAAGGCGCGGGAAATTTCGCGCGCACGGTCTGCTCTAAAATTCATGAAGAATAATGAATCACCATCATTCAGTGTGACCAGCTCTCCATTTTCTTTGGTGATCGATGTTGCCGCGACGAACTCATCATTTTCATCCCGTGCATAAGCTTGCTCTAATGCCTGAACTGGACAGTTTACGCTGTGCTGGTTTTGCCCATGCGTGATTAAGTTATAAGCTGACTCGACACGGTCCCAGCGTTGATCGCGGTCCATAGCGTAATAACGGCCGATTAATGAAGCAAATTGACCTTTGCCAAGCTGCTTGAATAACGCTTGAAATTTCTCTATTGATGCCATTGCACTGCGTGGTGGTGTGTCACGACCATCGAGGAAGGCGTGGACATATATTTCACTGGCACCGCGTGCTGCCGCCAGCTCAACCATTGCTAGCAAGTGAGCATCATGACTGTGAACGCCACCAGGAGACAACAAGCCCATAATGTGTACGGCTTTGCCGGCGTTAACCGCTTTATCGATATTTTCAACAAATGCTGGATTGGTATTGAAATCACCGTCAATTATGGCTTTATTAATTCGGGTAAAGTTTTGATAAACAATACGTCCTGAGCCAATGTTGACATGGCCTACTTCAGAGTTTCCCATTTGCCCGTCAGGTAATCCAACATCTTCCCCTGATCCTGAAATCAGTGTTGCCGGGTTGTTTTCCCATAGGCCGTCTAGTACCGGCGTATTTGCCAGCGCTATTGCGTTATTGGATGTCTCTTCACGATAACCCCAACCGTCAAGAATAAGTAAAACTAAGGGTTTTTTCGCGTGTACCATGGTTGAAATTCCTAATAAATTTAGAGGCCGATATAGCGCACATATTACACGGAGTAGCGCAGATAAAAAACACAAATTTAGTGATTAGTTATGCTCAAATTTAATCAATTGAGAAAGGCGATTGGTAAGTGATAGATTGGTCTGTATACTAGGCGCAAATTATCACCATTTATCAGCAAAGGATAGATGGATTTTGAGCGAATAACTTAGGATTATATATGCAGCAATATATCGAATTTCTTCAGGCTAACCCATTACTTGCTATTGCATGGATCGGGGTCTTTATTGCGTTGATTTTTACCAGCGTTAAAGCAGGCCTATCGACGATAAAGAAAGTCACGCATCAACAAGCCACATTACTCATGAATCGCGAGAGCGCAAAAGTGATTGATGTGCGCAGTGAAAGCGAATTTAAGAAGGGCCATATTCTAGACTCTACGCTGTTACCGCTGTCGAAGTTGAAAAATAATGAATTTGGCGGACTTGAAAAAGAGCTTGATGCCCCCATAATTGTTGTATGTAATACAGGAATGACGTCAACTCAGGCATGTCAAATGTTGCAAAAAGCTGGTTTCACCAATATCCATAACCTGCAAGGTGGTATTGCTGAATGGAAAACCGCTAATTTGCCGTTAACTCAGAAAAAATAGGGGTTATTATGGCAAATATAACAATTTATGCACGTTCTTGGTGTTCGTTTTGTCATCATGCTAAACGTTTGCTTGATGGAAAAGGTATCTCATATCAAGAGATTGATATTGAAGAGCAGCCAGAAAAGCGTGATGAAATGATCACCCTAAGCGGGCGCACATCAGTGCCACAAATTTTTATAAACCAACAATCTGTTGGTGGATGTGATGATTTGTATGCATTGCACTCAAGTGGCGATTTAGATCGTTTACTAAACGAATAATAATACCCGTTGCATTAATAAAGTGAGCTATTTTGTAGTGTCGGTAAACGGATTATAGCAAGGCATTTATTTGTGTATGTAGTTATTCTACATAGAAAATAAATAACGTAGCTATCATTGGTTTAGAACATGAAAAATGATCAATTAATTTGTGCAATTGGTATAAAGTGATATAAACACTTAATATACTAATTTATAAGGATAGATTTACAATGTCAGAAGTTAATCAAAGCGCAGTAAACAATGAAGCCGGCGGACCAGCATTCAATATTCAGCGTATTTTTACAAAAGATGTTTCTTTTGAAACGCCTAACTCACCAGCTATTTTTCAAAAAGAGTGGGCGCCAGATGTAAAACTAGACTTAGACACACGCAGCAACAAGCTTGCTGAAGATACTTTTGAAGTTGTTTTATCGCTAACTGTTACTGCAACGCTGGGTGAAGAAGTCGCATTTCTTGCTGAAGTTCAACAAGCTGGTATTTTCTCGATTGCTGGATTAGACGATAACCAAATGGCGCATTCAATTGGTTCTTACTGCCCAAACATTCTATTCCCTTACGCACGTGAAGTGATTTCAAGCTTAGTAAGCCGTGGTACATTCCCACAATTAAACCTTGCACCAGTTAACTTTGACGCATTGTTTGCGCAATACCTTCAGTCACGTCAAGATGATGCGCAAGCACCACAAGGCGAAAGCGCAGAAGCTTAATATGGCTAATGCAACAGCTGATATTGCTGTTTTAGGAGCAGGATCCTATGGTTCTGCTCTGGCTATTTGCTTGGCTAGAAATGGCAATAAAACAATGCTTTGGGGGCACAATGCGGCTCATATGGAGCAATTGGCCAAAGATCATAGCAATGAAAAATATCTATCCGGTATAGCATTTCCTGATGGCTTAACGATTCAACAAGACTTAGCGAATGTCGTTGCTGCCACCAAGACTATTCTGGTGGTCGTGCCGAGTTTTGCATTTGCTAGTATTCTAGAGCAGCTTAAACCGCTATTAACCAATGAGCATCGTATTGCGTGGGCCACTAAAGGGCTCGAGGCTGATACAGGTCGTTTATTGCAGGATGTCGCATCAGATATTCTTGGTGATGATATGGCGCTTGCGGTGTTATCAGGGCCAACCTTTGCTAAGGAAATGGCTGCTGGCTTACCTACTGCTATTTCACTGGCTTCAAATCAACCTGAGTTTGCTGAACATCTTGCCAGCTTGCTGCATAACGAAAAGAACTTTCGTGTCTATCAAAATACGGACTTTATTGGTCTGCAGCTTGGTGGTGCAGTAAAAAACGTCATTGCAATAGGTGCTGGAATGTCAGACGGCTTAGGCTTTGGAGCAAATGCTAGAACAGCCTTGGTTACTCGTGGTCTTGCTGAATTATGCCGAGTCGGTCAGGCTGTTGGTGCTGATCCTGCTACCTTTATGGGAATGGCTGGATTAGGGGACTTGGTGCTAACCTGTACCGATAATCAATCACGTAACCGTCGCTTTGGATTAGCGTTGGGTAAAGGGGTTGGTATCGAGCAAGCACAAACTGAAATAGGGCAGGTGGTCGAAGGCTACCGCAACACCAAAGAGGTTTACTTGCTGTCGCAGCGATTGGGCGTAGAAATGCCGATCACTGACCAAATCTACCAAGTGCTCTATCAAGGAAAAGATCCAATGTGTGCTTCAAAGGCACTACTTGGACGGGCCAAGAAAACTGAGTCTTAGTTTTAATGGCTTACCGATGAGCGGCTCTAACTACTAGAAGCCGCTTTTTTTTTGCCACCATCAAAACGATTGAATGGTTTGGCGTCATTGTCATGCACATCAGCATAGAATTCCATACGACGGCTAGATTGATGACGTTTTTTGATACGCTTTTTAAAACGAAAACGGCTAGAGTGGTTCATGCTATTACAGCTCCAGTATATCCAACTTGGCGCCATGACTCGTATACAATAACAGCCACAGCATTTGATAGATTCATGCTACGACTTTGTGGCAGCATAGGAATCCGAATACGTTGTTTGTTGGGCAAACTCTCGATTATTTCATTTGGCAGACCACGGGTTTCGGGACCAAATAACAGCATATCGCCATCTTGAAACCCGGCCTCACTGTGAGCCACTGTCGCCTTGGTTGTGCAGGCAAATACACGGCTTGGTTTTACCGTATCGAGCATTGCTTGATAGCTTTTGTGGCGACTGACGTGGGTCATTTCTGCATAGTCCAGGCCGGCACGACGGAGTTTTTTATCGTCGATGTCAAAGCCTAATGGCTCAATAAGATGTAAATGATAGCCTGTATTGGCACACAGACGAATGATATTGCCTGTATTTGGCGGGATTTCTGGTTCGTATAAAGCAACGTGTAACATGTTGTGCTCAATTGATAGAAAGTTGCGTCATTGTACCTAGCAACGTATAGAATTGCTAGGTATTGCTCGCTAGCGGCAGCCTAATCTTTATATTTAATCCATCTAACTTGTTATTAATTGCCTCTATCGTGCCATGGTGCCGCACGACGGCTTCATGTGCTATTGCAAGACCTAATCCTGCGCCACCTGAGCTGCGCTCTCTGGCTTTTGACACTCGATAAAAAGGCGTAAACAAATTAGCTAAGTGTTCTTTGGGTACACCACAACCATCATCACTAATTGAAATGATTAAATGGTCTAACTCTTGCGTTGCCGTAAAGATAATCTTCGTCTTAGCATAACGTATCGCGTTGCGAATGATATTCTCAATAGCGCTGGCTAATGGATCCCACTGTAACATCAGTTTCAGGTTAGGCTCGATAGTGGAGAGCAGTTCAATGCCGTGCTCTTTTGCCTCAAATGTTGCATTGTCTAATATGTCATCCATAAATTGGTCGAATTCACACAACTCAAAAGGCTGATTATTGGCTATTTGATAGCGTGATAACATCAGCAGCTGCTGTAGCATTTTATCAATGGTTTGTGTTTCTTGCTCTATCCGCGCTAGCTCCTCGCTTTCGCCATCTCTACGGCGGCTAATTGCGTTCGCTAATTGTAATCGTGTGAGTGGTGTACGCAGTTCATGTGAGATATCGCCTAACAATCGCTGCTGCCCCTGGAGCATGCTTTCAACTGAATCAGCCATATTGTTGAACGATTTTGCTAACTGACCAATCTCGTCACGGTGAGCAAGCGCCACATTATCAGCGCGCGCACTAAGATCGCCAAGGGCTAGTTGTTTTGCGCTACGGTCCAATGATTTTATGGGCCGAACAATGTGCCATGCTAATAATGCACAACATATTGCACTAACGGCCATCACTAAAAAGAGCAATAGCCAGCGATTATCGCGCAATGTAGCTAAAAATGACGTGCGATGATGTCGTGTCGGATCACGAATATAGAGTTGATAGTCAACACCCTCAAAGGTTAGTGCATAAGGGCCGAAAACTGTCCACCGCTTAAAATGGTATCCACCACGCTGAGGCTCTTCTTGGTGCCTGACTATGGCAAGATTGATATCCTTGGGTAGATTACGACTGTTAATTGAATTATTTTCCTGATCAATAACAAAGAGATGTTTAAATCGTCCGCGTTTCTTTTTCTTTATCGCCTTGGGCATGCGCATTGTATTTAAAACGCGTTGTGCGGCGTTGATACCTTGATTTAAAGTAGGTGCCGTTTGAATTAAGTTGATGAGGTTCTGGTGATGCTTTTCTTGTTCCGGGCTTAACTCTCTGGTTGATTCAATGAGTGCAGGTAGTGCGACAATCGTACCCGCTATCAATACAGTAAGCAGCCAAAATCCTAGCAAAATTTTAAGAAACAACTGCTTAGGCATTGTTAGCCCTCAAGCCAAATATAGCCATGACCACGCACCGTTTTGATTCGAGGGCGACCATCGGCGCGGACTGGGAGCTTTTTACGCAGATTCGACATATGCATATCTAAGCTGCGGTCGAATGCTTGCAGGCGTTTGCCTAATACTTTTTGGTTTAAATCATTTTTATTTAGCAGTTCGCCGACGTTATTGAGTAATTCAACCAACAGCAAAAATTCAGTACCGGTCAAATCCAATACCTCTTCGCCGCACCTGGCTTCTTGGCAGCCGTGGTTTAAAGATATATCACCAAGCGCCAACTTTTGTTGATTCTCCTGCTGTGCAGTCTGTTGGGTGCGACGTAAAATCGCTTTGATGCGCGCTAATAGCTCGCGGTCGTTAAATGGTTTTGATAAATAGTCATCAGCACCGAATTCTAAACCGATGACCCGATCAATCTCATCCCCCTTTGCGGTGAGCATTAATACCGGCAGTTGGCTGGTTTGTCGTAGTTTTTTCAATAGGTCGAAACCATTGAGCTCAGGCAGCATCACATCCAGCAACATTAATTGATGCTGTTCTTTTTGAGCCATTGCCAAGCCTGATGCGCCATCGTGACAGGTGGTTACTTCATAACCCTCCATCATTAAGAGTTGCTTCAACAGCTGGCAAAGTTCTTGATCATCTTCAACGAGAAGTAATTTATTTGTATTCATTATTTCATTTTAACCAGACACACATCTAAACACATTTAATTTACACTGTTTTACATTGCGTAGGGATTACTTTACTTATTCTAAGTTACTATGAACTTGAACTTAAGACATAAGGAACTTCAAGATGAAATTAAATAAAAAGATTATTTCAGTCATAGCAATTGCTGGTGCAGTTGCATTCTCTGGAGCACAAGCCGGTGAACGTGAAGGTGGTCATCGCCATGACGGCAAGCGTGGCAACCACATGGAGCGTATGGTTAAGAAACTCGACTTGAGTGAAGAGCAACAAGTTTCTATTAAAGCGCTTATTAATGAATTTAAAGCAAATAAGCAACGCCCTGATCGCGAAGCAATGAAAGCTAAGCACTTAGCCATGAAGGAACGATTTGCGGCAATAATGGCTGACCCAAACTTTGATCAGGCAGCGGTTAATCAGTATTTACAAGAGCGTGCAGCTAAGCATAATGCGTATAAGCTGGAAAAATTAAAGCTTCAGCATGCTATTTACCAACAATTGACGCCAGAACAGCAGCCTAAATATTTAAAAATGATGGCTAAGAAAATGCGTAAAATGAAAGGTAAGAAGATGAAGCACAGAAAGCATCGTGAACATGAGCACACAGAACAAGAGGGTTAAAGCTAAATTATTATTTAATCGGGCAAAGCGGGATATTAAAATCGGCTTTGCCCGATTGGCATTAGTTAGGGCTTGGGCAGACTTCGCCGCTAGGGCAATTAGACACAATTATTGTGCCTGATGGAACATTAATCATTGTGTGGTTATTGTTAAATATTGCGAGCCCCATTGAATTTACAATCTTTTGAAATGTTTCAAAATCCTTGGTTGACTTAGCTGGCACAAAATAGAATTTATCCCCTGCTGAAATCTTACCATCGACTTCAATTTTATTGCCGTGCTGATCGTACAACGTTAAAAATTTAAAATCTATTTCACCGTCGATTGTGACAAAATTAACTTTGGCATATACTTTTGAACCATCCGAAAAGTCAAAGCGTATGGCAGGAGCTTTAAAGTCAATCGCTGCAGCGCCAGATAGTTTAGAGGCAGCTTCAATCGCGATTAGTGACTTTTCGACGAATGCTTTGCCATCGTCTTTTTCATACATCAGATTAATTAGGCGGCTTTGCATATATGATGCGTGCATTAACTCCCAGCCAGTTTCTGCTGTTGTGCGGGGAACTTTGATGCTGTATTGAGCGGTTGCATATTTTTGTGCTTCATTAATGGCCCTGGCTAACTCATTAAAATGCTGAAATTCCAAGGATGAAATATTTTGCGGGTGTGTATAATATTCATTGCTGTAACGACAGTATTCTTGAACGCCACCCCTACCGTCTGGCTCGCCTTCACTTTCACAGCTCTCGACCCGATATTTCATTACTTTGAACTTGGCGATATCATTTTTGGCAAAATTCATGACGCTTATATAGCTCCATTTATACAATAATGCTTCCTTACGTGCTGCAGTGGCCATTTGTGAAGGGGTTTCACACGCCTGACATTCTACAAATTTAGTATACTCGGCCTTTACTGGTGAAGAGAGAACAGCTGATAGCAAAAAGCTAGACAGCAAAATAGCTTTAACATTTAACATTTTTCCTTAATTAAAACACTCGTCAGGCATAACTTTTTATTATGGCCTGATAGAGCCGTTGAAACCTTTCAACGCAATCAATGTAGTCGGCATAAAAAGGAAGCGCCATAATCATAAAGTATCAATTTAAGCCTGACTGTTTAGTTAGTAATTAAGAAAGAATTGTTTGATGTTAATTTGATCTATTTATGAACCTCATTTTAATTCAAATGAGGTAAGTGCTCATTGAATATTCAATTCCTTTAATTTACGCGTTAGCGTATTTCTTCCCCAGCCTAATTTCTTGGCTGCGGCTTGTTTGTGACCAGCGGTAGCGGTTAGTGCGCAATCGATCACGGTACGCTCAAATGCTGGCATGGCCTGGTCTAAAATACCTTCATGACCAAGATTAAGCTGTTCGTTCATCCACTGTCTTAGTGCTTGCTCCCAGTCGCTGTGCTCTACAAGCCTGCTTTTTACCTCGGTAAGCTCAGGTGGCAAATCATTGATTAAGATTTCTTGACCCGAAGCCATTACGGTTAACCAGCGGCAGGTATTTTCTAGTTGGCGAACATTACCCGGCCAATCTAATTTGGTTACGTATTCCTGCGCTTCTTTACTCATTTTCTTCGCTTCAACATTGAGCTCTTTAGCCGCTAAGGCCAGAAAATGGTTTGCTAAAGTAGGGATATCTTCTCGGCGTTCACTAAGGCAAGGAATATGAATGCGGATAACATTAAGACGGTGAAATAGATCTTCGCGAAACTCTCCCTTATTAACCAACTGTTCGAGGTTCTGGTGAGTGGCGGCAATGATTCGGACATCAACCGTAACAGCCTGGTGGCCACCTACGCGATAAAATTGTCCATCGGCGAGCACACGCAGCAAGCGCGTTTGCACATCAAGGGGCATATCACCTATCTCGTCTAAGAAGAGTGTTCCACCATTTGCCTGCTCAAAGCGTCCTTCCCGGACACTATTTGCGCCGGTAAAGGCACCTTTTTCATGACCGAATAATTCTGATTCGATAAGGTCTTTAGGAATCGCTGCCATGTTTAATGCAATAAAGTTTTCTTCTTTGCGCGGGCTGTGTTTGTGTAGCGCCTTGGCAACAAGTTCCTTACCCGTTCCTGACTGCCCGTTAATCAATACACTAATACTCGATGATGAAAGGCGGCCAATAGCGCGAAATACTTCTTGCATCGCTGGTGCTTCACCGATAATTTCTGGTGCCGTCGATGCCGATGCTGTTGATTTTTTGCGGCGTTTACTTTGTTCGTTGCTATGGTCAATGGCACGCTGGATCAGACTGGTGGCATCATCAATATCAAATGGTTTGGGGAGATATTCAAACGCACCACTTTGGTAGGCGCTGACTGCACTATCCAGATCTGAATGCGCGGTAATGATAATGACGGGGATCTCTGGGTAATGTTGCTGAACCCTTTGTAATAATTCCATACCGTCAGTTTCCGGCATTCGTACATCGGAGACTATCACATTTGGTTGTTCATGTGACAATGCTTCCCATAAGCTTTCTGCTGCGGCAAAGGTAGCGCAAGAAATTTTCGCTCCACTTAAGGCTTTTTCTAATACCCAACGGATTGAGCTGTCGTCGTCGAGAACCCATACTTGCTCGGTCATGATCGTTCCTTATGATGTTGCACCGGAAGAATAACGGTAAATTCGGTGTGCCCAGGCGCGGATATAAAATCAACTCGCCCTTGATGTTGTTGGATTAATGTTTGAGTGATTGATAAGCCTAAGCCAGTGCCTTCCGCACGACCTGTAACCATCGGATAGAAAAGAGCATTTTTAAGTTCTTGTGGTATACCTGGACCGTTATCAATGATCTTGATTTCTAATGCCAAACGGTGTCGCTTGCCATTGATGGTAATCTGGTTAGCAACACGGGTTACAATTTTGATTTCCCCTTCATTGCCTAATGCCTGAATTGCATTTTGAATTATATTCAGCAACGATTGCTGAATTTGCTCAGCATCAATCGTGATATCAGGAATACTGGGATCGTAGTCACGTTCTATAATGATGCCCGATGGCAGTTCTATAGAGATCAGTTGAATGACTTTCTCTAATATCTTATGAATATTGTGTAGGCGATGCTGGTGGTGTTTGTTGGGGCCTAATAAGCGTTCAACTAAGTTGTTAAGCCGGTCCGCTTGCTCGATAATCATTTGCGTATACTCACGATTATTATCGTCAAGTTCACGATCCAGTAATTGCGCGGCGCCACGTAAGCCCCCTAAAGGATTTTTAATTTCATGGGCTAATCCTTTGACTAAATCTTTGGCCAACTGTTGCTGAGTGAGCTGGTGCATCTCTGTCGATATTCGTTGCTGCTGATCGACTTGGCGTAATTCGAGCAGCAGGTGTAATTCCTCTTCAAAGATCATTGGCGTAACGCATAGATCTACGGTGATGCTACGTAAATCATGACACATTAGCGTTGCTAGATTGTCCGTAAAACCCTGATTCGTTGTTAGTGCCTGTTCAAACAATGCGAGATTAGTACTCAGTTTTTGATAAAGGCTAGATAGGTGGCTGCCCTGCATACGTTTAGCGCTTAGCTCAAACAATTGCTCAGCGGCTAAATTATTTGTCTTCACAACAAATGATTGATCTACCATTATCATGCTGGTGACCATATTATCGAATATTGCGTTACTTACTGTTGAGGACACGCTTACTCCAACCAAAACCAAGTTATATCAACAACAATACCACGCGCACCAAGTTGGTGCGACCGATATTGTTATGCGCGACGGCTGCTAGATATTTGGCAAAAACAAGCGCCAATATTGCTCAATGCATCTTAATTATTGCGAATTATCGAAACTCTATGCAGGTACACTACCGTTTCTTTAGTTGTTGCAAGAATTTTGCCAGAGCTTGAAATAAGTTGAGCTTTAATTTTTAACTCGCCTCTATCTATATTTTTTAGTTTAATAACAGATGCTTGGGTTGGTTCTCCTTGGGGAGTGCCATTAATTAGAATTTGGGTTTTATAGCGCTTTGCTTTTTTACCTTGTTTTTGCACCAAAACAGTGAAGTTGCCTTCGTTATTACGGATAGTATCGCCATGCACTGGGCTGGTGATACTAATGTTTGCATTTTTGTCACGTTGCTTGTCGCGCTTTTTGCTGTCGCCAGTTGTTGATTTTGGTGGCGTATACTGTGGCAAGGTTGTTTGACTATTAATATCTTTAAGGATTATTTTTTTCGCGCCAGGAAAAGGCTTATCAGAATACTCTACCGATCCGTTTTTATTTACTTTTTTATAGATAGTGCCAGCTTGTAACGCTAAGACATGTAATAGGCACAATAAAGCAATAGAGATAACGATAATCTTACGCATAGCGTTTAACCCGTAATAAGATGTTGACTTAGTTATTAACTATGAATGCTTTTGTTGGATAATTCAATCTAGGAGGTGTTTATAGCAGCTATGCTCCGTCATTCAGGACAGTTTAAGAGCAATAAAAAAGCCCGCTAAATGCGGGCTTGGTAAGCTATTTAATGCTATTGATTAAACGCTGTAGTACATCTCGAACTCTACTGGAGAAACAGATAGATTTAGACGCTCTACTTCTTGAGATTTCAGCTCGATGTAAGCTTCGATTGCATCTTTAGAGAATACGCCGCCTTCGGTTAGGAAGTCGTTGTCAGCTTTAAGTGCATCAAGCGCTTCGCCGAATGATTCTGCAACTGTTGGGATTTCAGCAGCTTCTTCAGCAGGAAGGTCGTAAAGATCTTTATCCATTGCATCGCCAGGGTGGATCTTGTTTTTGATTCCGTCAAGGCCAGCCATTAGTAGTGCAGCAAATGATAAGTATGGGTTAGCCGTTGGATCAGGGAAACGAACTTCAATACGACGTGCTTTTGGTGATGGTACCACTGGGATACGAATCGATGCACTACGGTTACGCGCAGAGTAAGCTAGCATAACTGGCGCTTCAAATCCTGGAACAAGACGCTTGTATGAGTTAGTTGAAGCATTTGTAAATGCGTTCAATGCTTTAGCATGCTTGATGATACCACCGATGTAGTAAAGTGCCATTTCAGATAGGCCGCCGTACTTGTCGCCAGCGAAAAGGTTTTCATCACCTTTAGCAAGAGACATGTGACAGTGCATACCAGAACCGTTATCGCCAGTTAGTGGCTTAGGCATAAAGGTAGCCGTTTTGCCAAACTCGTGTGCAACGTTATGTACAACGTATTTGTAAATTTGAATTTCATCAGCTTTTTCAACGATAGTGTTGAAGCGACAAGCGATTTCATTTTGACCAGCTGTTGCAACTTCATGGTGATGTGCTTCAACAACTAGGCCCATTTGATCCATTAGCATACACATAGCGCTACGGATATCTTGTGAAGAATCTACTGGAGATACTGGGAAGTAGCCGCCTTTAACGCCAGGACGGTGACCCGTGTTACCTTCTTCATAATGAGTGTTTGAGTTCCAGCATGCTTCCTTATCATCGATAGAGTAAGATGCGCCGTTCATTTCATTTGAATACTTTACGTCGTCAAATAGGAAAAACTCTGGCTCTGGGCCGAATAATACGTTATCAGCAAAACCAGCGCTACGCATGTATTCTTCTGCGCGCTTAGCAACAGAACGTGGGTCACGATCGTAGCCTTGCAGCGTGTCTGGTTCTAAGATATCACAACGAATGTTAAGTGTTGGGATGTCTGTGAATGGGTCTAATACAGCAGTAGCAGCATCAGGCATCATTACCATGTCAGAGTTGTTGATAGCTTTCCAACCAGCGATAGATGAACCGTCGAACATTTTGCCATCTTCGAAGAAATCTTCATCGATTTGGTGTGATGGGATGCTGATGTGTTGCTCTTTACCCTTAGTATCAGTAAAACGTAAATCAATAAATTTTACGTCATTTTCTTTAATTAACTCTAAAACATTTTCAATAGACATCTGTTGTTTCCTTTAAATTTAAGTCGTACGTAATTCAATTGTTTTTCATAAAGCGAGAACTATGCCATTTATTCAAGTTATTGAATTAACTTGCTATTCACAAAGCTGTGACGAGTTACAAAAACTGTATTGCACCAATAAGATCCTGCGTTTGCACTAAGTTGGTGCGTGAAGGTGGTGCGCCGCTGCTGAACATCTTGCCTTAGCGCTTATTGGGAAGTGTGGCCTAACTCTAATAAACGGTAGTTTTTTGTACAATTATTGGTTTTGGGGTGTAAATAGATAGCTTTTAGGTGCGTAAGCCTGTAGAATTCGCCGCCTAATTTTTGTACCAGTATCGCGCTTTTATTTGAGTCTAATCAAGGAGCGATATTGGTCTTTATGGTTTATGAATAACGACACCATTGTCAGGTTATTCCTGTTTAGGCGAAAAAAATGTCAAATAATATTACTGATATCAGCAAGTTGCGTAACGTTGCAATCATTGCTCACGTTGACCACGGTAAAACTACCCTTGTTGACAAATTGTTGGGCCAATCTGGTACGGTTGAATCACGCGGCGAAGCTGAAGAGCGTGTAATGGATTCAAACGATCTTGAGAAAGAGCGTGGTATTACCATCTTGGCAAAACCTACTGCTATTAACTGGAATGATCACCGTATCAATATCGTCGATACTCCAGGACACGCCGATTTCGGTGGTGAAGTAGAGCGTATTATGTCGATGGTTGATTCGGTTCTACTGCTCGTTGACGCGGTTGATGGTCCGATGCCACAAACACGTTTCGTAACGCAAAAAGCATTTGCTCAAGGCCTAAAGCCAATCGTTGTAATTAACAAGATTGACCGTCCTGGTGCTCGTCCTGATTGGGTTATGGATCAAATCTTTGATTTGTTCGACAACTTAGGTGCGACTGATGAGCAGCTAGACTTTAAAGTGGTTTACGCCTCAGCAATCAACGGTTGGGCAACTGACGATCTAGACGTTGAGTCAGATAACATGAACCCATTATTTGATGCAATCCTTGAAGATGTATCTGCACCAGATGCTGATTCTTCAGGTGATTTCCAAATGCAAATCTCTCAACTTGATTACAACTCATACGTTGGTGTAATCGGTGTTGGCCGTATCAAGCGCGGTATCGTTAAGCCAAATCAACAAGTTATTGTTTCTATGGCTGATGGCTCTACTCGTAAGGGTAAAGTAGGTACAGTACTAGGTTACCTAGGACTCGATCGTGATGAAGTTGATGAAGCGCATGCGGGTAACATCGTTGCTATTACTGGTCTTGGCGAGCTAAAGATCTCTGACACTATTTGTGCAGTTGATAATGTTGAGCCACTTCCTGCTCTAAGTGTTGACGAGCCAACCGTAACTATGACCTTCCAAGTAAACAACTCACCGTTTGCTGGTAAAGAGGGTAAATTTGTTACTTCACGTAATATTGCTGAACGTTTAGAGCAAGAATTGGTTCATAATGTGGCATTACGTGTTGAGCAAGGTGATGATCCGGATAAATTCCGTGTATCAGGTCGTGGTGAACTTCACCTAGGCGTGTTAATCGAAAACATGCGTCGTGAAGGTTTTGAACTTGCTATTTCTCGCCCTGAAGTAATCATCAAAGATGTTGATGGCGTGAAAATGGAACCTATGGAAAAAGTTACAGTTGATGTTGAAGAAGAGCATCAAGGGACTGTGATGGAAAAACTTGGCATCCGTAAAGCGGTTATGACTGATATGCAACTGGACGGTAAAGGCCGTGTACGTATCGATTTTGATATGCCATCACGTGGTCTTATTGGTTTCCAAACAGAATTCATGTCTATGACTTCTGGTTCTGGTTTGCTATACCACACGTTTGAAGAGTACGCAGAGCACAAAGGCGGCGACATTGGCCAACGTTCTAACGGTGTTCTTATCTCAAACGCGACAGGTAAAGCCTTAACTTACGCATTGTTTAACCTACAACAACGTGGTCGTCTATTCACTCAGCATGCTGAAGAAATCTACGAAGGTCAGGTACTAGGTATTCATAGCCGTGACAATGACTTAACTGTAAATGCATTGAAAGGTAAGCAACTTACTAACGTTCGTTCATCTGGTACTGATGATGCGCAGGTTCTTACGCCGCCAATTATCTACACGCTTGAGCAAGCGCTAGAGTTTATCGATGATGATGAGCTAGTTGAAGTAACACCTGAAAGCATTCGTATTCGTAAGAAACTACTTAAAGAAAACGAACGTAAGCGTGCTAATCGTTAACCACGATTGAGTGTGTTTGATGAAAAGGCTGATAGTTATCAGCCTTTTTTTATGCTTATAATTCAGTTAGCTGTTAACTTAAAAAGCATTATTTAATTTTCGTATCCTTTCTATTTAGCATTTTATTTGGCTAAGGCGCAGAAACTGTGTTGCGCTGAGATTAACTGTGGTTTATTTCTTGATGATATGAAGTCATTAATTTATTATTTTTCTTAATAATGAAGTATTATTTTTGTTTTGTCGGTCACCTCTTACAACGTTCTAAAATCGCAGTCTATTTTTTATAATTGATGATCGTCAGATTATCCCTTTGGCCATGAATGTCGATAAATTTGAGAGCATAACAATATGAATTATACAAATATCACCATCGATGAAGTATCGCCAGATATGCTTGCTGGTATGTCTTTGCCCGAGCACTCAACCGTCTTAATCCATTATGCTTTTGCTAGTATGGTATTTGCCATCTATGGGCATCAAGTATGTAGTATCATGGAGACATATTCTTCACTTCACCTTATGTTTCCAATGTTTATTGCGTATGCAATAAGACTTGCGCTAACTTCAACGCTGCAGGCAAGACCTTATCAGCAGCGCGTAGCCACCTCATTTAATATGGATCTTGGGTTATTTTTGCTTGCAGCCATCGGGCTTGTTGTCGTTAATTATTTTGTTTTTGGCGCGCCTTGGCACAGTAATACTAAAGCGGTAATTGGTATTTCATTGCTGGGGTTATTTGTAGCGACACACTTGGCGCTAGCAACAGAGCGCAACACAATTAAGCAAATGATCTCTCTTGGCCAGCACCTAACCCTTGGCAAACAATTCATGTCATTTGTTAATAAGTTTACAGTGATGGCGATTACTTTACTGATCGCTTTAGGCTTAGTGCTGTTTTTGGTGATTAATCAGGATCTCACTTGGATTCTTGATACTTCTGAACATGTGCTGCGTAAAGAAGCCAGTGCTAAGATAATGTATGAGATAGCAGTGATCATTGGTGTTTTGATGGGCTATGCAATTGTTATTATTTTATCTTATACAAATAACCTTAATATTTACCTTTGCCATCAAACTCAAGTGATGGAGGCTGTAGCTAAAGGGGATCTTAGTCAACAGGTACCAGTGGTCAGCCAAGATGAGTTTGGTCAGATGGCTTCGGGCACAAACCTAATGATCGCAGGATTATTGGATTACCAGTCACAATTAAAAATTACTCGCGATGCATCTATCTTAGCGTTAGCATCATTGGCAGAAACCCGCGATAATGAGACGGGCGCACATATCTTAAGAACCCAACGTTATGTCAAGGTATTAGCGCAAGAGCTATCTTCGCACGAGGATTTTTGTGATGTTCTAAATGAAGAAGTCATTGAGCTTTATTACAAATCGGCTCCTTTACATGACGTAGGCAAGGTCGGCATTGTTGATAGTATTTTACTAAAACCGGGTAAATTGACCGAGCAAGAGTTTGAGATCATGAAAACTCATGCTCAAATTGGTAACGATGCATTGCTGGTGGCCGAGCAACAATTGGGTAGCAATTCGTTTTTGCGCTATGCTCGAGAAATTGCGTTGACACATCATGAGAAGTGGGACGGCAGTGGCTACCCCAACCAATTGGCTGGTGATGATATTCCGTTATCTGGTCGTTTAATGGCACTAGCCGATGTTTATGATGCTCTACTAAGTAAGCGTGTTTATAAGCCAGCGTTTAGCCATGACAAAGCAAAAGAGATTATCCTTGCAGGCTGTGGCAGTCACTTTGATCCGCGTATAGTGGCTGCCTTTGAAGTGTGCGAGCAACAGTTTGTTAATATTGCTGCACAATTTAAAGATAGTGCCGGCGACTAACTAAACAGTGAGACTTGCTATTGGGCTTTAGCGCCATGATTACATTTATGGCGTTAAAGCTTATTCAACAAATATCTGCATTTCTTCGCCAATTTGTTTACGCATTTCCATCAGTTTAAGTGCAGCATCATGCTGCTTCTTATCTGCTTCTGTTTCAGGCTCCCACGCTGGCACCTCAATGGCTTCACCGTGTTCATCGACTGCAACCATTATCACGATACAGTGAGTGGTTAGGCGCTTATTGAGGGACTTTGGATCACAAGCGCTAACTTCCAATGCGATGTGCATGGACGAGCGGCCGGTTAAAATGACCTTGCCAGATACTTCAACTAGGCTGCCCACATGAATTGGCGCAACAAAGCGGATGCCACCTGCATAGGCCGTAATACAATAGCGGCCACTCCAACCTGCCGCAGTGGCATAAGCCGCGAGATCGATCCATTTCATCACGGCGCCGCCATGCACTTTGCCACCGAAGTTGACATCTTGTGGTTCGGCTAAAAATCGAAGGGTCAATTCCCGTTGTGGTTTATTCATGTTGGTTACCTATTTTTGGTGGTATTAATAATAGTTTTATCGCAATGCTTGTCATAAGTACATCTTAAAGACAGTCATTTAAATAACAAAGCAATTGTTATACCTGTTTTGAGGTGCGGGTACAGACCCAAACGGAGAAGGCGATGATCAGGCCACCAAGGATTAGTCGAGCAATATCGACATCACGATTCCATATAATAAGGTTGACTACCAAGCCCAAAGGTACCAGTGCATTGTTCATTACCGCTAAAGTGCCAGAAGTAACTAAAACGGCCCCTTTATTCCATAAGAAGTAGGCAAGCCCCGAGGCAACGATACCGAGGTATATCAAGACCTGCCATTGCGTGTTTGTCGCAGGTAGCTTTGTCATATCGCCAAAAATTAAAAACATTGGCAGCGCAACAATGGCTGCCCCGAGATAAAATAGCGCAAATACACTGGATTGTTTTAAGGGAGCCGTTTGCGTTTCGATTAGGCGTTTATAGGCGACTTGGCCAATGGCAAAGCTAAGGTTTGCTCCTTGCACAATAACAAAGCCTATCAAGAAGCCTTCGTTTATGCCCTGATATTTTATTGTGATTGCACCAAAAACGGCCAACACTGCACTAAGCAAGTACTTGAGCTGAAATTGCTTATTGCCCAGATCATAGAGCAGCGTGACGTAAATAGGCGTTAGCACCGTAAAGAGTAAAACCTCAGGCACACTTAAATAGAGGAATGATTGATAGTAAAAACAGTACATCAAGCCCAGTTGAAAAGCGCCAACAGTCATCAGTTGCATAGCTAACTTAGGGTTGAGATTCTTTAATCTCAGCAGTGGTAAGAAAACCAGCCCTGCAAGCGCGATTCGTGTCAATGCTGAAAACCAAGCGTCCACTTGCCCCGCAAGATAGACGCCAATGAGGCTAAAAGAGAATGCCCATAGCAGGGTAACAGCGCTTAAATAGGTCATGGCTAGTCGATAATGAGATTGTTAATTTTATTTGGTGTGCCATTGTGTTTATCAGCGTCGCTCGGCGGCGCAATAACTTCGGTTATTTTGGGCCAAACCTGACAAAGTTCGGCGTTAAGCGCAGTAAACTGCTCTTGACCTGCTGGTAGCTCATCTTCCTGGAAAATTGCATTGGCAGGGCACTCTGGTGTGCACAAATCACAATCGATGCAATCAATGGGGTTGATCGCGAGAAAGTTTGGTCCCTCATGGAATGCATCAGCCGGACATACGGCAACACAGTCGGTGTATTTACATTGAATGCAATTGTCAGTAACCACAAAGGCCATGGTGCTTTTCTCAAAATGCTACTATTGATGCCGATCATACCGACTCATTAGCTAATTTCAATTGCTGGGCAATATTTATCGAAAATTTGCCAACTGCCACCGATAATTCCCCCCCACTGGGGGTATTAATGACGTATAATTCGCTCACATTTTTTACTATAACTAAGTAACTTTGGAAATTTGCCATGATCCGTCTAACCAACCTTAAGCTCAACCTTGATCACAATGAAGATGATCTGAAAAACCTCATCATGTTCACGCTTAAAATTAAAGAAGAGCAGCTAGTCGATTACACCGTATTTCGTCGTGGTATCGATGCGCGTAAAAAGCGTAATATCGTACTACTTTATACGGTTGATGTAGCGACGACAGATGAAGTGGCTTTGTTAGAAAAGTTTGAAGGCAATCAGTCGATTCGCCTAACGCCGGACATGGAATATAAGTTTGTCACCAAAGCGCCTGAAGATTTAGGCGATCGCCCGGTGGTTATTGGTTTTGGACCTTGTGGTATTTTTGTTGGCTTGGTTTTAGCGCAAATGGGCTTTAAGCCCATTATTTTAGATCGTGGTAAAGAGGTGCGTGAGCGCACTAAAGATACTTTTGGATTTTGGCGTAAACGTACCCTAAATACCGAATCTAACGTGCAATATGGTGAGGGCGGTGCTGGTACTTTTTCTGACGGTAAGCTTTACAGCCAGGTAAAAGATAAAAAGCATTATGGTCGCAAAGTACTTAACGAGTTTGTTGCTGCAGGTGCGCCAGAAGAGATACTTTATGTTAGCAAGCCACACATAGGTACTTTTAAGCTAGTGACCATGGTGGAAAAAATGCGCGCCAAGATTATTGAGCTTGGCGGCGAAATTCGTTTTAGCTCCCGCGTTGATGACCTTGATATTGTTGATGGCAAGATTAAAGGGTTAACTTTATCAACGGGTGAAAAAATAGTATCAAGTCATATTGCCTTGGCGATTGGTCATAGTGCCCGTGATACATTTGAAATGCTCCATGATAAAGGCGTTTATGTTGAAGCAAAGCCATTCTCAGTCGGCTTTCGTATCGAACATCCTCAGTCATTAATTGATGAGGCACTTTATGGTAAAAATGCAGGACACCCTATTTTAGGGGCTGCGGATTACAAGCTGGTTCATCACTGTAAAAACGGACGTTCGGTTTATAGTTTCTGTATGTGTCCTGGCGGTACTGTAGTTGCGGCAACGTCAGAAGAAAACCGAGTTGTTACCAACGGCATGAGCCAATACTCGCGTAATGAGCGCAATGCCAATAGTGCGATAGTGGTTGGTATCGACCCAAGCGATTACCCAGGTGGCCCATTAGCTGGTATCGATTTTCAGCGCAAACTTGAAAGTGCCGCATTTAAGCTTGGTGGCGAGAATTACGATGCACCAATGCAGCGGGTGGGTGACTTTATGAAGCATAATGCGACAGATGAGGTAGGGGAGGTTGAGCCATCATACAAGCCGGGCGTAAAACTCACCGACTTAACTGGTTTGTTACCAGAGTATTGTAATGTTGCGCTGCGTGAAGCAATTCCAGCGTTTAACCGTAAAATTCATGGTTTTGCCACCGATGATGCGACGCTAACGGCAGTTGAAACACGTACCTCATCGCCAATTAGCATTAAACGTAATGCTTCATTCCAGAGTATTAACACTCAAGGGCTATTCCCAGCAGGTGAGGGCGCTGGTTATGCTGGTGGTATCCTATCTGCCGCAATTGATGGTATTAAAGTCGCTGAGGCTATTGCGTTATCAATTAACGGTGAAGAAGTTGATGGCGGCACCAGAGAGTCCTAACCGATGATTAGTATTGAATCGCTTATCTCGTTTTTTACCATTAGCCTTATTTTGGCGATAAGCCCGGGGCCATCCAATGCATTTTTGATGGCGCAAACCTTTGCTAAAGGTAAATCTGCGGGGGTGGCAAGCGCCGCAGGCTTTGCAACGGCAGGTGTGGTCCATACCATTTTGGCGGTGCTGGGCCTATCGGCGATACTAAAAACATCGCCTCAGGCCTATCAAGTAGTGCTTTATTTAGGTGCTGCTTACCTTGTTTACTTAGGGATTATGGCAATTAAAGATAGCCTTGCTGAGCCAACAGTAGCCGAGCCCGTTGTTGTTGATAAAAAGAACAAGCATATATTTTATCAGGCAGTGCTCACCGAAGTTTTAAACCCGAAGGTTGCGCTGTTCTTTATCGCGTTTATCCCACAGTTTGTTGATGCTTCTTTAGAAACATCTCACGCGATACAAATGATGATATTCGGGTTGCTCTACCCAATATTCGCCTTGCCAATTGATTTAAGCTACGTGCATTTTGGCGATAAGATAGCTGGCTATTTTCGCCACCACCCCAGTGCTCAGCAATGGCTTGACCGTTTTAGTGGCGTCATCTTTATTAGCCTTGCGCTGACTTTGTTATGGTAACAAAAAGGGGAGACTGACTAGTTTTTCTTCTTTGGCGTGTAAGCGTATTTCTCTTTTTTAGGCGTGCGCTTGCTAGAACCATCTGAGCGGCTGCGTTTATCGCCGGCTCGTTTATTTGAAAATGACTTTTTGCGTTGCTCGTATGGGCTAGCCTTTGCTTGCTTGGGTTTAGCATCGCTACATTCAGCGGTTTTCTTTGAATCGGCGATTAAATGATTTAGCTCGCGCATTTCAGACTTGGTTAGGTGACGCCATTGGCCCGTCGCAATATTATCAACGCTGATGTTCATGATACGCATGCGTTTTAGCTTGCGTACGCGAAAACCAAAATGTTCGCACATACGGCGAATTTGGCGGTTTAATCCCTGCGTCAGGATGATGTTAAAACTGCGCGGTCCGGTTTGTTCAACTTTACATTTGTTAGTAATGGTATCGAGAATCGGGACACCATTGCTCATGCCTGCGATAAAGCGGCTATCGATGTTTTTGTCGACTGTGACCACATACTCTTTTTCGTGGTTATTACCGGCACGCAGGATTTTATTGACGATGTCACCATCATTGGTCATTAAGATTAGCCCCTCTGAAGGTTTGTCTAAACGGCCAATCGGGAAGATACGCTCAGGAAAATTAACGAAATCAACGATGTTACCATCAATGTGTTGGTCTGTAGTACAGGTGATGCCCTGGGGCTTATTTAGCGCAAGGTAAACTGCTTTTGACTTACTACCAACGAGCTTACCGCTAACACGCACTTCATCCCCAGGCTGTACTTTCATGCCCATGACAACCTTCTCGCCATTGATGGTAATAATGCCTAAATCAATGTATTTATCTGCTTCGCGACGCGAGCAATAGCCTACTTCGCTTAAGTATTTGTTAACGCGGATGCCTGAGGTTTGATTTTGTTGTGACATGATAGTGAGCTTGGTGACAAAAGACGGGGGAATTTTATCACAGTTATGTTGGTGAGTAATACCAAGTGCATTAATTATGTGGCTGTATAAGAGATTTGTTTATGATGGCCCAGGGTGAGCCATCACATTTAGGCAGGTTAAGCGCTACGGCGTGCTTTCACCGCATCGGCAAGCTGGCGTAATACCATTTCAGTATCATCCCAGCCGATACATGCATCAGTAACACTTTGGCCATACACAGCTGCACCGCCGTCAACTATATCCTGACGTCCTTCAACAAGGTGACTTTCAATCATCACACCGAAGATAGACTTGTCACCCGCAGCCATTTGCTCGCTGACGTCAGTAGATACATCTAACTGGCGTTTAAACTGTTTTGAGCTGTTGGCGTGGCTAAAATCGATCATTATATTATTTGGCAATTTGGCCAAAGTTAGTTGCTCATTTACTGATGAAACATGCTCTTTTGAGTAGTTAGGCTCTTTACCACCACGTAAAATAATATGACAATCTTCGTTACCAGCTGTTTGTACTATCGCCGAATGGCCGTATTTGGTTACCGATAAGAAGTTGTGTGGTGCACTTGCGGCGCCAATGGCATCAATGGCAACCTTAATGGTGCCGTCTGTGCCATTTTTAAATCCGATCGGACATGACATACCTGATGCTAACTCACGGTGAACTTGTGATTCAGTAGTACGAGCCCCTATTGCGCCCCAGCTCATTAGATCGCCGTAATATTGCGGGGTGATCATATCTAAGAATTCACCAGCTGTCGGTAAGCCAAGCTCGTTGACGTTAAGTAGTAGTTCACGAGCCAAGCGCAAGCCGTCATTGAGTTTGCAGCTGTTGTCCATGTAAGGGTCGTTAATCATGCCTTTCCAGCCAACCGTCGTACGTGGCTTTTCAAAGTAAACGCGCATTACAACTTCTAAGTCGTTGCTCAGCTCACTACGTAGTTTAGCTAGGCGCTTGGCATATTCTAATGCGGCTTTAGGGTCATGAATCGAGCAAGGGCCGATAACCACTAATAAACGGTCATCTTTACCAGTAAGGATGTTATGAGTCGCCTGACGAGCATCAAATACGGTTTTTGAAGCCGTTTGGCTCAGTGGAAATCGCTCAAGTAGCGCCACTGGTGGCAGTAACTCTTTTATTTGATCTATGTTGACGTCGTCAGTTTGGTAATACATTGCTATTTTCCTTTAATTTTTATCCTCAGCATTGGCTGAACAGTTACGCTATCGCAGCGCAGCGGCTTTGGCAATAATAGATTAGGCTAATTGATAATAAAAAAGCCTAAACATCGAGCTGTTTAGGCTTTTCAGTGTTCTTATCTAAGGGGGGTTAGAACTTGTAATCGAAGTTATAACGCATGCCGACCATGAATTGGTCGCTATCTCGTGCGCTACCGTTAGCAAAGTTATTGTTTTGATACTCCACAAATAAGTAATAGTCAGGGCTACCGTGCCACTCCAATGTCGTATTTACGCGAGTGACTTCATTACTTAACGAAATGTCCAGATCGTCAGAGAACTTAGAATAACCTGCTTTAAATTTATAGCTTTCATTAATCTGGTAAGCACCGACCACATCAAGGGTTGAACGGTCTTGACCATTACCACCGCGGTCGATGTCTTGATAAGAGGCCGCAATGTATAGGTCTCCTAAGCTTTTTGAACCGGAAATGCCAAAGGCTTGTTCATCAAAGCCTTTAAAGTCTTTGCTTAAGTAAGCTGCGCCTAATGTGAAACCATCACCTTGATATTTAACACCGGTGTTAAATAAATCGCTGCCTTCATTTTCAGTGTCACTATTAAACTGGCCCATAGCGCTGAAGGATAGGTTGCCTAGTTGCTTGCTGTATGAAACGAGTTGTTGTTGACGGAATGGGCTTGCGTCATCGTAAGCTAGCGGGGTTGATGCACGATTAAAAATATCAACTGGATCGGCAATAATAGAATATTGTGTCGTTGACTGCTTACCAATGGCCACGCGACCAAAATCCCCTTTAATACCGACATAAGCTTTACGTGCATCACCAAAGTGAGCGTCACCTTGGATTTGTACTTTAAACTCACCTTTGGCGAAGGCTGTCATACCGTTGCTAAGTTTGTGCTCGGCCGCAACACCGATACGGGATAATGCATCGCCTACGTCCCAGCTGTCTTCACTGTCAGTGCTTGTTAAGCCAAAGGTTGGGCGCAAGGTGCCATAAAAATTGATTTTGGTGTTATTGCTTGCTGGGGCTGATTTGGCCTCTTCTAGCTGGGCTAAACGTGCTTGGATCTGACTAAGTTGCTTGTGTAAATCTTCTTTTGACACACCCTCTTGAGCGGTAGCGGCAAAGGTCGGTAGTACAACTGCTAAAGGAAGTAATGCTGCTTTTATTTTTAGGTTTTTCATACTAGTTCCTTGTTACTTTTTGGATGAGAGAATGCCTACCTGTTAAGGCAAAAGGCATTCTCAGGGGTTAAAGTTAGGGGTTATTGATAGCTTTCAATTGGTGGACAACTGCACACTAAGTTGCGATCGCCATACACGTTATCGATACGATTTGTAGTGGGCCAAAACTTTGGTTGCGTTGGACAACTGCTCGGGTAACAAGCGGTCATGCGCGAATACGCACGGGGCCAATCATCATCGGTTAAATCGCCCAATGTATGTGGTGCATTGACTAATGGATTATCTGTCAGAGACCACGTGCCATCTTCAACTTTGGCTATTTCGTGGCGAATAGTTACCATAGCGTCAATAAACTTATCGAGCTCTTCAAGTGATTCACTTTCAGTTGGTTCAATCATTAATGTGCCAGCAACTGGAAATGACATTGTTGGTGCGTGGAAACCGAAATCCATTAAGCGTTTGGCTACATCTTCTTCACTAATACCAGACGACTCCTTTAATGGACGCAGGTCGATAATACATTCGTGAGCTACTCGTCCTTCTTTACCGCGGAATAATACCGGGTAATGTGGACTGAGTTTTTCCATTATGTAGTTAGCATTTAGGATGGCGAGTTCGGTCGCTTCTTTTAATCCTTGTTCGCCCATTAATGCGATATACGCCCAAGAGATAGGTAAGATCGATGCACTACCTAAGGCTGTGGCAGAAACTGCACCTGATGTGTTGTTAATGCCGTGACCGGGCAAAAATTCAGCTAAGTGTGATTTGACACCTATTGGCCCCATGCCCGGACCGCCGCCACCGTGTGGAATACAAAATGTTTTGTGCAAGTTTAAGTGTGAAACATCAGAGCCAATAAAGCCCGGAGATGTTAAGCCAACTTGAGCATTCATATTGGCGCCATCTAAATAGACCTGACCGCCTGCGTCATGAATGCGTTCACAAATCTCTTTGATGCTTTCTTCATAAACACCGTGTGTTGATGGATAGGTGATCATAATGGCTGAAAGGTTGTCGCGATGAACCTCAATTTTCGTTGCCAAGTCATCCATATCGACGTTGCCCTGCTCATCACATGCAACAATCACGATACGCATTGAAACCATTGCCGCACTCGCTGGGTTAGTACCATGTGCAGAGCTAGGAATTAGACAGATATTACGATGACTTTCACCGCGCGATGCATGGTAGCGTTGAATAGCGATAAGCCCTGCGTATTCCCCTTGGGCACCAGAATTTGGTTGCAATGAGAAAGCATCGTATCCGGTTACACTACATAGCATTTCGCTAAAGCTATCGGCGAGTGCCTGATAACCTTGACACTGATCGCTTGGGGCAAACGGATGCATTTGCGAAAACTCAGGCCAGGTAACGGGGATCATTTGCGCCGTGGCATTAAGTTTCATGGTGCAAGAGCCTAATGGGATCATGCCATGCGTTAATGAAAAGTCTTTGTTTTCTAAGCTCTTCAAGTAGCGTAACATCCGTGTTTCGCTATGATAGCGATTAAACACCGGGTGCGTCAGGTATTCGCTGGTACGACGGCATTGCGTTGGGATATTGCTAAACTCTTCAGCTAATGATTGTTCGATATCCGTAACTCGCAGGGGTTGTTCAATAATGGCTAACCATAATGCTTCAACATCCGCTGCTGTCGTTGTTTCATCTAAGCTAATACCAAGTTGGTTTGGCAGTAAACGTAAATTGAGGTTACTCGCTAATGCACGTTGATAGATTGCGTCCGTCTGTTCGCCGGTTTGCAATGTGATGGTATCAAAAAACGATTGATGAGCTAGTTTGATCCCAGCGCTTGCCAGGCCAGCAGCCAGGACGGAGGTTAAACGATTAACTCGACGCCCAATCTTTCTTAACCCCTCTGGACCATGGTAAACCGCAAAGAACGAGGCCATATTGGCTAACAAAGCTTGCGCAGTACAAATGTTTGAGTTGGCTTTTTCACGGCGAATATGCTGCTCACGCGTTTGCATTGCCATACGCAGTGCTGGCTTCCCTTTGGAGTCGATTGAAACACCAATGACACGACCAGGAATAGTACGCTTGTATTTCTCGCTGGTGGCCATGAATGCAGCATGTGGACCGCCGTAGCCCATAGGCACACCAAAACGTTGTGCACTGCCAATAACAACATCTGCGCCCATTTCACCTGGCGCTTTGAGGACGGTTAGGGATAATAAGTCAGTTGCGACAGCAACTAAGGTTTTCTTTGTGTGTGCTTGCGCAATAATAGGCGCTAAGTCATTAACCTGACCTGTAGTGCCTGGGTATTGTAATAAAGCACCAAATACATCGTGTTGGTCAAGTTCAGTAAAAGGCGCCACCACAATATCAAATGCAAAATATTGAGCGCGAGTCCGAATGACATCAAGTGTTTGCGGGTGCACATCATCACTAACAAAAAACACATTACTTTTGTTTTTTCCTGCGCGTTTACACAGGCTCATTGCTTCGGCGGCTGCCGTTGCCTCATCCAATAAAGAAGCATTGGCTAGCTCCATACCGGTAAAGTCGGTGATCATTTGCTGATAATTTAATAGTGCTTCTAGCCTGCCTTGAGAGATTTCTGGCTGATAAGGTGTGTAAGCGGTATACCAACCTGGGTTCTCAAATACATTGCGCAAGATAACTTTTGGTACGTGAGTGTCGTAGTACCCTTGCCCAATGTAGCTGCGATTTACTTGATTTTTGGCTGCCATTGTTTGCAATGTTGCCAGCATGTCAACTTCGCTCTGAGGCTTTGCAAGCACCATTGGCTGCTCAAGGCGAATATTTTTTGGCACCGTTTGATCAACCATTTGCTGCGTTGAATCCAGATCTAAGCTGCTTAGCATATGCTGGCGTTGCTCGGCATTAGGACCGTTATGACGGCTGATAAAATCTAGATTATCACCAAGTTGTTGTAATATATTATTATTGTTGCTCATAAAAACTCCAGCAAACCTATTGATGTCAATACGAAAATTAGTCTTCTATTGCTTCGTTATAAGCGTCAAAGTTGAGTAGCTTGTCTAACTCAGAGGGATCTGAAAGTTTAATTTTTGCAATCCAACCTTCAGTAAAAGCCGACTCATTGACTAATTCAGGGCTATCATCTAGTTCTTCGTTGATTTCGATTACTTCGCCAGAGACAGGTGCATAAACATCTGATGCTGCTTTAACTGATTCAACTAATGAAAAACCTTCACCTGCGGTTGTTTCATCCCCTTCTTCTGGTAATTCTACAAACACGACATCACCAAGTAAGCTTTGTGCGTGTTGTGAAATACCGACGGTAGCGGTACCGTCACCGTTGTCTTTTACCCACTCGTGACTTGGGGCGAATTTATAATCTTTTTCTATTGCGCTCATGATATGACTCCAATCTTTTTGTTATATGGGGCCAGCTACCTTCGGCGTAGCTGACCCGTTGGTGACGCAGGATGTTTAGCGATAAAGTGGGAACTTCTCGCACAATGCTTTTACTTGCGCTAATGCTTTTTGCTCGGCAGCGCTGTTGTCTTCAGGGTTAGCGACTAGTCCATCGAGAACGTCGCCTATCCAGTGACCTATTAATTCAAACTCTTCGTTACCAAAGCCGCGGCTAGTACCTGCCGGGGTGCCTAAGCGAATGCCTGAAGTAACCATTGGCTTTTCTGGATCAAACGGAATGCCGTTCTTATTACAGGTAATGCCTGCACGTTCTAAACTTTCTTCTGCGGCGTTACCTTTTAGGCCTTTAGGGCGTAAATCAACCAGCATTAGGTGTGTATCTGTGCCATCAGTAACGATGTCGCAGCCACGTTCTTGCAACGTTTTGGCTAGCACTTTAGCGTTGCTAAGTACTTCTTTGATGTAGACACTAAACTCCGACTCCAGGGCCTCGCCAAGTGCAACGGCTTTCGCGGCAATAACGTGCATTAGCGGACCGCCCTGAAGGCCTGGAAAAACTGCAGAGTTGATCTTTTTGGCGATTTCTTGATGGTTAGTTAGGATTAGCCCGCCACGAGGACCACGCAGGGTCTTATGTGTTGTGGTGGTAACAATATCGGCGTACGGCAGTGGATTTTGATGATTTCCTGTAGCAACCAGGCCTGCGATGTGTGCCATATCAACCATTAATAATGCACCGACTTCATCTGCAATTTCGCGAAACTTTGAAAAGTCAATTTGGCGTGGGATGGCACTACCACCTGCGATAATCATTTTCGGCTTATGCTCTTTGGCAAGACTTAATACCTGGTCATAATCAATGCGCATATCTTCTTTACGCACACCATATTGAATCGCATTGAACCATTTACCTGATTGCGCAGGGCGTGCGCCATGGGTTAAATGACCGCCAGCATCAAGTGACATACCTAAAATGGTATCGCCAGGTTGGACAAGTGCTAGCATCACTGCGCCATTAGCTTGTGCGCCAGAATGCGGCTGTACGTTGACATACTCAGCGCTAAAAATCTGTTTAGCACGGTCAATTGCCAGAGTTTCTACTAAATCTACATGTTCACAGCCACCGTAATAACGACGTCCTGGATATCCTTCGGCGTACTTGTTAGTAAGAACCGTACCTTGTGTTTCCATCACGGCTTTTGACACAATGTTTTCGGAAGCAATTAGCTCAATTTGTTGTTCTTGGCGTCTACGCTCAAGTTCAATCGCCATTTCTACCGCACCGTCAGTAACAGGGACGCTAGCTGAAAAAAAGTGTTCTAATTCGCAAGATGCGTAAGTGCTTTTCATTATTTTTATCCTTTTATTGTCCTAACAGGCGATAACATTAATTGCTAACCCGCCTTGGGAGGTTTCTTTATATTTGCTCATCATGTCCAGACCGGTCTGATGCATGGTTTTGATGACATCATCAAGATGAACATGGTGAATACCGTCGCTTTGCATTGCTAATCGACTGGCGTTAATGGCTTTTAGTGCCCCCATGGTGTTGCGCTCGATGCAAGGGACTTGAACCAATCCGTTGATTGGGTCGCAGGTAAGCCCTAGGTTGTGTTCCATACCTATCTCGGCTGCGTTTTCAATTTGTTGTGGTGTTCCGCCCATCGCTGCGGTCAATCCTGCGGCGGCCATAGAGCAGGCAACCCCAATCTCACCTTGGCAACCAACTTCGGCTGCCGAAATGGATGCGTTTTTCTTGTAGAGTAAACCGACGGCAGCGGCAGTGATCATAAACTCTCGAATGCCACGCTCATCATCATTACTTTTGAATTTGAGAAACCATGCAATAACTGCTGGAATGACACCTGCAGCACCATTAGTTGGCGCCGTAACAACGCGCCCTCCGGCGGCATTCTCTTCATTAACAGCCATAGCAAAAAGGTTAACCCAGTCAAGCGTGTCGAATTGATCTTGGGGATCAAGACTAAGCAGTCGCTGATGCATATCGTAGGCGCGGCGTTTTAGTTTCAGTTCTCCGGGTAAGATCCCGTCAGTAGTAATGCCTCGTTCAATACATTTGTGCATAACCTGCCATAGCTGATTAACTTTTCCTGTGATGTCTAGCGTGCCCAAGGCGTGCTCATTGGCTAATACCACTTCACTAATTCGCATGTCATTTTTCTCGCAATGGGCCAATAGCTCTCTTGCGCTGTCGAAGGGATAAGGTAGAGTCGTGCTGGGCTCTTGGCTTTGTCCAAGCTCTTTTTCGCATTGAACAAAACCACCTCCTACAGAAAAGTAGGTTTGCTTAAGTAATAGTTGCTGATCGCTGTACGCTTCAATCACCATGCCGTTGGAATGCTGAGGTAGAAATTTATCAAAATGAAAAATGATATTTTGCTGTGACTCGAAATCGATAGGGTGTGTAGCCCCAAGCATGAGTGTTTTCTCTTGAGCCACTGTGCTTAACATTGTTGGTACGTCGTCCGCATTAACTGTTTCAGGTGATTGCGCCATAAGACCTAAAATACAGGCCGTGTCAGTCGCATGCCCTTTACCTGTTAAGGCAAGTGAACCATATAGCGAAACGTTCACTCGGGTTACCTGGCTTAGTAGGTCATGTTGCTCAAGCAACGTGATAAATCGGTTGCCTGCGACCATTGGGCCGACCGTATGTGAACTCGACGGGCCAATGCCTATTTTGAATAAGTCGAAAATACTGTGTGCCATCATTTCTTCCTGTAACTAAATATGCAGGTTGTTAACATTTTTAAAACATACCAGCGATTTGTTTCCTAATCAACATAAAAGTTTCCAATAGGAAACTTTGTTCATTCAAGGTGGTGTTAGCTCTTGATTTTGCTCGTTGTTTATTTTTTGATTATTTAGGTTTTTTGGTGACGTCGGATGTGTAACAATCAGTTGTAGAGAAATTTAAAGGTGAATTTGTACAATGAACGACAAAGTGAAAGAGGATGTTTACCCATCGATGACGGTGGCTGACAGCCAAAATGAAGTGCGAGCAGTTAATACTGTTGCCATTGGTGCGCAGCTTAAAGCGATTCGCACCAAGAATAAATTAACGCTGGAAGAGGCGAGTAAGCGTACTGGACTTGCACGTTCCACCTTGTCGAAAATAGAAAACGAACAAATCTCACCTACCTTTACGGTTATGCAGAAGTTGGCGACAGGGTTAGATATCGAACTTCCTCAACTCTTTACCAAGCCTCAAGCGATTCAAGCTACAGGACGCAGAGATGTTACACTTGCGGGGCAAGGCAGATCGCATCTAACGTCTACTTATGAGCATGAGCTTCTCGCGACACAAATTAGCAATAAGAAAATGATGCCATATAAAAGCCGCGTTCATGCGCGTAGCTTCGACGACTTTGGCGAGTGGGTTCGTCATCAGGGTGAAGAGTATCTTTTAGTGCTAGATGGAGAGGTGCAGTTATTAACTGAGTTCTACGAACCAGTGAATTTGGCGGCAGGTGATAGTGTTTATTATGATGCAACGATGGGACACTTGGTTGTATCAGTAAGTGAAGAAGACGCGCTAATATTGTGGGTTACAGCTAAATAATTTTCCATCAAAGCGCGTACTGGCCTAAGTTCGCGCTTGTTATTCCTCGTATTTAGTCGCCCGTTATATTTAGCCTTTAGAGATTATTGTGTTTGTTATTTAAGGCAAACAATCTTTTATTTTTTATTATCATCTAACGATGTGCATAAGCCTTTGTTTTTCTTGTTTTTGTCTCCTTGTTGTCTTTGCTGTTTTCTAAATTGGTTAAAATTAACACTTGATATAATTTTTCTAATTAACTATTTTGTTTCCTATTGGAAACATAAAATCAACAAAATTTAGCGTTTTCGATTCGTAAGAATAACCAAGCTATATCAATGAACGTTGGTAGCTAACAATAACAATAACGAGGTCAGTATGGAATTCATAACAAGTATAATTTCCAGTCTTAACAGCATTGTATGGGGTGTTCCCATGCTTGTGATGATATTGGGTGTGGGTCTTTTTCTAACATTTGGTTTGCGATTAATGCCAGTGTTAAAGCTCGGCGCCGGTTTCAAGCTGCTATGGGGTGGGCGCATCCCGGATAAAGACAAAGATGTAGAGGGAGAGATTAGTCCATTCAATGCATTAATGACTTCCCTGTCAGCAACTATCGGAACAGGTAATATTGCTGGTGTTGCGACTGCAATCTTCTTGGGTGGCCCGGGTGCACTCTTCTGGATGTGGTGTACTGCATTGGTTGGTATGGCGACTAAGTTTGCTGAAGCTGTATTAGCCGTACGCTATAGAGAAGTTGATGAAAACGGTAATCATAGTGGTGGACCGATGTATTACATCAAAAACGGTCTGTCGAGTAAATGGGGCTGGTTAGGTGGTGCATTTGCCTTATTCGGATCAATTGCCGCTTTTGGTATTGGTAACACCGTACAAACAAACTCAGTAGCAAATGCGCTGTCTTCCAACTTTGGCATTGACCCGGTTATTACTGGCATCGTGTTGATGGTGCTAGTTGGTTTAGTATTAATGGGAGGCATTCAGCGCATCGGCGATGTTGCAGGTAAACTCGTTCCGTTAATGGCTGCCTTCTATATCGGTTGTGGTGCTATCGTGCTGATCATGAACGCCGCTGAACTGCCTGCTGCATTCGCACTCATATTTAAAAGTGCCTTTACCACTACTGCAGCAGAAGGTGGTTTTGCTGGTGCCGCAGTATGGGCTGCTATTCGTTTTGGTGTGGCTCGTGGTGTATTTTCTAATGAAGCGGGTTTAGGTAGTGCGCCTATTGCACATGCCGCTGCACAAACGAATAACCCGGTTGCACAGGGTCTTGTAGCAATGCTAGGTACATTTATTGACACATTGATCGTTTGTTCTATCACCGGCTTGGCGATTGTCGTATCGGGTGAGTGGACTTCCGGCGCAACTGGTGCTGAACTAACCTCGAAAGCATTTGCTAGCGCAATCCCTTTTGGTAATTACATTGTCGCAATTTCATTAACCATATTCGCTTTCACAACGATTTTAGGTTGGAGTGTATACGGTGAAAAATGTGTGCAATATTTCTTTGGTGTTAAGGCGATTATGCCGTTTCGTATCTTCTGGATTTTAGTTGTACCTGTTGGTGCAATTGGATCTCTGGAGTTTATCTGGTTGTTGGCCGATACGATGAATGCATTGATGGCTATCCCTAATTTAATCGCAATCGCATTGCTTAGCCCAGTAGTATTCAAGTTAACTCGTGAATACTTTAAAGAAAATGGCGCCGCGCCAAAAGTAATGTCAAAACAAACTAATTAGTTCTTCCCTTTTTTATCTTACTATATAAAGCCATCTTTCTAGATGGCTTGAGGAATCCTGATGTCTCAATCTGAACAAAATCTACTAAAAACCCCCTGTTATGACCTTCATATTGAAGCCGGCGGTAAAATGGTTCCCTTTGCTGGATATGATATGCCAGTCCAATACACGATGGGAGTCAAAAAAGAGCATTTACATACGCGTGCGCAAGCTGGTTTGTTTGATGTCTCCCACATGGGGCAGTTAACTTTAACTGGCAAAAATGCAGCGGCTGGATTAGAAACGTTAGTACCCGTTGATATTATTGACTTGCCTAAAGGAAAACAGCGTTATGCGTTATTTACCAATGAACAGGGTGGACTGCTCGATGATTTAATGGTCAGCAACTTTGGCGACCACCTATTTGTCGTGGTCAATGCGGCCTGTAAAGCTCAAGATATTGCGCATTTGCAAGCAAACTTGCCCAATGATGTTGTCATCGAGGTATTAGAGAATAGAGCACTGCTTGCGCTGCAAGGACCTAAGGCTGCTGAGGTTTTGGCCCGTCTAATCCCAGAATCAGCAGATATGGTCTTTATGGATTCTCGAGTGCTTGAGTTTGCAGGCGTTGATTGTATCGTTGGACGTGCGGGCTATACTGGCGAAGATGGTTTTGAAATATCGATTCCTGCTGAACACGCAGAGCGTTTAACTCGACTACTTTTAGCAGAAACTGAGGTGGAGTGGATAGGACTTGGCGCGCGTGACTCTCTACGCTTAGAGTCTGGGTTATGTTTATATGGACACGACATTGATCAAACAACTACGCCAGTTGAAGCAAGCTTACTGTGGGCGATAAGTAAAGTGCGTCGTACCGGAGGTGAGCGAGCCGGTGGCTTCCCAGGCGCTGATATTATTTTAGATCAGATCGCAACCAAAGATGTTAGTCGTAAACGTATCGGCATGCTTGGTCTGGGCAAAGCGCCTGTTCGTGAAGGTGCAGAACTGTTTAATAGCGATGGCATCAAAATTGGGGTCGTTACGAGCGGCACTGCAGGCCCAACAAAAGGTTCACCTATTGCGATGGGCTATGTGGAAACGGCTTACGCAGTATTAGAGACCGAGGTATATGCAGAGGTTCGTGGTAAAAAACTTCCGATGCGAATAGAGAAAATGCCTTTTGTTGAGCAACGATATTATCGCGGCTAACCCCTCCTTACTAGGCAGGCAGCAGCTCATTACCATAGCTGCTGCCTGTTAAAACTGATAGTTGTAATGTGTTAACTCAATAGGCTGCTTGTTACGCACTAAAGGATAAATGCAACTAACTCGCACCATTCTCAATACTAAAAGATATAAGGCTTTGGCATTCCTGCTCAATGGCCTCCTTTAACTTCAGTTCCTGCTTAGCGCGCTCTACGTCAAAACGCATACGTTCTTGCTTCTTTAACGACTTATACCCTTCATGTGTCGGATAATCGGCTAGAAAGCTATCCAGCTCGTGCAGCGCCGGATAAGTGCCAGGGTAATGCTCGTCTTTGACGGTGTACACCTTTTCAAGCAAGCGACAGATGCGTATGGCAGCCTCTGAGAGCTCACATTGCTGCTCGAGTACCGCTTTGGCAATTAGCTGTATGCTATCGATTAAGTAATTATTCTGTTTAGCAAGATCTGCTTGTCGCTGAGCTGCAATTAATTTTGCTTGGTTCTGCTGTTCTTTCACCTGAGCAATTAACTTACCTGCATACAGCGCTAAAGCCAATACAATCAGCGAACCAACAGCAACCAAAGTTATAACAACAGGACTCATTTTCGTTTAAACTCATCGAATTCTGAGCTATCAATTTGCTGCCAAGCTTCTTTGCTATCTTCTTCCTCTTCACCTACGTCATCATAATCGATACCTAGCTCGATAAGCAGCTTACGATGGAGAGCTGTTTGGTGATCGATGTAAGCTAAATCTTTAGCGATTAGCTCTTCACCAGCATCTAACTGGTCGAGAAGAGCGTTTAGGCGTTCGTCATTCTCTACCTGAGCTAATTGTTGCTCCAGCGATAATTGTGGTTGTGGCTTTTTCTTTTTAACTGAAACTCTAGGCTCTAAGTTCTTTGGTGTATCTTGAGGTACAAGCTCAACTGCTTTCTTGCTACCTATCTTTGTATCAACAGCATTTTTGTTGCTTGCACCGCCACTTTTTGGCCTTTTGTTTTTTGCTCCGTCAATATTCGCCTTAGCGCCAGAAGGACGACCCTTTCCTTTCTTTTTGGTATTTGGTTTGATGCGCTCAGACTGTTTGAGTAGCGGTTTTTTGGCTGCGCCTATCGATTTTTCTGTGCGGGTTTTCTTTTTACGAGTCATAGCAATTTGGTACCTAGATTAATTAAGGCGTTTTATACCAGATTTGAGTGGGAAGATCAGCAGTAGAGCACAAAAAATGTGCGCGAGGGACAAATAAAAAAGGCGACAGATAAATCTGTCGCCTAAGTGAATATACACTACTTTTATATTTGAGCTCTCCTTCAAAGATAAAAGAAAGGTTTTGCTTTAATGTTCACATTCCTATTTTTATCGCAACTTCCATGCTAGTAATGGTGAAATTAAGTATATTCTTATTATTATTGCTCTGATGAACACTACCAACTTAAAACATAAAGTTAACTAGCTATATCAATAATGAGCAAGCTTACAATGTAAGCGCGTTTCTTAAATTAAGAAAACGAAATGAGAAACAAACTTTCTCTAGCCAATATGGCTTTTTATTATTTTCCTAGAAAACTAGGGTTGCTTTAATCAAGCAATTAATATGTACAATCTAATACTACATGTACATTGCGACCAATAATGGTAGCGATTATTTTTATTCTAAAAAGCTGATTTACTTCAGCTGTAATCGAACACTTATTATTATGTAATTTTTATTGTTGTTTGTTGTTGTGCTCAACTGGAACAACACTTTACTGGTGTCTCGATTCTTAACAAGAGAACATTGAGATATATTTTAACTTAGTAATATCGATTTTAGTTTAAGTTATTGGTTTTACGCTGGATAGTTATTTACTGAAGTTTGCGTAATGGCGAATGTCTCACGCGCTTGTTGGTTTTTGTCTCTACTTCTTTTGGGTTTATATCTCATTCTTTTTGTTGGGCGTTATCGGAGTTTGTTAAAATTCTTGTGATTTTTTGTTTGTTTTGTGAGCGTTTTTGTCACGTTTGGACTACGACTAATGGTTAAGTTAATTTTCTGCCTATCAACGCTAACCCTGCAAAAAGTGATATTCGCATGCCAATTATTCTTCGCTTAAATTGGCTGCAATAACCAAATCCTACACTATTTCGATTTGACCATACTCTTTATGTATCTGATCTTAACGGCAGGGATTAGGCATAAAAAAGCCGCTTGATTAAGCGGCTTTAAGTAGAAATTGGTTGGGCTCTTGGCTTAGTGTAGGCCAACTAGATATTTTGCTAACGCATCAATTTCAGCATCAGTTAGTGATTTAGCCGTATCAACCATCATTTTTTGTGGGTCATTAGCACGTTCACCACTGCGGAACTTCTTAAGTTGTGCTACAACGTATGCTTCGTTTTGACTTGATATCTTAGGGAATTTTGCAAGTCCTGCACCATTACCACGAGGACCGTGACACGACATACATGAAGCCATATTTCGCTTGCTATCACCACCTTGGTAAAGTGGCTTTGCAATAGCAACTGCATCTTCAGGTGTTGAACCTTCAGTTACAGGCAATGATTGGTAATGTGCAGCGATGTCAGCCATGTCTTCATCTGATAGACCCATCACCATTCCCATCATAATAGGATCTTTACGGGCACCAGATTTAAAATCTTTTAATTGCTTGACGAGGTAGTCTGCATGCTGACCAGCAAGCTTTGGGTACATCGCTACAGGAGCGTTACCATCGGCACCATGACATGCTGCACACGTTGCTGCTTTGGCTTTTCCTGCTTCTGCGTTACCTGTTGCGTTGGCTGCGCCAACTAAACTGACTAAAAGTGTTAATGCGATAGCTACTTTTTTCATGGCTTCTCAACTTTTTACGGATTAATTTGAATTGCTATTACTCACATACCAAGTAGGCATGTTAAACTTGTATTTATAATTTCCACTTATTCTACATGAAAAAATTAAAAAGTAATCAGCTGTTCGTTGATTGCGCTAAGTTTTTTGGAGCAAAATGTGCCAGATATAAAAATAAACTTTGAAGCAGCCTCTTTTCTTACCAGTGCGCCGAATATTTCGCATATGCATATGCCGGCAGATGTCGGCTATGAAATCGCTTTTGCAGGTCGTTCTAACGCCGGAAAATCGAGTGCTTTGAACACTATTGTTCGTCAAAACAACTTAGCACGTACTAGTAAAACGCCTGGTCGCACTCAATTGATTAATATTTTTCAGTTAGATCCACAGCGCCGCCTTATTGATTTGCCTGGTTATGGTTTTGCTAAAGTCCCACTAGAGATGAAACTTAAATGGCAGAAATCTTTAGGTGAATACCTTCAAAGTCGCCAGTGTTTGCGTGGTCTAGTGATAATGATGGATATTCGCCATCCTTTAAAAGACTTAGACGTTAATATGATTCGCTGGGCAGTTGAAAGTGACTTGCCAGTTTTAGGGCTGCTAACTAAATGTGATAAGTTAAAATCGGGTGCACGCAAAGCAGCGGTATTAAAAGCCCGTCGAGATTGTGAAGCGTTCGGTGGTGACATTACTATCCAGGCTTTCTCTTCACTAAAAATCATAGGTAAGGGCGAAGCGATTGCTACCATGAGCAAGTGGTTACAGCCTGATGAAGAGCTAATTGATCATAGTGAACTCACCGATGAGCTAGGGGAAGATGAAGCATAGTTCCTCATTAAGTCAGCAGTTTGAAGAGATAAATGAGCTATTAGAGAAGACTCGGCAATATTGGCAGATATTGCCGTTTCAGCACCTGGAGCACCCTTGGAAAAATGATCCCGCCTTAAGTCAATTCTTAGCGTCATTAGATACAGAGTATATTGAGTATCTCGATGAACATGATGAGTTATTGCGAGAGAAAATATCTGAATTCTTACCATTTTCGCTGGATGTTATCGCACCATTGCATCGCACTGATGGCCGTCTGGATGATGTTCCTGTCTGGTTTAAGGCGGGTATCAAAGGGCGAAAATGGCTACAAATAGAAAAGTTTTCCTCTCAAGTTCCAAATAATGGCTCATCCGTTTTAGAGTGGTGTGCTGGCAAAGGGCACCTTGGGCGCGCGTTAGGTCTTACTCAACAACGTTCCATCACTAGTTTAGAATGGCAGCAATCTTTATGTGAGCAAGGTAAGTTGTTAGCGGACAAGTATCAGGTTGATCAGCGTTTTGTTCAGGGAGATGTTTATGCACCCTCCACCAAGTTGCTACTGCAACCTAAACAGCATGTCATAGCGCTGCATGCCTGTGGCGACCTACATGTAGAGCTGTTTAAACAGGCAAGTCTAGCCAGTAGTCAATCCCTCACTGTTGCACCGTGCTGCTACCACTTGATAAATGATGAGACTTATCAGCCTTTGTCATTAGCGGCTCAACGAAGTGAATTACAACTGAATAAGCGAGATTTGGCTTTATCAATGGCGCAAACCGTTGTTGCCACACAACGAGAACGCAAACATCGCGCGACAGAGATTGCGTGGCGCTTGGGGTTTGATTTATTGCAACGTGAAATTAGAAATGATGATTCCTACTTGCCATTACCGTCGATCAGGCAATCAATGTTGACCGGTCATTTTTCCGATTTCTGTCGCTGGGCCTGTGAGGCAAAATCGTTGCCGTTTCCAGGTGATGTGGATATCGAGAAATACCAACAACTGGGTTGGCAACGCCGCAAAACCAATGCGCAGATAGAGTTAGTAACCCATGCCTTTAGGCAGTTA
>CAKZQF010000158.1 GCA_937139475.1 uncultured Gammaproteobacteria bacterium | reverse complement strand
CTTAACTTACCTTTGGTGCTTTATTGATGAGTAATATTGAATTTAAAATGACCTCTCCATCAGATGTCGCGGCGGCTATTCCGCTAATGCATTCCTCTGGCCCTTATTCGTTTGATTATGTGTTTTGCGATAGCTATCAAGCCCAAGGCACAGATTATTTAGCTAAAGCTTTTGTGGAGTCCGATATTGAGTTTTCACACCAACATCATTTAGGCTTATATCTAGAGGGCGAGCTAGTCGCTCTGGGCAGTATAAAAACATCTGCGCAAAACGCTGGTTTTATGGTGGCGGCAGTCAAAAGCTTCTTTGAGCATTATTCATTTTTGACAGCACTCGGTGTTTTGTGGCGTGGGTTTAGGACCGAAGCGGTAATTTGCCCGCCAAACAAGCAGGCTGCGGTTTTGTGTAATCTGGGGGTTGAACAATCTCACAGAGGGTTGGGACTGGGCTCGAAGCTGATTACTGCATTGGAAGAGCGCGCAAGGACATTTGGGTACACTACCGTCGAGCTGGATGTCGCTGCCAATAACCCAAAAGCTAAAGCGCTTTATGAGCGCCTTGGCTACCAAGACAAGCATGTTAAAACCAGTGAGCTTCGCAGTAAGTTTGGTTTTGTACCATCCCACACCCGCATGACCAAATCACTGCCTACGGTATAATTCCTTTAAAATCATATGGAAGTTTGCCACCTTATTGCATGTGTAAACTAATCTATCCATATTTTACACTTTGTAAAGTGAGAAAATTCTCCTCTGTTAATGTCTATAAATTGTAGCGTGTCTCATATTGTTATAGTTTAGTAACATTCGTTACCAAATTATTATAATTAAAATAGCAGGAGAATGACCATGGCTGACTTATTCGAAAATCCAATGGGTTTAAATGGATTTGAGTTTGTAGAGTTTACCGCACCACAGCGCGGAGTTCTTGAACCTGTCTTTGAAATGATGGGATTTACACTGGTGGCCAAGCATCGTTCAAAAGCGGTTGAATTGTGGCGACAAGGTGATATTAATTTCATCACAAACTATGAACCAAAATCCCACGCCGCGTTTTATGCACAAGAGCATGGCCCTTCAGCCTGTGGTATGGCATTTCGCGTTAAAGATGCAGCTTATGCATACAATCGTGCGTTGGAAAAAGGCGCGCAACCTGTAGAGGTCAGCACTGGACCAATGGAGCTACGCTTACCTGCAATCAAAGGGATCGGTGGCGCTACGCTTTATTTGATTGATCGTTATGAAGATGGTGAATCAATTTATGATATCGATTTCCATTGGTTAGAGGGGGTAGATAAACATCCAGTCGGCTGCGGTTTCCATACCTTAGATCACCTCACTCACAATGTATATCATGGCCGTATGGAACATTGGGCAAACTATTATGAAGACCTGTTTAATTTCCGCGAAATTCGCTACTTCGATATAAAAGGGGAATATACCGGCCTGGTGTCCAAAGCTCTGACGGCACCTGACGGAAAGATCCGCATTCCACTTAATGAGGAAGCTGGCAGCGGTGGGCAGATTGAAGAGTTCTTGATGGCATATAACGGAGAAGGCATCCAACATATTGCCTTTGCTTGTGATGACTTGCTTGCTTGTTGGGATAAACTAAAAGCCAAAGGCATCAAGTTTATGACAGCACCTCCATCAACTTATTACGACATGCTAGAGCAGCGACTACCAGACCATGGTGAGCCGACAGAGGAATTGCAATCTCGCGGTATCTTACTTGACGGCACCACTGAAAATGGTGATATCAGACTGTTATTACAAATATTCTCTGACACATTGCTAGGCCCTGTTTTCTTTGAATTTATTCAGCGAAAACATGATGACGGCTTTGGCGAAGGTAACTTTAAGGCGCTGTTTGAGTCGATTGAGCGGGACCAAATAGAACGTGGGGTTATTGGGGAAAGTAAATAAGCCCTAAATAGCTAACTTGATAAATCGCGCAGTTGTTAATTCAGCTGTGCGATTTTTTTTTGCCTGAAAAATAATGCAAGTGCCAACAACATCTGGTTATATCTTTTCACTGCTGAGTTAATACCAACTCCGATAATTAACTGGTCACTCTTAGTGGCTAAAACAAATGATAACGGCGTTACTTATTTTCTATGTAGAACGACTACACACGTAAATAAATGCCTTGTTCTCATCCGTTTTCCCTCACTAATAAATAGATCACTTATTTAACGGAATTGGTATAAGAAAGTGCGTTGTATTGATATTCTAGTTAATAGAACAAGAATCACTGATGAGTATAGGAGATTTCCATGTTAGTAAAAAATGATACTGGCTTGATTGTCGTTGATGTTCAGGGAAAATTAGCCAGGCTAGTTCACGATAGTAAGTCTATGGTGGCCAATATTGCCAAGCTCGTTCAGGGGGCCCAAGTATTAGGACTACCGATCCTATGGCTGGAGCAAAACCCTGATAAATTAGGGCCGACCGTCCAAGAGATAAGCGAACTTTTGGCAGGGCAAAGCCCCATAACCAAGTACACATTTGACGCGGGTAAAGAGCCTGACTTTGTTAGTGCTGTTCATAGTACCGACGTAAAAACATGGCTGATATGCGGCATTGAAGCGCATATTTGTGTATACCAGAGTGCAAGCCATCTGAAAAACCTTGGTTTTGAGGTTGAGCTTGTCGGTGACTGCATTGCATCACGTAGTAAAACAAATAAAAAGCTGGCTATAGCAAAGTTAACTGCTAAAGGCATTGGCATAACAGGGCTAGAGATGTGCTTGTACGAACTCGTTGGAGATTGCCGCAGTGAAGAGTTTAAAAGCATCCTTAAACTCATCAAATAGAGTACATGGCAGCTGGGGCGATAACGTTTTGGCATCACATTTTACGACAATCAGCCATTGCTAAAATTGCTCAATATTAGATAATGACCACCAATAGATTATTAATAGTGATGTCCCATGGCCCAAGCACCGTTTAAAGCAAAGAAAAAGAAACCCTTTAAGGAAGATGCTCAAGTTGAAGCACTAAAAGTACCACCGCACTCGCTTGAAGCTGAGCAGTCGGTGCTTGGTGGTTTGATGCTAGATAATGAGGCGTGGGATAAAGTCTCGGAACTTGTGGGCGCTGATGATTTCTATCGTAAAGATCACCGCACCATATTCCGTTATATGCATAACCTTGTTGAAAGTGGTAATCCGATTGACTTGGTCACACTGTCAGAGGCGCTTGAACGTGAAAACGAGTTAGAGCTAGTTGGCGGTTTCGCCTATATCGGTGAGATGGCTAAAAATACGCCAAGTGCGGCTAACATTAGTGCTTATGCGACTATCGTGCGTGAACGTGCTGTTGTTCGCGATATGATTGGTGTCGCTAATGATATTGCTGAAGCTGGCTTTGAGCCGGAAGGGCGCGACAGTGCACAGCTGCTTGATTTTGCCGAGAGTAAAGTATTTAAAATTGCAGAGAGCCGGACCAATGCCAACGAAGGCCCGCAAAATATCAAAGAAGTCTTAACATCCACAATCGATAAAATTGAAGAGTTATACAACAATCCTCATGATGGTGTCACTGGTGTTTCAAGTGGTTATGGTGATTTAGATAAAATGACCGCAGGCCTACAACCGTCTGACTTGATTATCGTTGCAGCACGTCCATCGATGGGTAAAACAACCTTTGCGATGAACCTTGCTGAATTTGCAGCAATGAATGAAGAAAAACCCGTTATTATTTTCTCGCTAGAGATGCCGTCAGAATCAATTATGATGAGGATGCTGGCATCTTTAGGTCGTGTTGACCAAACCAAAGTGCGTACTGGCCAGCTAGAAGATGATGATTGGGCACGCGTCTCATCAACCATGGGCTTGCTGTTAGAGCAAGGCAAGATGTATATCGATGATTCATCAGGTTTGACACCAACCGAGGTTCGCTCTCGTTCCCGTCGTATAGCGCGTGAACATGGCGGCGTGTCGATGATAATGATTGATTACTTGCAGTTAATGCAGGTGCCAGCATTATCTGATAATCGTACCTTGGAAATTGCAGAAATCTCCCGTTCATTAAAAGCGCTGGCAAAAGAATTAGAGTGTCCCGTTATCGCGCTTTCTCAGCTAAACCGTACACTAGAGCAACGTGCCGATAAGCGTCCGATTAACTCGGATTTACGTGAATCGGGCTCTATTGAGCAGGATGCTGACTTAATCATGTTTATATACCGAGATGAGGTATATAACGATGACTCAGAAGACAAAGGAACTGCTGAAATAATTATCGGTAAGCAACGTAATGGACCTATCGGAAAGTGTCGTTTAACCTTCCAAGGTCAGTTTTCACGTTTTGATAACTATTCTGGCCCAGCCTTTGATGATGAATACTAAATGAGTACAGTCAGTGCGGTGATAAGCCGCCAAGCGGTAAAGCATAACTTTGCCCGTATTCAATCATTAGCACCAAACAGTAAAATTATCGCTATTTTAAAAGCCAATGCTTATGGCCATGGCTTGCTGGAGATGGCGAAAACCTTACCTGATTGTGATGCGATAGGCGTTGCAAGGCTGGAAGAGGCATTGGCTCTACGTGCTGGTGGCATTGTTAAACCTATCTTATTGCTCGAGGGCTTCTTTAATCCTAGTGATATTCCGATTCTTGTCACAAACAACCTGCAAACGGTTGTGCATAGTCTTGAACAGGTAGAACAATTAGAGCAGGCATCGCATTTACAAGGTCAGCTTACTGTTTGGTTGAAGATTGATACAGGAATGAATCGCCTTGGCATCAACGTTCAACAATTTGAACTGGTGACCTCACGTTTGCAGCAAATAGATTTAGTGGCCAAGCCACTAAATTACATGACCCATTTTGCTTGCGCCGACGAGTTAAATAACCCGTTCACTAGCGAACAGGCGCAACAGTTTTATCAACTAGTTGATGGCCTTGGTGGCGAACTAACATTGGCTAACTCCGCAGGCATATTAGCATGGCCCGAAACACAGGCCGATTGGATCCGACCTGGATTATTACTTTATGGCTGCTCGCCAATTATTGACCGCATTGGTAGTGATGATGGTTTCATTGCGGCAATGACACTGTCGTCTAGCGTAATAGCAGTCAAAAAATTGAGCGCCGGTGATAAGGTCGGTTATGGCTCAAGTTGGATAGCAGCTCAAGACACCACCTTGGCTGTGATAGCGATAGGTTACGGTGATGGCTACCCTCGCCATGCTAAAGATGGTACGCCAGTGCTTATTAATTCCAAACGTTATCCAATTGTGGGTCGAGTTTCGATGGATATGATAACCGTAGACTTAGGCCCTGATAATGTATCGGTGCAATGTGGCGACAAAGCCATTATGTGGGGGCAAGACCTGCCTGTTGAGGAAATTGCGAAGTATGCTGATACCATTTGCTATGAACTAATCTTGCAATTGACTTCACGAGTCAAAATTAAGTTTATCGACTAAACTATCGCGTCGTGAAATTATATTGAATAACGGCGGTCTATATTACTAGCCCGTATTACTTGAGGATAAAAATGAACGTTTTTAAATTTTTCTTAGTGTCTGGTTTAGTGGCCAGCATTTCTTTTTCCACACTAGCTGACACAGAGAATCCTCTTGAGCAGCTAAAAGCGACAATGTCCTCAAAACTAGGATTAGAAGTAAGTACTGTTAAAAAGGCACCAATTGGTGACTTATACGAAGTCGCTACAATCAGGGGAATATTTTACACTTCGCTTGATGGTCGTTACATTATTCGTGGCAACCTTTATGATGCAGACCAAGACTTTAAAGACTTAACTCAGGTTGCTATGCGTGAGGTAATGGCTCCTGAGCGTAAAAAGCGGGTTGCTAAATTAGTTGATTTTGAAAACTCGATGATTACTTATCCGGCTAAAGATGAAAAGTATAGTATCACCGTTTTTACCGATGTTGATTGTGGTTACTGTCGTAAGCTTCATGCCAAAATGCCTCAGTACAATGCATTAGGCATAACGGTACGTTATTTAGCTTTCCCCCGTGGCGGTGAGCGCTCACAAGCATGGCGTGATATGCAATCACTTTGGTGTAGCGCAGATCAACGTAAGGCTATGGATGAACTCAAAGCGGGCAGTGACATTGCTCAGGCAAATTGTCCGAATCGTGTTCCTGAGCACTACAATTTAGGGATTGAATTTGGTGTGACTGGCACACCAGCGATTATCCTTGACGACGGAACAATGATCCCCGGTTATCAAGAACCACGTCAATTATTGAATGTATTAAAAGGCTAACACATCATCTAGGGAGGTCTTCTTTTACCTCCCTCATTTCTTTCTTCCTGGCTTCAGTAAAATCAACAAAACCTCTTTTTTGTCTTTTAAATGTGTATATCGTTTAAAATATTTTACACCTGTGTATTTAAGGCACTCCTTTCTGGCCGTTGCTGTGAAATCCTTTACCCACAAGTAGTTAGCCTAATTTAGTTGAGTTCATTTAGCTAATATAAGGTGTAAATATGAGTAATTTGGTTGTTTAATTGTAATTAATATGTTGAATTTTCTTGACTGAAGAAGCTAAATGTCATTTAATCGAACAATCAAGTGATTAATATTTTGTTCATTAAGGGGCAATAATCACGAGAATCAATACTAATTAAGGAATTTTTTATGTCAGACAATGGTCCTGCTAACGAAGCAATAGAATTCTTAGCAAATAACCCAGAAGTTGAAGCTGTCGACTTACTTATCTCAGATCTTAACGCGGTGGCGCGAGGCAAACGCATCGAGCGAGTGAATCTAAAGAAAGTCTACACTGAAGGTGTTAACCTCCCTTGCTCTGTCTTTTCAATGAATATCCTTGGTGACACTATTGAAGAATGTGGTCTAGGGCTTGAAGTTGGTGAACCAGATTTAGTATGTAAGCCTGTTGCAAATACATTGCATAATGCGTCATGGCAGACACGCCCCTCGGCGCAAATGTTAATGAGCATGTACAATAAAGATGGCAGTCCATTCCATAGCGACCCTCGTCATATTTTAAACAGCGTGTATGACAAATTAAAAGCGATGAAACTCAACCCTGTTGTTGCGGTTGAATTAGAATTCTATTTGTTTGATAAAAAGCGCGATGCTCAAGGCCATATTCAGGCGCCTATATCACCTAAAACAGGACTACGCGATAAGCATACCCAAGTTTATTCGTTAGATACATTAACTGAATATAGTGACTTCCTAGAAGACATTTCACGCATTTGTGCTGAGCAAAATGTGCCAGCAGATACCGCCGTTGCTGAGTGTGCTCCGGGACAATTTGAAATTAATTTAAAGCATCAAGCCGATCCTGTATTAGCCTGTGATAACGCCATTTTACTTAAGCGTATTATTAAAGCGGTTGCAGACAAGCATGGCTTTGATGCCTCTTTTATGGCTAAGCCATATGGCCATGAAGCCGGCAGTGGCATGCATGTCCACGTTAGTCTTTACGATGAAGACGATAACAATGTTTTTGCCGATGAACACAACACCTATAGTAAAACACTAGAACATGCGATTGGCGGGATGCTCTCTCTTATGCCGTCATCGATGGCGCTGCTGTGTCCAAATGTAAATTCATATCGTCGTTTTCAGCCAGAGTTCTATGTAGCTACAAAGCAGAACTGGGGCGTGGATAACCGTACCGTTGCCCTGCGCATTCCTTCAAGTAGCAAAAACGCAACTCGCATTGAGCATCGTGTTTCTGGTGCTGATGCTAACCCTTATTTAGTGATGAGTGTGATTTTGGCATCGATTCATTTTGGCCTAGTCAATAAAGTTGAGCCAGCTTCACCAGCCTCTGTGGGTAATGCATTTAATGACAATACGCCGCAATTGCCTACATCATTCGCTTTCTCATTATTAGAATTTGCCAAAGGTAGTCCTTTAACTGAATACCTTGGTAAAGAGTTTAGTGACATTTATCTAACCGCTAAGCAAGCAGAACTAGCGCAGTTTGAATCGCATATCACTGATCTTGAAGTGCAGTGGTATTTAACAAACGTATAAATTATTTATACCAATTCCATTAATTAAGTGGTCTTGCTGTACTTAGGTAGAATTAGTTAGAACAAGGCGCTCGATTGACCAATAGCTAGCTATTGGGATTGAGAGCAACGCAGGTATTGTTTATTTTAACTAGTACAGGTGGTTAGTTATTTAGTGGAATTGGTATTAGTTTAAAAAATTAAGAGTTAACACGCGAAGGCGTGAAGTTGAGGAAAATCATGGCAGCAGTATCCCATACGACATCGTTTTATGCCGCAAGTGCGCTCGATAAAACGCAACGCCCACAATTAACGCAAGATATCAGCTGTGATATTTGTATTATTGGTGCTGGCTTTACTGGTCTTTCAAGTGCAATTCATCTTGCAGAAAAAGGCTTTAAGGTCGTGATCTTAGAAGGTAGTCGCATCGGTTTTGGTGCATCTGGTCGTAACGGTGGACAAATTGTTCATAGCTATTCTCGCGATATGGATTTCATCGAAAAACATTTTGGCAAGCAAACCGGCGATGGCATGGGAGCCATGGCGTTTGAAGGTGCAAAAGTATTACGCCGCTTTGTCAGCGATTACAACATCGACTGTGATTTAAAGCCTGGCGGTATCTTCGCTGCTTGCACAACAAAGCAGTTAGATGAAATGGCAAGCAAGAAGGCGCTATGGGAAAGCTACGGACATACTGAACTTGAGCTATTTAGTGAAAGTGAAATCAAACAGCACATCGGCTCAGAACGCTATGTTGGCGGTTTGTTTGACAAATCTGGCGGACACTTTCACCCATTAAACCTTGCTTTAGGGGAAGCCGCGGCATTTGAAAGCTTAGGTGGACAGATCTTTGAAGATTCTAAAGTTGAGAAGGTTATTGAAGGTGCAAAACCAAAGCTAATTACCGCAAACGGTAGCGTAACTTGTGATTACACCATAGTCGCTGGTAACGCTTACCTTGGTGATTTAATTCCAAAGCTTGAAGCAAAAGCGATCCCATGTGGTACGCAAATTGTGACGACTGCTCCGCTATCTAAAGCGCAACAAAAAGACTTATTGCCAACCGATCATTGTGTTGAAGATTGTAACTACTTGCTTGATTACTTCCGCCTTAGCGGTGACGGCCGTTTAATTTACGGTGGTGGTGTGACTTATGGTGCACGTGAGCCAAGTAAGATTGAATCGATGATCACCCCAAATATGTTAAAAACATTCCCGCAACTTAAGGGAGTGCAAATCGATCACGCATGGACAGGTAACTTCCTGCTTACACTAATGCGTCTGCCTCAGTTTGGTCGCATCGGCAGCAACATATACTACATGCAAGGCTATAGTGGTCATGGCGTTACCTCCTCACACCTCGCTGGTAAGTTGGTGAGTGAAATTATTACAGGCCAGGCAGAACGCTTTGATGTGATGGCCAGCCTGCCGCAGTATCCGTTCCCCGGTGGAAAATTACTACGGGTACCTTACACCGCTATGGGCGCGTGGTTTTACAACGTGCGCGACAAACTCGGACTGTAACATCCAATAATTTTTTGGTGGCTATTAAAAGTAGCCATCAAAGAAAAATGCTTAATTAAAATAACTATATAGGGACCTATTATGTCTTCCCAAGCAATATCCCCTACCCAAAAACTAGGGTTAGTTGACACATCAAGTCCAATGAAATCATTGGCTTTTTATGGCGCGATTATGGCTGTATTCGCATTTATCTCCACCTTGCACACCGAGGGGGAACCTTACGGTGCCTTTAGTTTGTTGCCAGTGGCGATGATATTATTTACCGCACTGTTAACTCGCAAAGCGCTGGAAGCGATTTTTGCAGGGATTATTGGTGGGTTATTAATCCTAGACCCGACAAGTATTTTCTCTTCACTTGGTGAAATCTCCACTAAAGTAATGATGGATGAAACCATTGCGTGGATCATCTTGGTATGTGGCTTAATGGGCGGTCTTATTACCATGCTTGAGCGCGGTGGTAGTGTACTTAGCTTTGGTGACTTTCTTGCAAATCGAGTGAAAACAAAACGTAGCACCATGGTGACCACTGGTATCTTGGGCATGTTAGTTTTTATCGATGATTACCTTAACTCCTTAGCGGTGTCGGCATCGATGAAGAATCTGACCGATCGCTTTAAAATTTCTCGAGAAAAGCTTGCGTTTCTAGTTGATTCAACGGCTGCACCTGTTTGTATCCTGGTACCAGTATCAACGTGGGCAGTATATTTTGCAGCCTTGCTTGAAGAGAATGGTGCAGTTGCAGAAGGTAAAGGCATGTCACTTTACATTGAAGCAATTCCATACATGGCTTATGGCTGGGCAGCACTACTGGTTGTTTGGTTGGTTGCAATGGGCTATCTAAAAGATATTGGCCCAATGAAAGAAGCGGAAGAGCGTGCGCAAAAAGGGCAACCTATTCCAGATGGGATTGAACAAGACGGTTTTGATACCTCAAACATGACCAAAGCCAAACCAATTATGGGGCTGTTGAATTTCTTCTTGCCAATGGCTGTATTAGTTGGCGCTAGTGTTTACTACGAGATTGATTTGTTGCTTGGCGCGTTGGTTGCTTCATTGTTCACCATGGTACTTTATTTTGCCCAGCGTTTATTGAGCTTTGAGCAACTAGTTGAATCGATGCTTGATGGTTTTAAAGTGATGCTTCACCCAATCGCAGTGGTGTGTGCTGGCTTTATGGTAAAAGAAGTTAACGATCAGTTAGGTATGACTCCTTATATTATTGAAGCGGTGACACCTTATGTAACGGCTGAATTATTACCTGCTGTTGTTTTCGCTGTCATGGCGGGTATCGTGTTTGCGACAGGATCTAGCTGGGGCGTGTTTGTTGTATCACTACCAATCGTTATCCCAATGGCAATCACCTTTAATGTCTCAATGCCACTAATGGTTGGTGCATTATTATCGGCTTCTGCCTTTGGTTCTCACTCTTGCTTCTACAGTGATTCAACGGTGTTATCGGCGCAAGGCTCAGGTTGTACTCCAATGCAACATGCGTTAACCCAGTTGCCATATGCCTTAATTGGTTCGGTAATCGCCTTTATCTCTTTACTTGTTCTTGGTTACGTCGTCGCGTAACAACATTGCTTAAGGTTCTTTTAGCGATTTGCCCTTGGGCGGTGTCCACAACACCGCCCCTTTTTTATTCCAGCTCCAACTCAATCTTCGTACACCCTTTGCTACAGCTAACAAAGGCTATCCCATCTTGTGCAGGAATTAAGCTTAACGGCTGTTGGCAATGCTCACATAACACCTTGTCACCTTTAAATACTTTCTTTAGGGTATTACGCTGTGCATGAAATGAATCCGCTGCGTTTTTGTTTTTCTCGGAGAAGTCTAATTTAGTCATTGCTTGATACTCTGTTGTCTGCGTAAGGTTAATTAACCTGAGCTGCGAATAAGCGAATTTTCCCAATAACGCTATTTGAGAGGCTATCGGCGTTGTTTTTACTCGCAATAGCTAGCTATTAACTCGCAAAAACGCCTTGGTAACCACTTAAATTCCGTCATTGGAGCTTAAATTTAGTGCTAATCAATAATGTCGAACACTTACAAAACTCTTATCCAAACCTCAGGTTAATTATGAATAGTCAAACGTACTTTGTCACTAACAATGAGAGACTGTTCAAGGTTTTCCATTTTTGAAATAGGCACGTTATTTCAATCTGCTATGCTAAGTTATTAGCAACGATAACAGTGAGTATCCTATGACTATCTACAACGTTGGCTCCATTAATATTGATCATGTTTATCAAGTTGAGCATTTTGTCAGACCGGGGGAAACCTTAACCTCTGGCCACTATCAAAAACTATTGGGGGGCAAGGGAGCAAATCAATCAATTGCTTTGGCGCACGCTGGTGGCGAAGTCATGCATGTTGGTGCCGTAGGTAGCGGTGAAACTGAACTACTTAATCAATTAAAAGCAAGTGGTGTCAATACACAGCACGTCGCTCAAACCGAGCAAGCGACAGGCCATGCGATTATTCAGGTAAACCAAGAAGCGGAAAATGCTATTGTACTTTTTTCCGGTGCCAATCACGCGTTAACGCATGCTCAAATCGAAGGTACATTGGCCGCGGCAAAGCCGAGTGATTGGGTACTGTTACAAAATGAAACCAACTATATTAGCGAGTCAGTCGCGTTAGCCAAAGCGCGTGGCTTGTCGGTCGCTTTTAATCCTGCACCGATGGAGAAGACATTAGTTGAACAGGTTATCGATCAAATAGATGTACTAATCGTTAATGAAATAGAAGCGATGGATCTATTCGCTGTTGATAGCGTTGAGCAAGCACAACAGTTATTTCAACACAATTACCCGCAACTTTCCGTCATTTTAACCTTAGGTGCACAAGGTGTTCGCTATATCAATGCTCAGGGTGTTGTTGAGGTGGAGGCGTTTAACGTAACGGCCGTCGATACGACAGCAGCCGGGGACACATTTATTGGCTTTTGTCTTGCTGGCATGATGGAAAAATTACCGATAGAGCATGCACTTAAAAGAGCTTGTGCAGCGTCAGCGCTTTGCGTAACTCAAGCAGGAGCCAGTGTTTCGATTCCAACACTTGAGCAAGTTAATCAATTTCTGGAGCAAAACTAATGCGTAAAATAATCATAGATACGGATCCGGGCATCGATGATGCAATGGCAATATGCCTGGCCTTTAATGCCCCACAACTTGATGTGCTGGCCTTAACAACAACCTTTGGTAATGTCTCAATTGACATGGCAACTGATAATGCACTGATTCTAACCGAGCTTGCCGGAGTCGATGTCCCTGTAGCCAAAGGTGTCGGTGTACCGCTGGAGATAGCCCCCTTGCCACACCCTGACTTTGTTCATGGAGCCGATGGCTTTGGCAATATCAATTGGCCTGCATCGTCTCGTCAAGCGGATGAGCGTAGCGCGGCACAAATGATCGTTGATCTAGTACACGCCAATCCAAATGAAGTAACGCTCGTTGCGCTAGGCCCTTTAGGTAATTTGGCTCAAGCCCTTACCCTTGACCCAAGTATCGCTGAATTAGTGGACGAAGTAATCCTAATGGGCGGGGCGGCCAAAGAGGGTGGTAATGTGACGCCTGTGGCTGAAGCTAATATCATTAACGATCCACACGCTGCCGACATCGTATTTGGCGCAACTTGGCCTGTGACTATGATCGGGCTAGATGCTACCCATCAAGTCATGATGGGAGATAGTGAGCTTGAGGCCATTCGTGATAGCAATAAAGTTTGTGGTGAGTTTTTATATCAAGCAACGCAATATTATTTTGACTTTTACCGCAATAACGTCGGCATTGATGGCTGCTATGTGCATGATGCATCTACGGT
>CAKZQF010000157.1 GCA_937139475.1 uncultured Gammaproteobacteria bacterium | reverse complement strand
TAGGTGCACGTACTTGAGCGTTCAAATGTGTTTCCTCCAGGATATCCGTCCCCCACAAAAGAAGCATAATGCTGATAATCAGTAGTATTCCATCCAAACTGAGGTTTATAAGCAATTATGTCTCCAAACTCCAACTGTGGTTGGGAGAAAGGGAGACAGTAGTGTTACCAAATTAACATTTTACCAATAAACTGTAACATCATGATTTCAAAGATGCAGAGGAAGAATAAATAAACTAAAGAAAGTGACACAAACTTCTTTTCCGTCGAGTTTTAGGCCTGCTGCTGTGAACGCCACATGAAGGATCACAGCCACAGAGATCAGGTTCCTCATGTTTGCAGCAGAGCAGGACTGTAACGTGACAAAAGGAATCATGTTAGATATTCTTTGACTTAATCATAGACTGAATGTAAAGATGGATGACATGTCAGCTCCTGAAATATGAAGCCACTGTCTTGTTTCATTTCTGGATAGTAGGAAGAAGTGGACACATGTCATCTATTTTTATTATAGTCTGTGGACTAAACCAGTGGTTCTCAAAATGGGGGACGCGCCCGACACTCTCCAGGGGGGGTGCAATGTCACAGACAAAAATAAATAAATATGAAATATAAAAAATAAAAGACCGACGACCTGTCACTGGTTAGTGAAAGCTCCCTCAGTGGCGAAATGCAAGGGGCTGGACTGACACAAACAAATCAAATACTGTTTCGTTCCTGATCCACCAATCAAAAGAGGAGTGTTATCATTTGAACGCGAGTTGCACGTACGCTTCCGAGTATAAAAGTAACTGCAGGCATGGTCAGCGCTCACCCTCACTGAGACGACACCCTGCAGAGTTTGTGCGATTGCTCTTGTTTCCTCTATAATTCAGATATTCATTGCTTTATAAACAGTCTTTTTAAAGACTCACTCCTTCCTTAGTAATACCTTCCTGCACTTGCAGCAGGCCTATTCGTAGCCTAATCTAAGGAGTAATTTGCTCCACAGTCTTTTTTAGAAAGCTCATAGCCCCAAGAGCTAGCCTTCTAGCTAGCTAACTTCTTCCAACTGCAGCTAGCCCTTTTCTCCTTAACACCTACCTTTACATCTTCAATCATCCACCGTGTTGCAACAAATAAAACACCAGCACTTGAATACTATTCTGTGCTGTCCCTGTCTACATTGTGTACTGTTCGTTTTGTTAGGAACCATTGCCTAGCACAGCCTTATTCATTATTCGTGTGCAAGTCGCTCACAGCCACACATACAAACACACTCACAAGACCACGACGTTGCAATTACAACTTTATTAACATCACACACACTGTATCAGCAAACAAACACAACCATGGACAAGTTTCTGATTCGTAAAAGTCAGGCAACCGATGCGCCAGTTGCGAAGAAGCCAAAGCTTCGCAAATATGACGAGAGCTATTTGCAGTTTGGTTTCACCGTCACTGGCACGACTGAGCAACGTCCTCAGTGTGTTTTGTGTGCCGAGGTGCTGGCAAATGACAGCATGAAGCCATGCAAATTAAAAAGGCACCTCGACACCAAACACCCGGACTTGAAAGAGAAGCCTGTGGACTTCTTTAAACGTAAACGTGATGGCCTCCAGCAACAACAAACCACCATCTCCAAGCATAGCACTGTCTCCAAGCAGTGTCTGGAGGCATCGTATGTAGTTGCTCATAGAATTGCTAAGCTTGGCAAACCCCATACAATTGCTGAAACACTGATTTTGCCGGCCGCGCAAGACATGTGTAGAATAATGATAGGAGAGAGTGCAGCTGCTAAACTCAGCGCAATACCTATGTCAAATGACACTGTGTCACGCCGAATATCAGAAATGTCTAATGATATCAAAGAGCAACTAATACACTACATTCAAATCAGTCCTTACTATGCACTGCAGCTGGACGAATCCACAGACATCGCTGGACAGGCCCAGCTTCTCACTTACGTTAGGTATGTGCGGGAAAAGGAAATTGAGGAGGACATCCTGTTTTGCCGGCCTCTTCAGACCCGTACAACAGGGGAGGCAATCTTTGATGTCCTTGACTCATTCATCCAAGACAGTGGTTTGGGCTGGGGAAAGTGTATTGGCCTCTGCACAGATGGAGCGCGGTCGATGACAGGGCGTGAGCGTGGCCTCGTAGCTCGCGTCCAGCAAGTTGCTCCACTTGTGCAATGGACACACTGCATGGTCCATCGCGAGGCACTTGCTGCCAGGAAAATGCCACCGCTCTTCGAGTCAGTGCTTCACCAGGCCGTGAAAATAATTAACCATATTAAAGCTTGTCCACTTAACTCCCGTTTGTTTGGGGTCCTCTGCCAGGAGATGGGGTCAGGGCACGAACAGCTGTTGCTGCACACTGAAGTTCGCTGGCTCTCCAGGGGGCGGGTGTTACAACGGCTGTATGAGCTGCGAGAGGAGGTAAAGTTGTTTTTGACTGAAAGTCAAACAGATCTGGCGAAGCACCTGGATGATGCCATGTGGCTTGCCTCCCTCTCCTATTTGGTGGATATTTTTGACCGGCTGAATGGCCTTAACCGTTCTTTGCAAGGCCGCGAATCTAACGTTCTGCTCCTCGCTGATAGAGTGAATGCCTTCATGCAAAAAATTGCTCTCTGGCATGGTCGCATCAGTTCTGGAAACTGCGACATGTTTCCCAGCCTTGCAGACTTCATTGCCGATGCACGTGGCACTGATTTCTCCTCTCTCCTCCAATCAGCTGCTGATCACCTTTTAGCGCTGAAGAATCAGTTTGGGTCCTATTTCAAAGAGGACTACCGTTCATTCGCCTGGGTTCGGGATCCATTTCTCTGCTCAGCAGACGAGCTGTCAATAGACATGCAAGAGCAGCTTATTGAGCTGAAGAGTGACAGTAGACTAAAGCATCTGTTTACCACCTCCCCTCTTTCTTCATTCTGGGTAGCATTGATGCCGGAATACCCTCAGCTTTGCGACATAGCCTTAAAAATGATCCTCCTTTTCGCGTCGACTTATTTGTGCGAGGCAGGCTTTTCAAGACTGACTGCGCTCAAAACTAAATATCGCAACCGCGCACAGATCGAGGATGACCTGAGGATATGTTTGTCAAACATTGCCCCAAGATTTGAGGACCTTTGCAAGGCAAAGCAGGCTCATGTCTCACATTGACAGACCTGCAAGATTTTTTTTTAAAGATCACAAAAGGCCCATAATAATAACAGTATCCTAATGATAGCAATAATAACACTTATTATTATTATGATAATAATAATAATGTAATGATGGTGATAATAATGATGATTATTATAATAAGAAAGCATGCAGGCTCACATAGCTGCTAATATGAATAGCCTACTAATAGGCCTACTACTACCGATCATAATCATAATAATAACAATAATACACTGTGTCTTCACGTTTGCCTCCATCCTTAACTCCATCACCCAGAGCCCGAAGGACTTTGAGTGTGTGGAGCTGGGGGAGCAGGACAAGAGAGAGGAGCAGCAGCAGCAGAGGGAGAAGGTCCCTCGCCGGATCATCCACTTCTCCAGCGGGGAGACCATGGAGGAGTACAGCACGGACGAGGAGGACGCCGAGGACGCGGCGTCGACATGGGACGGCGAGGGTCCCGGCGGGGCGCCGTCGGGCGGGGCGCCGGCGGGCACCAGCAGCACGCCAGAGCGCGCGGGTTGGAGGGATTGTTCGCGATCATCCAATTGATCATAGGCCCAGCCCCAAGAAAATACGCGATCGGTCCAGCCTTTCATCATCGAGGGCATGCCCCACCAGAACAATGGAAATACAAGGCAAATCGCATCTGCGCGGGCGATGCGGGCTTGCTCTTTGGCGATGTCGGCTTGTTCGGAAGTACCTTCGACATCGGCCATAGACCAAAGCGGATTGAAACCTTCAGCGTTCAGATCAGCGAGCTCAACCATGTGACCTGCGGCCTGTGCTCCCTGCATGAAGTGCTTAGCGACGGCGGCTGTAAAGGATTTTGGGTTTGGATGGTCTAGGACTGTGAGAACGTGCATTCGAAGTGGCCTTATTGTGCCATCCAATTGCGGATGATCTGCGCCACTTCATCAGGTTTTTGATGTAAAAGCCAATGGTCTGCGCCTTTGATCTCGTGAATTGTGAGATCATTGGCGAAGTCTTCCAGCCCGTGACGCGAAATCGGCAAGAGCGCCGTGTCGTCCATGCCCCAAATCAATAAGTGCGGGCAGGTGACATGCAATCGCGACGTGTCCATTTGAGGTAATTCGACAGGAACACCGGGGTCGGCCACCACCAATGGCGATGCGCGATACCAGTTGATCATGGCTTTCAAACGGCCTTCGCGGCCCCACTCAGCTTTGTAGTCTTGCAGCTTTTCGCCAGTCAGCCAGCCTAAATCCATTTTAGCTGAGAAAAGCTGCAACAGCTTGTCGAAATCATCCTTCGCCAAATAGTCCTCTGATCCGATCCGCCGCAAAGCATTGATGTATTGCGAAGCTTCTGATTGCGCGCCGCCTGATGCCATCGCTTTTTGGAATGGAATTGGATGCACGCCATTGGCGATGATCAAGCGAGAGACCAATTCGGGGAAAAACATTGCAAGGCCATAGGCGGTTGAAGCCCCCCAATCGTGGCCCATGACGGTCACTGGCGCACCGAGTTGCTTTGCGAGTTCAGCCATATCCGCGGCGATCACGCCTGTGCGATAATGCTCAACGCCTTCAGGGCAATAACTGTGTCCATAGCCGCGTTGATCAGGCGCGACGCAATAGAAGTGATCTAGGAGTTTGAGTGCCAGTTCCTCCCAAGCGCCTGAATATTCGGGGAAACCGTGGAGCATCAAAAGGGGTGGCAACGAGGGATCGCCCCATGTGCGCGCGAAGAATTTTTCATTGTTCAACTCAAACCAACGCGGGGTCATGGGGCGTTCCTTATTTCTTAAGATTTAGTTACCAGCTTCGAGTGTTTCGAACTTGAGACCTGCCGCCGTACGCGCTGGGAAACCTTCCCAATAGGTGTGCTCGTCCGTTGGCTTGCCTGCATCGTCCATTTTGGTGACACCGTCGGCTGCGTTTTCGATCAGGTCGAGGTAGGCTGCTTTGCTGTCATCACCTTTGAGGTGCATGTCCATGAAGGCCGTCGCGAAGTGTTGCGCGATATTGTTCATGCGCGTGTTGTCCCAAACGGCGTCCGCGTAGTGTTCGAACGGCGCGAAATCCATGCCCTCGACCATCTGATAGCCTTCTTTTGGCGAAGGCATCGGCGCGCCCGCGTTGTGGTTCGCATTCTCGAACGTCAGGAGGTGACGCTTGGTTCCAGTGGTTTCCGCAAAGATTGCGCGCAAGGCTGAATAGACGGAGACATCATCGACTGAGCCTGCCATCAACATCAACGGTTTCTTAAACCCTGAGAGGCCATCTGCATCCCAAAACCCTGTGTTCTTGCCCCAAGGCGCGATGGAAATGATCGCTTTGACCTTGTCGTTCGGCATACTCGCGTGAGTGTCAGAGCCTGCAAGGTGGCGCTGCAAGAGCCCGTTTGGCGTGCCCCAAGGATATTCAGTCGAGGCCTGCGTGACGCCCGCGCCGCCATAGATCAGCGCGCCGTAACCGCCCATGGAATAGCCGATGACACCAACGGTATCGCCGTCGATGATCGCGGCAAGCTCGGGAGATGTGGCTGAAAAATCAGAGAATGTTTCGACCACGAAATCCTGATCCAGTGGACGGTTGAGCAAGGTTGAACCAAAGGCGTTTTGATCCGCATAGGTGCTGTCTGTGTGATCGATGGAAACCGTTACATAGCCCTTTGAGGCAAGGTTTTCGCCCAAATGCGCCATCAAGAAACGATTGCCTGGATAGCCGTGCGAGATCACGATCAATGGGAACTTGCCACTCGCGGCAGGGGCAGCATCGCGTACCGCTTGACCCTCCAACGCGACCTGCACAGACGCTGCGCGCAGGTTGACGCCTTCATAGGTGCCGCCGGCTTCAGTGCCCTCAGCCGCAGGATACCAGACTTCGACGGTTAAAGGGCGATCATAGGTCGGGGCGTTTTCTGGCTTGGTGTTGACGATGTCGATCTGGCCCAGATTGCTCAGTTCAAACTGGCGCACGCCAACGACGTGATCCCCGTAAGCGGCAAGCGCGGG
>CAKZQF010000156.1 GCA_937139475.1 uncultured Gammaproteobacteria bacterium | reverse complement strand
TGACAAGAAACGGTATACAAAGGACGCTCAAGCTTTTCGGCCATCGCCGCAATAAAACGGGTTTTACCACACCCTGTTGGCCCTTTAATTAATACCGGTAGGTTGTTTTTATAAGCATGGGTAAATAACTCAACTTCATTACCCTGAGGTTCGTAGTACAAGTCATCTTTGGCATTGTTAATTGCTATTTCAACGGTCATGATCATTCCTCACGCTTATGACTTCATACAATACTTCACATAATATGCGTACATAGTAATCAAGTATTTATAAAAGCCCTTGATTAACATCAGGTTTTGGTTGGTTAATGTGCTTAGTGTGTCCGTTTTATGGCAAACTGCGGGAATAGTAAAGTGAAGAGTCTATAGTATGAGCAGTATGAGTCAATCTGATAACAAAGACCCAAATCAACGCGAGTGCGACAACTGTAATGGCCTTGTCGGCTTGGAAGATAAGATGTGCGCGCGCTGTGGCTTCGCCCTTTCTCCTGTACGTAGTACAAAAGCTAAATGGCGCGGAATAAGCTTTCCGGTATTTGTATTTTGGGTGACTGTATTTTGTGCCTTGATGATTGTTTGGCTGCCCCGCTAACGTTAAGCGAAAGGGCAAAGCCAAGAGTACAGCTATCGCTTACGCTCAAATTCAGCAACAGGTGCACCATTTTGAGAGAGAACTGCTTGAGAGAGAACTGCGTTATTATTAGCCGTTGCCTCTTCATCTGAAACTCTCAATTCAAACTTAATTTTAGTATCTCGATGATTTTCATCACCGCACTGAACATCCAACATGTGAGATGACTTCGCCTGCCAAATACACCAAAGATCCGCTTTATTTTCTTGGCCGACGATAGCCGTATTGGGATGCAAAGTACCTTTGCCATCAAACTCCAATTCTAAGGCACTGTATTGAGCTGAATCTTTATCAGCAGATTGCCAGTGTCCTGCACCAGGATGCCCACTGCAGGCTGACAATAAAAAACTGGCAAGTATGATAGGGGCGGTAACGACTAAGTTGAACGATGTTTTCATGAGGCCTCGATGCTTACGAACTCTACTTTACAACAGCCGACTTCACACACGATGGCTAAGTCGACATATGGATCGTTAAAGATACCTTCCTATAAAAATAGCGAAGTTTTAACCTGCTTCAATTATCCATAGTTTCGTTTGATGAAACTTGATTAGAAACAAGAAAAACCTAATTACGACTAAGGCTCTAGTCGCTCAATCGTCCACTCCGCTTTTTTATCAACGCCACTTGTTCGGGTATACATAAAACGATCGTGTAAGCGATTCTCTCTACCCTGCCAAAACTCAATTTGTACCGGTTTAATACGCACCCCACCCCAAAAAGATGGCAGGCTGATATCGCCTTTTTTAAACTGATTTTTCAGTTGCAGGAACTTCTCTTCAAGCATAGCCCGTGAGCTAACTGGGCGACTCTGGTGAGACGCCAGCGCTGCAATTTGGCTGTCTTTTGGACGGCTCAAAAAATACTTCATCGATTCTGCGGTTGATACAAATTCAACCTCACCGGTCACAATAACTTGGCGCTCAAGACTGACCCACGGAAATAACAAGGCAATTTTATTGTTTTGTTTTAATTCACGCGCTTTGCGGCTATCGAGATTGGTGAAAAATACAAAACCTTGTTCGTTGAAATATTTTAACAAGACGGTACGCAAAGACGGCATGCCACTTTCACCCACTGTTGCTACACTCATTGCCGTTGGATCCGTCATCGATGTTTGCGTAGCGAAGTTAAGCCAATCTTCAAACTGTTCCATCGGATCAGCTTTCAGTTCACTGCGCTTTAACCCAGCTCGAAGGTATTCACGGCGTATATTTTCGATATCCATAGCGTCTTCTTTCTATTTCTATTTAAAGTTAAATCACAATTACAATCATTCGATTTAGCCACATTTTGAATCCCCGCAATTTAAACAGGTTAAGCAGCCGTCCATCAAGATCGTTGCTTTGGTATGGCACTTTTTACAAATTTTGGCTTCAGCAGGAAATCCATCATGGGTCATACGATCTTGTTGATCGGCTAACACATCGCTTGCCTCTTTTTTGCCTTTACCTGAATCACGAGCCGCTTCAAATTGCGCGCGTTTTTCGTCGAGTAACTTTTGCTGATGTGCTGGGATTTTAACAGGCTTCATCAAACCTATCATAATTAAATGTTTTTCGAGTGCATGTCCAATCTCAGCCACCAGCGACGGCATATAAATACCACCTTTTTTAAGATAGCCACCATGGGGATCAAAGACTGCCTTAAACTCTTCGACCAAGAAGGTCACGTCGCCGCCCTTTCTAAACACTGCAGAAGCTACTCGGGTCAATGCGACAATCCACTGAAACTGGTCCATGTTCTTTGAGTTAATAAACATTTCAAATGGGCGACGCAGTTCGTGCTCGGTGCCTTCGTTTAATACCACGTCATTAATGGTGACGTATAAGGCATGGTCGGCCATCGGCGGTTTAATTTTATAGGTTGAGCCAACCAGCATCTCGGGTCTTTTTAAGGT
>CAKZQF010000155.1 GCA_937139475.1 uncultured Gammaproteobacteria bacterium | reverse complement strand
TACCTGCTGCTTCGCTTAGGTTGGTTCTATGAAGGACACCGAGCTGCAACCGATTGTTTGGCGATGGCCTGGTTGTTTCATTTGTTGCCCGAGTCCGTTGCAAACTTGTTGTCTGAAGCAGACAGGCGAACTGTGTTAGTTCGTGCGTTTGGTGCGCCGTTTGACGTAAAGGACTATTTAAAAGAGCGTGGTTACCGCTGGCATGACGGTGTTAAAGGTGCCAACAAACATTGGTGGCGCGAAATCAGCGAAGACGAGTTGCCGCAGGAACAAACTTACCTGGATGATTTGTATCATCGTGGCTCAGAACATGCCCACTATGACTACAAAGATGCCCGCAATCGATTTAAAGCTTTGTAGCTCTCTACAAGGTAAGCCTTGCATATTTGAAAACCTCTGGAAAATGGAAAGTGAACTCATGGTTTAACCAACAAGAGGAATCTTTCCATGTACCAAGACACCTACATTGAATACTGGGGCGAAATCTTCATCTCTGCCCGCATCATTGAATTTGGCATCACATTCGAGCGCTTTCTTAAAGATCCATGGAAGCACTTGATGTCCTGTGGCCAAGAGTCTGCTCCAGACGCGATTGCTGAAGGGATGCTGCCATTGCTACCAGCCCAGGCAGAAGTTGCTAGGCGTGTTCGAGAGAATGAATTGCGTCAGTTGGCATTCCAGCGTGAGCTTCTATCAAGGCCAGAAAAGAAACATTCGAACAATGTCAAGCCAATTTTTATAGCCAACAAGACGACTTGTTGATACTATGAGACCTAATGAAAAAAAGTAGGTTGCTTGATGGCATTCAATCGATGGCTTCCTAGTTTTAAATGATTAGGGCTTGTCCCAGATGGATTGAGAGGCTGACAGTGCAAGACAACACTGGACTTGAAGAGCTTAGCCAAGCACAGAGAGAACGACTCGCTCATATTGATTTCACTTTGTTATTTAAAGGTGAAGCTGGGCGTAGTTATTTAACCGAGCGCTTTAGCGTAGCGCCGTCTGTGGCAACACAAGATTTTGCGCGGTACAAAGAGTTGGCTCCTAACAACGTTATGTATGACGAAAAGCGCAGAGTGCACTTGAAGACGAGCGCATTCCAGCCGTTGTTTGATTATGACGTTGTTCGAACTCTTGCGACGATAAGCCAAGGGTTCGGTGATGGCTTTCTTGGCAAGGTCAGGCCACCTATGGCTTGTGAAGCACCATTTCATCTCAATAAGCCGAAATTGGAAGTGGTAGCGGCTATTAGTGAAGCCATACATAAGCGCGCTGTGATTAATATTGAGTACACCTCATTGTCGAGTGGTCATGGGAGCAGGCAAATAGTTCCTCATACCTTGATTGACAATGGCTTGAGATGGCATGTCCGAGCATTCGATAGAAAGCATAGAGAATTTAGGGATTTTGTTTTAACCAGAATAAGTGAAGTTGAGTTGTTAGAGGATGAGGTTAACGACGAAGTTGAGACTCTTCAGTGGGATAAGCAATGGAACCGAATCGTTGAACTAGAGCTGATACCTCATCCAAAACTAGCACATCCAGAAGCTGTATCGATGGACTACGCAATGGAAAACAATAGGTTGCGTGTAGAGATAAGAGCTGCGTTCGCTGGATATTTACTGCGTTTATGGAATATCGATTGTTCAAAGAATTGTAAGAGCAATGGGCGAGAGTTCCATTTAGCACTTAAAAATCCAGAAGCACTATACGGCGTTGACAATGCTGCACTTGCTCCTGGATATAGCGAATCGTGAGATGAATTTATGAATATAAAAGAATATTTAGGCGATCTTATCGGAGGCAGTTTATTGATAACTGAATCTAGAATAATCGCAGAATCGCTACTGAAAAAACTTCCAGAAGATGAGTGGAAGTCGTTGATCGTTGAGCAAAATGTTCTTCAGAAAAAATCCGGTCAGACGGCTATTCGTTATGCCAGAACAATCCGTTGGCGTATTGAAGGCCTGGGTGATGAGTTTATGACTGATCTTTTAGCCGCGAGTGAACGTGCCTATGTCCAAATGCTGATGATGTCATTACTCATTCATTCTCCGGTTGTCGCTGATTTTATGCGACTTACCTTAGCCGAAGCTCGTCGCACCTATAAACCCTCTTTAACCGCTGATGCATGGTCTGAGTTTTATGACACGAGAGTGCGGGCATATGCCGAGCTTGGCGGTTTTTCTGACTCAACTGTCAAAAAAATGGGTAACAACGCAATTAAGGCACTGGTTGATAGTGGCTACCTGAGTGATAGCAGGACAAAGAAAATACAACCTGTTTACTTAATGCCAGAAGTTAAAGACTGGTTAGTTCGTCTGGGCCGGGAAGATTTGATTGAGGTAATGGAGTGCACAATATGAAGGCTCTTCAGACCAGGCTTGATCTGATACTGGAACGAATTGAAAGCCCTAAGTTTTTGAAAAACGATGGCTTGGGCAATGAAATTGGATTTTGGGTATTTGACTATCCAGCCAAGTATGAACTGCTTGTACGAGAGCACCTTAAGCACGTTGACGAAAAACTCAACAAGCGTGGTTACCGGTTTGTCCATCTCAATATTTTTGAAGTCTTGATAGATATGCTTGAGGAGCGAGGCCTTTTCGACCGAGCTTGCCAGCGTGAACTGCAAGTCGGTGTTGATGGCCTTCGAAAAACACTAGCCGGGCCTCTGAGCCAAGAGAAAGTGGCAAGGTATATCGCGGACAAATATAAGCCATCAGAACTTGAGTTTGTGTTGCTGTCAGGCTTAGGCAGTGCGTGGCCTCTTGTTCGAGGGCATGAGTTACTTAGTGCTCTGCAAGACGTTATGGGTAGCACGCCATTAGTGCTTTTCTATCCGGGTGAATATAGCGGAAGGGATTTGCATCCTTTCGGCATGATCGAATCTAAAAACTACTATCGCGCCTTCAAGCTTGTGCTTGAAGACGGTAAAAAAAATTAAGAGCAGGGAGCCTCCCGAATGAAAATTGAACAGATTTTTTCCAAGAAGTTGACGCGTGACATTAATGGCGTTGTTAAAGCGGAACAAAAAGACAATGACAGTGTGTATGTCGAGCTTGATGAGTATGTTGTAACCCGAGAGCTAGATCGTCACTTTCGAGCATTCTTTGAAGCTTATGTACCATCTGTTGCGAAAAGCCACGGTGATATGTCAGGTAAAATTGGCGTATGGATTTCTGGCTTCTTTGGCTCGGGTAAATCGCACTTCCTGAAAATTTTATCTTATTTGCTTGAGAATAAATCTGTTGAAAAAGATGGCCAAGGCCGACAAGCGTTTGAGTTTTTCAAAGACAAAATCAACGACGCCATGCTGTTGGCGGACATCCAAAACGCTGTTACCAAAGACACTGATGTTATTCTTTTTAACATCGATTCGCGAGCCAATACGGACGACCGAGAAAATGCCATTCTTAAGGTTTTCCTCAAAGTATTTAATGAACGTGTAGGATACTGCGCTGACTTTCCTCACATTGCCCACTTAGAACGCGAACTTGATAAACGTAATCAATACGCATCTTTCAAGGATAAATTTGCCGAGTTGACCCAATCAACTTGGGAAAAGGAGCGTGACGCCTATGACTTCTATCGAGACGAACTTTCAGAAGCTCTCGCTCATGCCAGTGAGCAATCATTAGAGTCTGCAAAAGCTTGGGTTGAGCAGGTTGAAAACAATTTCCCGCTAGATATCCGAAACTTCTGTAAGTGGGTTAATGAATACTTAGATCGAACTGGGGATCGTAACCTTCTTTTCTTAGTCGATGAAGTCGGTCAGTTTATCGGTAAGAACACACAAATGATGTTGAAGCTTCAGACCATTACTGAAGATCTTGGCACATATTGTGGTGGCAGAGCTTGGGTCGTTGTTACCTCTCAGGCAGACATTGATGCTGCCATTGGTGGTATGGATAAGCGCGATGGCGAGGACTTCTCTAAAATTCAAGGGCGTTTTAGTACCCGCTTACAGCTGTCGAGCTCGAATACCTCGGAAGTTATTCAAAAGCGTTTGTTGTCCAAAACGGAAGAAGCTCGTACACACCTCATCGATGTCTTTGCAGAAAAGGGCGACATTCTTCGTAACCAGCTGACATTTGATAAAACGACAACCGCTTCTCTAAAAGGTTACACCGACGCTCCGTCTTTCGTGGACAACTATCCGTTTGTGCCTTACCACTACACGTTGGTTCAAAAAGTGTTTGAGTCAATTCGAACAAAAGGCGCGACGGGTAAGCACTTAGCCATGGGTGAGCGTTCATTACTTGATGCTTTCCAATCAGCTGCAAAACAGATGAAGGACTCTGGCCTTGATGTGTTAATCCCGTTTTACAGTTTCTATGCGCCGATTGAAAGCTTTTTGGAGCCAGCGGTTAAGCGAACGATTGACCAAGCCTGTGAGTTGGATTCCTTAACAGAATTCGATGGCAAGATTCTAAAAACTCTTTTCTTGATCCGTTATGTGGACGTTGTCAAAAGCACACTAGACAACCTTGTGACGCTGTCAATTGATCGAATCGATGCAGATAAAATTGCGCTGCGTAAACAAATTGAAGAGAGCTTGAATCGTCTTGAGCGCCAATTGCTGATTGCGCGTAATGGTGATGAATTTATCTTCCTGACCAACGAAGAAAAAGAGATTGAAAACGAGATCCGCCACACTGACGTTGAAATGTCAGAGGTCTCGAACAAGCTTTCAGCAATCGTATTTGACGGTATTTTGAAAGGTAATCGTGCCTATCGTTACCCGATTAATAAGCAAGACTTTGCGGTGAGCCGTTTTTGCAATGGTCATCCAAAAGATGGCACCACGCTGGAAGACCTAGTCATTAAAGTCATTTCACCTTTGGATTCGCACTTTGAAAATTACTCCCACGATCAAGCGTGCATCAATCATACGCTTGAGGCTGATGGGTGCGTGCTCGTCAAGCTGGGCGAACATAAGCGTCTTTGGGATGACCTGACAACCTTTATTAAAACTGACCGATTCTTAAAACAAAATTCAGGACAGCGACCAGAGCAAGAACACCTTCTCCGCGAAAAGCAGATGGAAAATATTGAGCGTGAAAAACGCTTAAGAACGGATTTTGAAGCTTTGTTTGCAGAGGCTGACGTTTACGCTATCGGCACAAAACTACCGAAGAAATCAGCAACGCCAAGTGCCATCGTCGAAGAAGCATACAAATACGTTATCGAAAACACATTCGCTAAATTGAAAATGCTCAAGGCGACACCTGGTGAAGTTTTGCGTGAGCTACAGGCCGTACTTGTTGCTGATGATATTGCTCAGATTGGACTGGATCTTCAAGCGGATGAATGTAACCCAGAAGCTTCGCGTGAGGTTGAGCAGTACGTAACGCTGAAAGTCGAGCGTAATGAGCCTGTGTACTTACGTGACATCGTTGCCCGCTTCGGCAAGCGCCCATATGGCTGGCCAGACAATGAAATCTTATTGCTCACTGCAAGGCTGGGCTTGGCTGGAAAGGTATCTTTTAGTACCCAAGGCACAGATCTGGCGTTGAAAAAAGCTTACGAGCCGTTTACCAGTGTGCGTAAACGCGGCGAGATCCGTGTACATAAGATCAGGCAACATGACGAGCGCCAAATTAAAAAGGCTGCTGGTCTTGTTAAAGAGATCTTTTCTAAAACCTTTACCGGCTCTGGTGAGAAGGAGCTCTACGAATTAGTGCGCGATGAATTACTGGCTTGGAATGAAGAGCTTAAATCATTCAGAACCAAGTCACAGACAGGCCATTTCCCAGGTAAATCTCAAATTGACGATGGTCTTGCATTGGTCGCGGGTATTCTTGAGCAAACTTCAAGCTTCGCCCTTATCGCCCGATTCTTAGAAGACGCTGATGCCCTTGAAGAGTTTGCTGAGGACTTTGAGGATCTTGATGATTTCTACAATAGCCAATTTCAAACTTGGCAAGCCCTTGCTGGCGCATTGAACGAGAAGTTTAAGGCCAACAGACCCGCGTTAGAAAAAGACAGTGAAGCATTAAAAGCGCTCACTGAATTAGAACGCATTTACAATATGCCCTCACCGTATGAGCAGCTGCGCCACATTAATCCGCTTATCGAGCAGGTGGCAAAAGTTAACTCAACATTGGTTGAAGAAAAACGCACTCATGCCTTAGAGCGTGTTGATCTGCGCATCGGACGTGTAAAAGAAGCGCTAGCTGACGCTCATGCACCGTCTGAACTACAGAACCAAGCACTGCGCCCGTTACAAATGTGCAGACAGCGCATTGAAGCAACCTCTTCAATACCACAAATTATCAGTGAGCAAACTGAAGCGGAAGGTTACGAGGACGAAGCCTATGAGTTGCTGAATGGCTTTATCGAAGATCAACGCAAAAAAGCTGAAGCTGAGCAAAGACGTCGTGAACTCGAACAGAAGAAACGCGAAGAAGAAGCAGCGAAATCCGGTAAGGCAGCTCCAGCACCTGAGCCAGCCCCTGAACCAGTGCAGCCACAGCCGGTTGCAAAACGTACCGTAACGATTAACCCAACCGATGCCATGGCTAAGTCAGTAACAACCGGATTCATTGAAAGTGAAGCCGAAGTTGATGCCTATCTTGCCGCTTTAAGAGAGCAGCTGATTGCTGCGGTCAAAGCTGGCGACCGAGTAAGAATCAAGTAAGGGGCTTATGATGATCAAAAGAATAAGCGTTAGCGCATTCAAATCGTTAGTTGATTTTGAGTTAAACCTTGACTCGAAGTTTAACTGCATCATTGGTTTAAACGGCGCAGGGAAAAGTTCGGTTTTACAACTGTTTAGTTATGTATCTGCTCTTATTGAAGGAAAAATTGACCGTTGGTTAAGTGAAAGAGGTTGGGAAGAAAAAGATGTTGCTTCTCATTTTTTCCCTACACGAGAAACGTTTGATCTTGAACTCGATATAGAGCTTTCAGATAAGCAATTGCGGTGGGAAGCCACTTACAACTGGAAAAGAGGCCTGTGCACAAGTGAGACTCTAACGGATTTAGCTAATGGCCATCAGCTATTACGTCTATATCAGGGAAGACTAAAAACTAAGCGTGACACTATTCCGAATCTTATTTTCAAATATTCAGGTTCAATATTGTCTGCTTTAGATGATTCAGCTTTACCCCAAGAAGCAGTCATTTTTCGAAATTTTATGACTAATGTTGATAGTCATGACCTTTTATCGCCTAAGGTTATGCGTTCAGGTCGTTTTGCTTCTCCAGGAAAAATAGGTAGTGCTGGTGAGTACTTGATCAGTTATATCCACAATTTGGAAAAGAGCGCGCGAGATACTTTGCTAACAAACTTGTATGGTTATTTTCCTCAGGTTGTGAATATTGATACTAAAACTGAATTGGATGGCACATTAAGCCTTTTGTTAACAGAGCGGTTTTATAACGAGGATGGGTCTCACACCGATGTTGTAACTAATGCTAAGCATATCAACGATGGCATGTTGCGTATTTTAATCATACTGGCAAGTCAAAGATCTAGTTCGAAATTCCAGCAATTTGATGAAGTTGAGAATGGTGTTAATTCTGAAATAACCGAAAAACTGGTCGAGGCATTTATAAGCTCACCTCAACAGGTGTTAATTACAACGCATAGCCCAATGGTATTGAATTATATAGAAGATGAATTAGCGAAGAATTCTATAACTCTTGTTTATAAAAATAAACAAGGACATACCAAAGCAACAAAATTGTTTGCCTTACCATCTCTGACTAAGAAGCTGAATTCGCTGGCTCCTGGCGATGCCATGCTTGACGTTTACCTAAAAGATGCTGCCGATGAAGCCGAGCTTCTGGCAAATTCTTCAGAGTTGAGTCGGTAGGTTCATTATGATTACAAGCATCTTGGTAACAGGTGAAGGTAGCTCAGATATGGGGGGATCAAATAATGGTCATTCAATATCTAGTGGGGCATCTTACAATCTTGGTCCAATGGCATTGTTAGCGGTTCGCCTATTGCAGAAAATTATCCCTGATTGGAATGAAGATAATATAGATTTTCAATCCCCTAATAATTGGATGACTTGTATTTCAGGCAACGAGTTGGCACGCCAAGCTAAGAGGGTTCGTAAACATCGACCAAGTACAAAGTTAAGAAAAGGATTCGTCGAGCATGCAAATAGAGCCACAACAATGGCTGGCTATGCAAAAGACAATGGACACCAGTTGGCTTTCTATTTTCATGATACCGATAAGTGTGATTTTGATGATTTACATCAATCTATCATCCTTGGCTTTAATGGAGTTGAAGGCGTGCATGGAATACCGATGATACCCAAACCAACCTCCGAAGCTTGGTTGATATGTGGTCAAAAGCAAGATCCCTATGCTCATTGCACAGCTTTAGAAACCGAACTTTCAGGGAATGATGCTGCATCAGATGAAAATGCCCCTAAGAAAGTTTTAGCTCGATTGTTAGGGCAAGAAGCGACAACAGAACAGCAATATGAAATGGTAACGGGGATAGATATCACACGCATAGACATGCCTAGTTACAACCAGTTTAAAACAGATTTGACCACAGCCATCGAAGGTGTTTGTGGTCACGGAACAGCGAGAAGATTATGAATACTGCAAAGCTTAGAAAATATGCTCCCCAAGCAAGACGTGAATTTATCTCAGCTGTTTCAAAGCAATTAAATCAACTGGGTATTTACAGTGACAAGCAAATTTCTGACGTCAAAGAGCAAGGTTCTGTTCTTTCTATCGAAGGAAAAGCCTTTCCAATAGGTGTAAAAACAGCGAGAGAACGCTTAGTCAGAAAAGTTAAGACTTTCGGTTATGCGCAGCTCATTGAGCAGGTAGCCTATACCTGGTTCAACCGTTTGTGTGCTGTTCGCTATATGGAAATCCATGACTATCTAGGCCACGGTTTCCGTGTTTTGTCGCACCCAGACAACCCTAAAGGCTTTGAAATTATCGACCATGCGCAAGATGCTGCGGATGAACTCGGGTTAGATAGAGCTCGCATTGTTGAACTCAAGCTTGCGGGCAACAAAGACGAAGAGCTGTATCGTGAACTGCTGTTAGGCCAGTGCCATAAGCTACATGAAGCTATGCCTTTTTTATTCGACGCTTTGGACGATGAAACTGAGCTTCTTCTACCAGACAATCTAACACGTACCGACTCAATACTGCGTGGATTGGTAGACAGCATTCCTGAAGAGGACTGGCAACAAGTCGAAGTGATAGGTTGGCTTTACCAGTTCTACATTTCTGAAAAGAAAGATCAGGTAATGGGTAAGGTGGTCAAGAGTGAAGACATTCCTGCTGCCACCCAGCTATTTACACCCAACTGGATTGTGAAGTACCTGGTACAAAACTCAGTCGGTCGTCAATGGCTGCAAACCTACCCTGATTCTGCCATTAAAACGCAGATGGAATACTACATTGAGCCTGCTGAACAATCTGACGAAGTTAACCAACAGCTAAAGGCTATTACGCTAGAATCTATTGAACCTGAAACCATCAAAGTACTCGATCCCGCTTGTGGCTCGGGCCACATACTGATTGAAGCCTATAACGTGCTAAAAGCCATCTACGAAGAACGTGGTTTCCGCTCTCGTGACATTCCAAAGATGATTCTGGAGAACAACCTCTACGGCCTAGATATAGATGATCGTGCAGCGCAGCTATCTGGCTTTGCGTTGATGATGATGGCTAGAGATGACGATAAGCGTATTTTTACCCGTAACGTGCGACTCAATGTACTGTCATTGCAGGAAAGTAACCATATCGACCTGCCGACCGTATGGAAAGCACTCAACCTATCGGGAAGTTGGCAAAGCGGCACCTCACAAGGGCTCTTTACTGAATTAGAGTGCACAGACGATGAACAAGATTTAAGCTCGTTCAATGCAGACAACCGCTACCAACTGCTGAAGCGAACATTGGCAAGATTTACTCAAGCCAAGACCTTTGGCTCTTTGATTGATGTGCCAAGCGATGAGCATGATCAGCTAAAAGAGCTACTGAGTACTCTTGTCGAATTGCAAGAGTCAGGCGACTCAATGCAAAAGCCTGCGGCGAAGCAATTGATTGAATTTGTTCATCAGGCATTGGTTCTGTCGATTCGTTACGATGCTGTTATTGCGAATCCTCCGTATATGGGCGGCAAGGGGATGAATGCAGCTTTGAAGAAATATTTGTCCATCAATTATAATGAATATGGAAAAGATCTTTTTTTGGCATTTATTGAAATGTGTACTCGATCTCTATGTAAGAATGGTCGTACATCTTTGATGACACCAAATGTTTGGATGTACTTAAATACATATTCTGATGCACGTCAAACCTTGTTGGAAAAATATTCAGTAGAAAGCCTTATAGAGTTGCCGCTAACTGGGTTCAAGGGAGCAACAGTTCAGATATGTTGTTTTACTTTATCATCCTGTAATAATTCTTCAGATGGTACATATATTAGACTTGTCGATGAAAAGGGGGCTGACAAAGAAATGTCAGTTGCTTCAATAGAAGCTATAAATGAAAACATACACAAAAACAAATTCATTGCCAATCAAGCAGAATACAAAGTCATTCCTGGATGCCCTATCTCCTATTGGATATCTCCGAAAATAAGAGATGTATTTAATAGTGAATATTCTATTAGTAGTTTCTTCAGGATTCGAGAAGGAATAAATACTGGAGATAATGACCTATTTCTTAGGTTTTGGTGGGAAATAGATTACTCCAAAATTGAATGTAATTATTCTGGAACTTTTTGTGAAAAGTGGTCCTTGCATAATAAAGGAGGGCCATTTCGACGCTGGTATGGTAATCATGAATATGTAATGAACTGGGAGAATGAAGGAAAAGATATCCATGCTTTCCATGATCTTCCGATTGATTATAACGGAGCTCCTGTAAGGGGAAAAGCTGGTTTCTTCAAAAATTCAGTATCATGGAGCAGAGTGAGCTCAGGAAAGTTTTCTGCTAGATACTACCCTGAAGGATATACATATGACTCAACAGCGCCATCAATATTTGGTGATGAAAAGTCTTTAAAGTATTTGCTTGGCTTTTTAAATAGTAAGGTTTCTGGCCACCTTCTATCAATTATGAGTCCTACAGTTGACTACAGAATTACAAATATGAATAGGCTTCCTATTCTCGATAATGCAAGGTCAATTAATATTGAAAGTCTTGTAACTGATGCGATATCAATTTGCAAATATGACTGGGATTCAAGAGAAACATCAATAGATTTTAACGTTAATAGTATTTTTAGAGTAGGGATTAAAGCGTCTTTTAGAGATGAGTTGAGTAAAACAAATCTTTATTTTATGAAAAATGTCAAGCAACTTAAATATATTGAAGAGGCTATTAATAGATATTTTATAGATATTTACGATTTAAGTGATGAAATTAACTCTGAGGTTGAATTAAGTGATCTGTCAATTTTTCGAATCAGTAATGAAAATGAAGATTGTGTCCTTTCATTTGAGGAATTAATTTCTTACTCCATTGGATGCATGATGGGTCGATACTCCACAGTTCGTGAAGGTCTTGTCTATGCCCACTCAGCGAACGATGGCTTTGAGCAGCTTGTTACCGAAGGAGCTTACAAAACCTTCCCAGCTGATGAAGATGGCATCATTCCATTAACAGATCAAGAATGGTTCAAGGACGACGCAACCAACCGTTTCCGTGAGTTTGTTCAGGTTGTTTGGGGCGAAGAACACTTACAAGAAAATCTCGATTTTGTTGCCGAGTCACTGTGCTTAAATGCCATAAAACCGCTCTCTAAAAAAGGACAGTCTGAATCTGCGCTGGAGACGATCCGCCGCTATTTATCGACTCAATTCTATAAAGATCACCTGAAAACTTACAAAAAGCGGCCTATTTATTGGCTGTTTAGTTCTGGTAAGCAGAAGGCTTTCGAGTGTTTGGTTTACCTGCATCGTTATAACGAGGGGACGCTTTCTCGTATGCGTACCGAGTATGTCACCCCGTTACTAGGCAAATACGATGCGTATGCAGAGCAGCTTGAGAAGCAGGTTGAAACGGCCGACTCAACCAGTGAGGCAAACCGCTTCAAGAAAGAGTTGGATGCCTTAATTAAGAAGCAGGTTGAACTACGCGAGTTTGATGACAAGCTAAAACACTATGCCGATATGCGTATTTCCCTGGATCTCGATGATGGTGTGAAGGTGAATTACGGCAAGTTTGGTGATCTGTTGGCTGATGTTAAGGCCATTACCGGTTCGGCCCCGGAGGTTAACTAATGCAGATTAGTGAACTGGCACAAGGTGTCGCTGCCAAGCTCGAACAAAGCCGCATTGTGTTTTGGTACGACCCAGAGCAAAGCTTTACTGAAGAGCTTGAGCATTTAGCTAACGCCCTATCTATTGCAAAAGAAGCAGGCGATAGAGCGGCAGATATAACTGCCAGGGTACTGCCAAATGATTTGACCATCCTCAATATGGGTAGTGAGTCCGTATTGGCAGTGAAAAAACGCATTGAAGTGGATGAGCGTGAAGCTAAATTCCTTATCTATTTTCCAAGCGCTGAGCCAGAGCCTGATCGTGATTGGTTGCTAGATGTGCGTTTGTATAGCGAGCAATTTTTTGCTGATCACAGCTCAATGCTGCTTAATGAACTAGGTATCCCGAAAATGGCGCTACGCACGCACATTCGTAAGCGCCAGAGCTTTTTTGCCAATAAACAGCGCATAGCCGGTTTAAAAAAGTGGGTGACTGAGAACGAAGACGAACTGTCGTTAGACAGGAAGATGATGGCAGTGGTTGTAAAAGCTGATTCTGCGTCTTTGTCGGACATTCTGCTTGGGTTACTACGCGAATATGCGGCTTATATCGAAGATGAAAGCCTTGGGCAACCTTTATGGAGCCAGCTAGGAAAGTTTGATCTTGAGACCTCACTATGGGCATATCTGAGTGAGGGTTTTGGCTATACAGTCGAAGAGTCAACTTTCTCAGACTTCGTGTTGAAATTATTCTGTACTGAATTCTGGAGCCAAATTGAAGGTGTTGAACGCGATTGGTTGCTTAACAATGTTCTAAAAAGCGCATCAGGTCGGGCGACAGCCTTGGCGTTTATGGTGAGCTGGCGCGACAGCCGCTCCTTCGCCGCTTACTACGAAAGTATCTCTAAGGTGCTTAGCCAACAGTTGGAAATTTCGACTCGTGCTGGCCAGTACCATCCGGTTGAGCTTATCGAATGCGAAACGTTTGAAGCTGTGGAGCAGGCCATTATCCGTGGTTTAGTTCGTGATTTGCTCGATAGCAGTAAAGCGCTAGACCGGGTTCAGTTTGATACGGTCTTATCAAGACGTCTTGCTAGCCACTGGACACACCCTAATTCAAAGAACGGCAAAGAATACTTCGCAATTTATGAAGCTATCCGCAACGCTGAAGAGTTAATGCACTTGCGAAATCGCTATGTGGACGGGTTCCACTTTGATAACGCGAAAGCAATGTACGACGCCTATACCACAGACATTTATCGTTTTGACCAGGCTTACCGTTTGTTCAATGAACATGTGCACTCTGTATTGAGTAAAGGTGCAGACATACTGCGTCAGCTCGACGACGAAGTCGAAAGCATTTATACAAACTGGTACTTATATGAGCTTGGCCTTGCCTGGGATCGTCACTTGGCTAATGAGAAATTACTTGAAAAGTGGCAGATTTCTGGCGTACAGCACCAGTATGACTTTTATGAAAAAGAAGTTCGCACACGACTGAGTCTGAAACAGACAAAACGAGTGTTTGTGATTATCTCTGATGCCCTACGATTTGAAATTGCGAATGAGCTTGGCGCTATCATTAACAACGAGAAGCGATTTAAGGCTGAGGTGTCTACGCAGTTGGGTGTTTTGCCAAGTTATACCCAACTTGGGATGGCGGCATTATTGCCTCATAAGGCGCTCAGTTACCAGCCAGAGCAAGGCACGGCTGTTTATGTGGATGGTATTTCTTCACAGGGTTTAGACAATCGTAACTCCATCCTACAGAAGGTAGGTGGTATGGCAGTGAGTTCTAAGGAACTGATGAGCTGGAGTAACCAGGAGGGGCGTGACAAGGTTCGAGATGTAGAAGTAGTTTATATCTATCACGATACCATTGATGCGATTGGTGATAAAGCTGCAACTGAAGAGAAAACTTTTGAAGCCTGTCGTAGTGCCATTGAAGAGCTAAAAGACCTTGTTGGCCGTGTCATCAACCGTCTAAACGGAAGCCGAGTTGTGATCACTGCTGACCATGGCTTCCTATTCCAACAAAAAGCACTTGTAGCGGCTGATAAAACCTCATTGAAAACCAAACCTGCTGGCGCGATAGAAGCCAAGAAACGTTATATCGTTGGTAATAACTTGCCTTCAGATGAAGCCTGTTGGAAAGGCTCAATAAACGATACGGCTCATGGCTCTAGTGATACCGAGTTCCTGCTTCCAAAAGCGGCTCAACGCTTCCACTTTGTTGGTGGTGCCAAGTTTGTGCATGGCGGAGCGATGCTACAGGAAGTATGCGTCCCGGTACTGCATGTGCGAGAGCTGCAAAAAGAACAAGCAGCAAAACATGAGAAACAACCGGTAGGTGTTGTTGCAGCCACTCAGCCCATCAAATTAGTAAACAATATCGACAAGGTCAGATTTATTCAGACAGACCCTGTAGGCGAACGTTTTGTCGCACGGTTGTTGGATGTCTATATCGTCGATGCACAAGGTAATGAAGTATCCAGTCGTGAAACGATTAACTTTGATAGCGTGAGTAAAGTTATGGATGAGCGTACTCGCGAAGCTAGGTTAAAGCTTATTGGCTCTCAGTTCGACAGGAACGCTCAATACACATTAGTTCTTGAGAATGCGGAAATGAGAACGCGCTATAGCCAATACGCGGTAACCATTGATTTGGCATTCCAAGATGATTTTTTCTAAGGCGCTGGGGGGAAACATGACAACTGATTTTTCACAAGATCATAAAGACGAAAAAAATCAGATGCAAAGCGCCGACTTAGACGCATTGCTCAACCAATATTTTAAAGGCCGTGTCGTTCGAAAAGATCTGACAAAGCAATTGAAAGAAGGCGCTAACGTCCCTGTTTACGTGCTGGAGTATTTACTAGGGATGTATTGTGCGTCCGATGACGACGAAGTTGTAATGCAAGGCCTTGAGAATGTGAAAAAAATCTTGGCTGAGAACTATGTCCGACCTGATGAAGCGGAGAAAGTGAAGTCACTTATCCGTGAACGCGGCACGTTTAAAATCATCGACAAAGTAAGCGTTAAGCTCAATCAGAAAAAAGACGTCTATGAAGCTGCGTTGTCGAACCTGGGAATCAAGGACGCCCTTGTACCGACCAAAATTGTACAAGACAACGAAAAATTATTAACTGGCGGTATCTGGTGCATTATTACCGTGCAGTATTTCTTTGAGGAAGGTCAGAAGACATCACCTTTCTCCATTATGAGTTTAAAACCGATACAAATGCCGTCCATGAACATGGATGAGGTGTTTTCAACCAGAAGACATTTTAGTACCGATCAGTGGATGGATGTGTTGCTTCGTTCCGTGGGTATGGAGCCAACCAACTTAGAGCATCGGGTGAAGTGGCATCTTATTACTCGCATGATCCCATTCGTTGAAAACAACTACAACGTTTGTGAGCTCGGACCAAGAGGGACAGGTAAAAGCCATGTCTACAAAGAGTGCTCACCAAATTCATTGCTTGTCTCGGGCGGACAAACAACTGTGGCGAACTTGTTCTATAACATGAGCTCGCGCCAAGTTGGGTTGGTTGGTATGTGGGATGTTGTCGCATTTGATGAAGTGGCCGGTATTAACTTCAAAGACAAAGACGGCGTTCAAATAATGAAAGATTATATGGCGTCAGGGTCTTTTGCCCGTGGTCGTGATTCAATCGAAGCGAAGGCTTCCATGGTATTCGTCGGTAACATCAATCAAAGCGTTGAGACACTGGTGAAGACCAGTCATCTGTTGGCACCTTTTCCTGATGCCATGATTGACACTGCTTTTTTTGACCGTTTCCATTCCTATATTCCTGGATGGGAAATACCGAAGATGCGTCCTGAGTTTTTCACCAATAGTTACGGATTAATCACAGACTATCTTGCTGAATACATGCGTGAAATGCGGAAAAGAAGTTTTGCGGATGCTATCGATAAGTTCTTCAAACTCGGTAATAACCTTAATCAGCGTGATGTAATTGCTGTACGCAGAACTGTTTCGGGCTTGTTAAAGCTACTACACCCCGACGCACAGTACACAAAAGATGATGTAAGAGCCTGCCTGACCTATGCGCTGGAAACTAGACGTAGGGTCAAAGAGCAATTGAAAAAGCTTGGCGGAATGGAATTTTTTGATGTGCACTTTAGCTACATCGATAACGAGTCATTAGAAGAATTCTTCGTCAATGTACCGGAACAAGGTGGCAGCAAGCTAATTCCTGAGGGCTTACCTCGCGCTGGTGTTGTGCACTTGGTTACTCAGGGAAGCACTGGACAGCTTGGGTTATATCGCTATGAAACCCAGATGATGGCTGGTTCTGGTAAACACTCAGTGTCTGGCCTTGGTTCGAATACCGCAGCGAAAGAAGCTGTGCGTGTTGGCTTTGATTATTTCAAAGGTAACCTGAATAGAATCAGTGCGTCGGCGAAGTTTTCTGATCATGAGTATCACCTCCATGTTGTTGAACTCCACAATACGGGGCCAAGTACAAAGTCATCGCTCGCTGCATTGATTGCGTTCTGTTCAATTCTGATGAACCGACCGATTCAAGAGCAGATGGTTGTTTTGGGTGAGATGACTTTAGGTGGTGTCGTCAATCCTGTTCAAGATCTTGCAGGCAGTCTTCAGTTAGCTATGGACAGTGGCGCAAAGCGTATTTTGCTCCCAATGGCCTCAGCCTCAGATATTCCAACGGTTCCTGCTGAGTTGTTCTCAAAATTTCAGATCAGCTTTTATGCAGACCCCGTCGATGCTGTGTTTAAAGCGCTTGGGGTTAATTAAGAAAGGCAAGGATGCATAATGAATATTCTTTTAAGTTTTACGGGGTTTAATGACCCTTTTAGTAAAGGTCTAGTGGAGCAAGAAGAGCAACCAGGCCCAATACTTAGTGTGTTAAAAGCCAAAACCTTCCAGATCGTTTACTTGTTTGACACTCCAGCTACTCGTGAGGCCAGTTGTAATACAAAAGAAGCTATCAAGAATTTGTATCCTCAATGTATTGTGCATGTCTTGGACATGAAGTTATCAGATCCGACCAACTATCATGATATTTTCAAAGGACTGAAAGAGTTCGCTCTCACCATTCAAGAAGAGCAAAAACATGCAAAGTTCTACATATCGGTAGCGTCGGGAACACCGCAAATGCATGCTTGTTGGGTGCTGCTGGCAGCATCAGGTGAAATTCCTGCCAAGATTCTTCACGTAAGGCCTCCACGGTTTGTAACTAAGGACCGACCACTGCTCAGTGAGATAGAGCTCTCATCCGATGAGTTTCCTTCGGTCAGATTCAAATCCTCCAGCTTCACGATTGATGAACATGAGATGGATGTGGATTCGGTCAGAGCACAGCTCGGGATTGTCGGAGATCATCCGGCTATGCTCAAAGCCCTTGAGATGGGTGCCATGCTGGCCTCATCGCTAGCTCCAATTTTGATCACAGGTGAAACCGGCACCGGAAAAGAATTGTTTGCCCGCTATGTCCATGCATTGAGTGGTCGTCCACAGGAAACCTTTGTCGCTGTAAACTGCGCTGCAATCCCTGAGGATCTTGTTGAAAGCATTCTTTTTGGACACAAAAAAGGTGCCTTCACTGGAGCGGTGAACGATCAGACCGGAAAATTTGATGCGGCTGACAAGGGGACGCTGTTTCTCGACGAGCTTGGAGAATTGCCTCTGCCTGCTCAGGCTAAACTTTTGAGGGTGCTTCAGGATGGTATCGTTGAACCGATCGGACAAAGTAAGGGGCATGCCGTTGACGTTCGGATTGTTGCTGCCACCAACCGAGAGCTTCGCAAGCAAATCCGCCAAGGCAGCTTCCGGGAGGACCTCTATTACCGGCTTAATGTCGGTGAGATCAAACTGCCTTCTTTGCGTGAGCGACGTTCAGATATTCCCAAACTGGTACTCAATATCCTAGATCGTTTGAATACTTCTTTGAAAAGACATCGCCGACTAACTACCGATGCACTTAATCGTCTGCAGGCCCACAATTGGGAGGGGAATATTCGAGATCTTGAGAATGTCATCGAACGCTCTGTAAGGCTGAGCCGATTGGAAGTACTGGATGCTTCAGACCTGCTTATTACCGAACCGATCACCTATGCCGATCCATTGGATGCTTTACCCGAGCCTTACGAGGGATTTTCTCTGGATGAGTTTCTCGGCAGTGCCCGCAAGCAGATGATTTTGAGAGCGCTTGAGGCCGCGAACGGCAACCAGAGTCAGGCAGCGAGAATGTTAGGTGTAACCCCTCAGGCGGTGCACAAGTTTTTGAATAATACTAAGCGATAAATTTAAACCACGGTTGAAATTGTATCAACCTGAGTTGAAATACAGCCAATACCTGTCCCTTGCTGATGATTGCGCAAATGCAGCAATAACAGCATGTTGCGCTGTTTTGAATTATTTGGCACACCGGTTGCTAAAGACCATGTGCAGAAAGAAACGCAATTGGTTGAAAAAGCAAAAGGAGCAACGATGCCAGCATTCAGAGTCACTTCAATTATCGACGGAGATACCTTCGCGGTGTCACCAGAGTGGAAATGGAACGGTGAGACGGGAACCAGAGTCCGTCCTGCCGGTTACGATGCTCCGGAACTGCACACCGCCAAAGTGCGTATTCTCATGCATCGCGATCACCTAATACTATCTAAGCCGATCACCTAATACCATCCATCAAGATCACTCAATACCATCGATGCCGATCACTTTTCGGTCAAAATGGTATTGAGTGATCGGCTTGAATGGTATCGTTCAATTTGTACACGTTTTTGTCTAGCCAGTAGGTGTTTTTAACCGTTATTCTTTTCATTTTTGATGATGAGAATGACCATGCCAACGGCACCTATTTCAATGCGTAAACTTAAAGAGATTTTAAGACTAAAATACAGCTGTAAACTCAGTCATCGTCAGATAGCAACAAGCTTATCTGTTTCACCCTCAATCGTGTCTAAATATGCCTGTAAATCAGCAGAGTTAGATATTACTTACTGGCCGCTTGATGAGAAGTGGGATGATCACGCTCTGCAACAAGCGTTCTTCAAAACAAAGCCTCGATTAAAGGGCTTTACCATTCCTGACTGGTCGTTAGTTCAGCAAGAGCTTCGGCCTAAAACCATGACGTTGTTGCTGCTTTGGGAAGAATACAAAGAGCGGCACGCGGAAGGTTTTTACAGTTACACTCACTTCTGCCGTCAGTACAAGGCATGGCTTAAATGCCAAAAACCCTCCATGCGACAAAATCATAAAGCAGGTGAAAAACTGTTTGTGGATTACTGTGGCCCAACCATGAGTATTGTTGATACAAGTACAGGCGAATGTCGTACTGCACAAGTGTTCGTTGCGGTCATGGGTGCATCAAATTATACCTATGCCGAAGCGACTTACAGCCAGAAACTCGAAGATTGGGTGATGAGTCACGCCCGTTGTTTTGAGTTTCTTGGCGGTGTTCCTGAGCTAATAATTCCTGACAACCTTAAAAGTGCCGTCACCAAACCGTGTCGATATGAGCCTGACTTAAATCCAACCTACCAACAACTAGCGACACATTACGATACGGTCATTGTGCCCGCTAGACCCTATAAACCAAAGGATAAGGCTAAGGCTGAAGTGGGTGTGCAAATTGTTGAACGTTGGATAATGGCGCGCCTTCGCAATGAAACCTTCTTTAGCTTGCGTCAATTGAACCTGAAAATACAAGCATTACTGGTCGATTTAAATCAACGTAAAATGAAAAAGCATCCTGGCTCACGGCTCAGTCAGTTTGATGCTATCGACAGACCTGCACTCAAACCACTGCCTACACAGCCTTACAGCTATACCTTAGTAAAACAGGTGAGCGTGCATATTGATTATCATGTGGAAATTGAAAAGCACTACTACTCAGTGCCACATACCTTAATTAAACAAAAGCTTGAAGCCCATGCCTCCGGGAAGTTGGTGACACTCTACCATCAAGGCATACAAGTCGCTGTTCACCCCAGATCATACCGAGAAGGTGCGCACACCACGCTTGATCTGCATATGCCTATCGCTCATCAAAAGCAGCAACAATGGACACCACAGCGGTTCGAACGCTGGGCGAGTAAATTTGGCACATCAACTGAGCAGTTTGTTATGCAATTGATGCAAGCTAAAAAACATCCAGAGCAAAGCTACCGTGCTTGTATGGGGTTATTAAGCCTAGGTAAAAAGTTTAGTGATCAACGTCTTGAAGCCGCCTGTCATCGCGCATTAACCACAGGTGTTACTCGCGTTAAACAAGTAAAGACTATCTTAGAAAAAGGCTTGGATAAACAACCCTTGCCACAAGCTCAAGGTGATTTACTACAAGATATTGATCATAAAAATATCCGTGGCAACCACTATTACCATTAATAAAAATTAACAAACCATAGGAAGACTTATGCAAAATATCAATCAACAAGTTAATAATCAGTTAAGTAATTTAAAGCTAAGCGGCATACGTGATGCGCTATTGCAGCAATACGAGCAACCCAATTTATACGTTGAACAAAGCTTCGAAGAGCGGCTAAGTTTATTGCTTGAACATGAAATAACGCAGCGTGATCAGCGTAAAATAGATCGCCTAACGCGACAAGCAAAGTTCAGAGTTGGCGGCACACTTGCCCAACTCAACTATGGCGCAGCACGACAACTCGATAAAGCTCAGATCCGTTCATTAGCACAAGGTGAATGGCTTCGTCTTCACCAAAACATCTTGATCACAGGAGCAACAGGTTGTGGCAAAACTTACCTCGCTTGCGCGCTTGGTCAAAACCACTGCCAACAAGGGAGTAGCGTTTATTATTTTAGGCTCAAAGAGCTATTAGAAAAGATGTTTCTAGCGCAAGCCGATGGTAGTTATCGAAAACTGATCAACAAGCTTAGCTCTGCCAATTTACTGATCTTAGATGATTGGGGATTAGAGCCATTAACGGCTCAACAACGGAGTGATTTACTGGAATTAATTGATGCAAGATATGA
>CAKZQF010000154.1 GCA_937139475.1 uncultured Gammaproteobacteria bacterium | reverse complement strand
CCAGAGAGCATTGAGGCGGATAATTGCAATTGCTCGATTTGCAAAAAGGCAGGCTTCTTACACCTCATTGTTCCAAATTCTAAGTTTAAATTGCTATCTGGCGAAGAACAGTTAACTACCTACACTTTCAATACAAGAATAGCTCAGCACTATTTCTGTCGTCATTGCGGTATAAAGCCTTTCTACATTCCACGTTCAAATCCCGATGGTGTCGACGTAAACATAAACTGTATTGATACTCCAATTAAGCAATTGAACATATCAGACTTTGATGGTCAAAATTGGGAGTCTCATGCGCACAAGCTTGTGCATAAAAGCCAAGATACATAACAAGAATTTAAAGCGGGGCTGCTAACAGTTAGATCGGTTCCACTTCGTTTCATATTTTAGTAAAAAATTACTTGCCGCTTAAAACGGCGTTATAGGTTCCTATGCTTCATCGGATAATTGGTATTGTCGTCGGTTTGTTTTTTGCACAGGTGTTTACTGGCAATTCAGATTTTTTTATTGGATTTCAGGAGGCTATGGAAACCAATATTGATGGAATGGGCGGTGCTGCTAAAGCGGCACGTGGGAGTTTTTATATCTATCTATGTGCCATTGCATGCGTGATTTGTTTGATTTTTCCTGAGCAACTAGAGTCAAGGTACAATAAGTGGAGTCCTACGGGAGTGGGCAAGGAATGGCCTGCAGGCTTCTTTATATTTTTAGGCTATTGCTTTTTTTGTTTAACAAATATTTTGTTTTACGTATTTGAATAACCCTATATCAAGCCCATGAAGACCAAATTCGCAACACTGTCACATTTGTTGCAAAAAAAAGCGCAACAATGCGCAACAATGCGCCGCCATTGCTCACAACTTACGGGGGCGTTATATTGCTATATTAAGTTTATCTATAAGCTTCAAGAAGGAATACGGAAATGAGCACTAAAGAAGAAAGAGATATCGAAAAATCATATTCAAATTCAGAGTTTGTATCGAAATTACGAAGATTAGCTGATTCGATTGAAAATGGTGAGAAATTTGAAATACAAATAGCTGGCGAAAGAATATATGTTCCTGTGAGAGCCTCGTTTAGCATTGAGCATGAACGAGAAGACTCAGAAGAAGAAATAGAATTTCAAATAAAATGGTCTAATGATTAGCATTATTTGTTAAAGACAATATAGCAAGGCGATTAGAAAAACGGTCTCCTTAATGTTGGCTAGGCGTTTGTACCTCACTGATTATAGCCAACATTAATCCGCCGCTTATTACAGCGTTATGTTTAGGCTCGTTAGTTTGCAGATACTAAGAGGGGTAACAACGTGGAAAATACATTAGGTGCTGGCTCAAGCTCGACGCTATTGGACGGCGTTGAGCTTCAATACATGTATGAAGATGGAGGAGAGGTTGTTCTTGCATTTTATGATGGTTACGTAAGGTTCGAATTCCTCAATGGCCCTTTGGCAGGGACTAAACACGAAGACCTGGCGTATCTCTCGCGGGAACTAGACGAACAGGTTTATTTTGTTCGCTGGCACAACAGAGACGTTGGTAGCTATGTGACCCTTTACATTGATTTTCCACGCAGTCGTGTATTTGGTTCAGCACTCATCTGGTACTCATCCGACAATCCCGTGGATCTGTTTGATGCCGCTGTAATCTCCAGAGTAAGTCGTGAAAATGACACCTAATAAGGCAGTGCAAAATCACTCACATGCGAAAAATGCGTGGTCTAGCCTCGCTGACGCTTGCCTTTTTATTGCTGCGTAATACGAACTGAGATGAGTACGACACTCTTAAAAGCCATCAATGAAAAAAATTTAATTTCGGTGATGAACAATACTAAATTATCTTCATGACTATAATTTTATTTATCATGTGTAATTATCTCGTTGATTTGCTGTTTAAAAAACAATAACTGAGAGAACTTGGTTTAACAGAAAACATCACCAGCATTTTAAGACGGAGTTTCGTGTAGTTAATGGAGTTAGCAAATTGAATAAAGCGATAAAGATTATCGGTATAATTGCCTTTGTATTTTCCCTAAACTTTGGCAATCAAGTATACCGGCAGGCAGAGATTGCAGAAGAATTTATGCAATTACCAATTAGCTGCGAAATCCCATCACAAGAAGACTGCGGAAAACTAATCCAAGATCGTCAGTTTTTATTGGCAATGTGGGATGGTAACTTAAGAAATGATTTCATTATTTTCTTTTTATTTTGGGTAATTTATAGTGGCTCGCTAATATACACAACGGGTAAATCAAAACCCAAAGCGACATAATTTGCAACTAAGGCGTGATTTGCTACAGCTTGCCTAGGCTCGCTTTACTAGACAATTTTTGCAAACCATTATCTGTCCCTTAGTTGGGCATAGACTGAATGAACAGTGAGGGGTGTGTTTTGAAATTATCGTTAGTAAGTATTCCTGTACAAAATCCAATTGAAGCTCATGCAATTTATACATCAAAACTGGGATTTGTAACCAAAGAGTTTAATCCAAAGCTAAATCTAGCCATCGTTGCTTCCCCAGAAGACCCACTAGGTACATCCATTTTGTTAGAGCCTTGTGAAGGAAGTTTTGCCGAGGGTTACCAAAATTCAGCCTTTGAGGCTAATCTGCCGATTATGGTATTTTCTGTTAAAAATGTAGAAACAGAATTAAAACGATTAAAGGCACAAGGCGTGAAGTTACGTCCTGAATTAAATAATCCTGAATGGGGCTTAATGAATATGTTCGAGGACGGTTGTGGAAACATCCTGATGCTCGAAGAAAAATCCGACTAATGATATTTTCGAGCAGGACTGTTAACTGTTTACTCCGTTTCATTAGGCTAGACAACGTTAGCTAATTATTAACAGCCTCTTAAATGGGCATAGGCGTATCATGAATCCGAGTAAAGTAGTCCGTGCAAATGTTAGCAAGCTCACTGACCTCCCCAATATAGGCAAAGCCGGTGCCGCTGACCTTGAATTGCTTGGTATAACGAAACCCAGCGATCTTAAAGGGCAGGACCCATACGAAATGTATGAGAGGCTGTGTACTTTAACAGGCAGCAGACATGATCCGTGTGTGATTGACGTATTTATATCCGTTACATGCTTTATCAATGGTGATGAACCAAAGCCTTGGTGGGATTACACGCAGGAACGTAAGGCATTTCAAGCGGCTAAGTAAGATATCCTACACGCAATGGAGAGAGTAATGGAAAGAGAAGCAAAATGCCTGTGCGGCGAGCTAAGCATTAAGGTCCTAGGCAACCCAAAACTATCTTTGGCTTGTAATTGTACCAATTGCCAACGCCGCACAGGTTCTGTTTTTGGGGTAGGGGCGTATTTTGAAAACAGTCAGGTTGTTGAAAAGAAGGGGACACCTAAACACTTTCAGGTAAAAACCGACAGCGGAAATAAAATTACCTCTTCGTTCTGCGCCAATTGTGGTTCTACTGTGTTCTGGCAAGCGGAGATTTTTCAGGGGTTTACCGCGATAGCGGTTGGCTGTTTCACCGAGCCAGATTTTCCTGCTCCCTCTGCTTCTGTATGGAATCAGTCAAAGTATGACTGGGTAGAGTTCCCCGAACATTGGCATAAAATGCAAAAGCAAGAGCCCAAAAATGCCTAACAAATTATTCATGCGAGGCAATTCAAGTTAGCCTCGATTTAATTATTTTGCTCTTAATGCCAAGATATCAAAAGCTTCTTAGCAAGGCGCTTTGGCGATGCTTTAGTGCTGCCCCACAATTCACTGATACCCTCTATAATTAATTGGTATCAATTAATTTTGGAGAGCAGACATGAAATTAAGTGACATAGTACAGCGTGGTTGGGATGCTGTTGGTGCTGGAGATTTTGATGCCTTAGTTAAAGATTACGTGGAGGGTATGACATTCGTCATGCCTGGCCAAGCTGATATTCTAGAAGGGCGGCAGCAGTTTCGTTCTGCGTTAGATAGCCTTGGATCAATCTTGCCTCCAGGCTTTGCCATTACCGAGCTTAGAAATTTAGAAGGTGAAAATGAAGTGGTTTCAATCATTGAATGGAAATCAGATAAGGTTACCGCGTCTCAGTTATCCGTTTTGTTCAAATTTGAGAATGAAAAAATTATCGAGGAGCGCTGGTTTATCGATACCCAACAGTGGCAAAGCGCGTTCTGATTGGTAGGATAATTATATCCGAAATTTAAATTAGGACTGGTCATCGTTTGCTTGTTGTCGTCTCACATCGTTAGCAAACGATGACCAGTCCTTTTAATGGGCGTTTAGGTGCGGCGTGTCAGCATTTTAACATTGAGGAAGCTATCGTGAATATCGCAATATTTATCTATGAAGATGCGGAAGTTTTAGATTTTGCAGGCCCTTTTGAGGTGTTTGCTACGGCAAACAGGCTATCGAACGCCAAAGATTCGTTTAATGTCTTTCTAGTCGCACAAGCAAAGGCTCCGGTTATGGCGCGGGCAGGCTTTAGCGTTAATCCCCATTATGACTTTAGTAATCATCCCAACATTGACGTATTGATTGTGGCTGGCGGTATTCATGATAGGGAGCTTGATAAATCCTGTGTGATTGATTGGGTGAATAAGGTGGCCGCTAATGCACAATATGTAACGTCAGTTTGCACTGGCGCTTTTATTCTTGCCAAAGCTGGCCTGTTATCCAAACGTAACGTGACTACCCATTGGCAGGATATTGATGAGCTTGAGCGTTCTTTTCCAATGGTAACGGTTGTAAAGTCACGGCGCTGGGTAGAAGACGGAAAACTCGTTACCTCGGGTGGCATTTCAGCGGGGATTGATATGAGTCTTTATTTGGTGTCATCCCTTGAAGGGGTAGACCTTGCCCGGTTAACGGCAAAACAAATGGAATATGAGTGGAATCGAGACGCATAATACATCTAGCGCAAATACCGGCTTTCTCTTTTGGAGATAATCGGTCACTAACAGGAGTACATGATAATGAAAACAATGAACTGTGAACAACTTGGTGGTGCTTGCAAATTAGAATTTCATGCCGAGACATTTGAAGAAATGGCCGCGTTAAGTCACAAACACGGTATGGAAATGCATCAAAAGCAGGATGCTGCCCATCTAGAGGCGATGAATAAAATGCGTGAATTGATGAAAACTCCAGAAAAGGTTGAACAGTGGCAGGCGTTAAAAAGGAAGGAATTTGATGCGCTACCAGAAGACTAGTAGTTAAAGTTAGCTTGAACATCGCGTGTATGCAGTGTTGATATCGCCCCCCAATGCAATATTTATTTACATAATAAACCCATGTAACACACTGTTGTATCACTAAATGTTGCTATAGACTAGCCGTGATTTCAAATGTTGTCTTTCTATAATAGCGAACAAGCTGCTGGCGACAGAGTGATGCCTTTGTTAGGAAAATAAAAGCCAAATTCTAGATGCTGTGATAGGTATCATGGGTTTTGTTTGGCTGGTTTTCTAAAATACAGTCACCAGGCAGCTCAGTGAGTTGATAAAGTTTAAAAGGAATTTTCGATGAATAAGACTGTTTTACAATGCTCGGGTGCGTTAGCGCTTTGTTTGGTGTCAACGGCGTCTGTTGCCAATGATTTTAAGTTTTCACTAGGGGTAGGTTTACCTTTTTTGTTAACACCTGAGGTTTCATACTCACAGCCCGGTGCAGATAGTCGTTGGTATGCTAATTATAAAATGGGTCTAGATGATGGCTTTTCGGGCGGCTATGAGCGCGCCCTCGATGCCGACAAAAAGCATGCTTTGGGGGTTTTAATCGGTGCTTTCTCGGTGGTTGATGACAAGCGTCCGTGCCCTGATAGCGATAAGACTGAAATGACGCAAGACAATGTGTTTGCTCAAATAAGTTTCGACATTGGTAGTGCATTAGGCTGTGCCCTTAGTGAGGCGTTTGACGAGGAGTCACTTAACGGCATTGCACTCACCTATAGTTATCAAGCTAATGGTTTAAACGAATCTGGTTGGCGTGTGCGCTTTGAACTAGGGCATGGTGAAGCAGCGAGAAGTAAACGAAAAGATACCAGTGGTGGTTTTATCGTGAGTTATCAGTTCTAAGGCTATGCTGCCAGTTAAATGAGAGAGTCTAATTTAACTGGTTGGCTTTGCGATAACTGCCCTGATAGTCAAACACTTTTTCTTTGATTTGCCAAAAATACTTTTGTTTACGGGCAACGACAAAATCTGGTGCGGTTAGGTTATGCTGATCGCTTAAGATCTGCTCAACAGAGGTGTATTCCGTTGGGCGAGTCCCTTGAAAAGCGCGTTGACCAAACTGCTGGTTAAACGCCTTTTGGGCGCCATTTGTTGCCATATTGAATGATTCGCTTAATTGCGCGCCATCTTCATCATAATAAGTTATTTTAACCTTGGTGCTTACTTTGCTGTCACACGCTAAGCTCATGCCACTACAGCGCAGCACCATCGCATCTTTGAGCGATAACGCTTTTTTTAGCAATTGGTCGGGGTCGATAATGGCATGGGCACACGCACTGCAATTACGTGTTGCGATATCATTTTCATGCCCACACTGGCCACACTCTTTGAAGCGAAAGCGATAGTCGCACTGTTGGCGTATACCGTCATCGTCAATTTCCACACCAGCGCAGCGCCGTCCGTAATGCTCTATTAGGGTGCCGTCTTGATCCGTTTTGCCCCAAAAAGTATTACCAAACTGACAAATCGGGCATGGCACCATCACCGGCACACTATCGCTATTGGGGCGCGCGCTGCCAACTTCTGGTCGGTACAAGTCAAAGCCACTGCCTGCGTAATCGATAACCAAACAATCTGGCTTATTTTCGCTTAATCGCAGCCCGCGACCGACAATTTGCTGGAACAGACTAACTGATTGTGTTGGCCGCAAGATCGCAATGAAATCAACATGAGGAGCATCAAAGCCAGTGGTTAACACAGCCACGTTGACCAGGTATTTAAACTCCCGATCTTTAAAGCGGTTAATAATATCATCACGCTCTTGGTTTGGTGTGCTGCCCAATATCATTGCACTGGACTCGTCAGATAAATAACCCATGATCTCTTTTGCATGTTTGGTGGTTGCAGCAAAAATCATGATCCCCTGACGATTTTCGCCCAGCGAAACGATCTGCTCGCAAATAGCCTGGGTTACGCGAGGATATTGAGTTAGTAAGGTGTTTACTTCATTGGTGTTATATTCACCGTTTTGCTGAGCTTTAAGTCCAGAAAAGTCATATTGACTAATCGCAGCATCAATTAAGGTTGGTTTCGTTAAAAAGCCTTGCTTGATCATCAAAGAGAGTGGCATCTCAAAGATGCAGTGATTAAAAACACAGGGATGCTCACTGCGGCTATAGCCATGATAGTGGTACTGATAGATCCAGCCCGTGCCCATACGATAGGGCGTTGCGGTCAGTCCAAGCACTTTTAATTTCGGGTTAGTTTTTTTAAGATGCGCGATAACCTGCTGGTATTGGTTTTGGCTGTCTTTGTCCTCATCAACGTGCCCAACACGATGGCATTCGTCGATTATCACTAATGAGTAGTGCTGGTTGAATGCTTTAAGGTTGGGCGCAACAGATTGAACGCTGCCAAAGGTAACTTGGTGCTGGTTGTCTTTCTGGGCTAGACCCGCAGAGAATATGCTCGCGCTTAAGCCATAACTTTGGTATTTCGCATGGTTTTGCTCCACAAGCTCCTTTACGTGCGCCAGCACTAGGATGTTGTGACGGGCAATGCGAGCCAATTCGCTGATTACCAGACTTTTACCACTACCTGTCGGCAGGACAATAACCGCTGAGTCATCCGTTGTTTTAAAATGCTCGACTGTTGCCTTAACTGCTTGTTGTTGATAGGGGCGAAGTTGATATTGCATGGGCTTTGATTACTGAATACGTTGTCGGCATTTTACTGACAAATCCAAAATAGGGATAGTAAAACTCGCTAATTGTTTAAATGTATGCGATTTACGTGTAAATTGTATTTATTGAAAATGACGAGAGAATATTATGAGCGGGCAATGGCAAATTTGGGTAGATCGTGGCGGCACATTCACGGATCTTGTGGCAAAAACACCAGACGGTGAGTTAGTGACCCACAAGCTACTATCAAATAACCCCACGCAATATGATGATGCAACCATTGCCGGGATCAGCCAATTGCTCGATATGCACCCACAGTTCCCGCAAGAGATTGCCAATATCCGAGTGGGTACAACGGTAGCGACTAATGCACTTTTAGAGCGTAAAGGTGAAGCTACTGCCTTAGTTACCAGTAAGGGATTTGCTGATAGCCTACTAATAGGGTATCAACACCGCGATGACTTGTTTGCATTAAATATCACTAAGCCACAGCCGCTATACCAGCAGGTTGTGGAGATTGATGAGCGCGTGGATGCACAAGGCAATATTTTGCGAGCGCCAGTTGCCGCCGAAATTAAATCACAACTATCTGCGATATACGCAAAGGGCATAAGGGCACTAGCGATTGTTTTTATGCACGGACATAAATTTAGCGACCATGAACAATTAACAGCCGATATCGCAAGAGACATTGGCTTTGAACAAATATCAACGTCCCATCAGGTGTCAAAACTGGTGAAGTTTGTCAGCCGTGGTGATACTACGGTGGTTGATGCCTATCTGTCGCCCGTTTTATTGCGCTATGTACAGCGTATCAATAACGCGCTGCCGGGGGTAAAGATTGAATTTATGCAAAGCAGTGGCGGGTTAGTCAATGGCTTACATTTTAATGGCAAAGACGCGGTGCTATCTGGACCTGCGGGCGGCGTTGTTGCGATGGTCGAAACCTCAAAGGCGGCTGGCTTTAACAACGTTATAGGCTTTGACATGGGGGGAACGAGTACCGATGTATCGCTCTATAGCGGCGCCTACGAAAGGGACTGGGAGGCTACTGTCGCCGGCGTTAGGCTACGGGCCCCAATGATGAGTATTCATACCGTAGCTGCTGGTGGTGGCTCGATACTCGATATTGATGGCACAAGATTGATGGTTGGCCCCCACTCAGCTGGTGCGTTTCCAGGCCCTTGTAGTTATCGCAATGATGGACCCCTTACCGTAACCGATATTAATGTTTTGCTTGGTAAATTACAGCCGGATTTGTTTGGTCAACACTTTGGCGAAGATGCAGATCAGTCACTGGACATAGAAGCGGTTAAGGGCAAGTTTGAGCGCTTAACCAAGCAGGTGAATGCGCAAAACGATAGTGAACTCTCTAATCCCGAACTTGCGCAGGGGTATCTGACCATTGCCATCGATCATATGGCCAATGCAATTAAGGAAATTTCGGTCGCCAAAGGGCATAACCTGGACAGTTTCGTGATGTCATGTTTTGGCGGCGCTGGCGCGCAACATGCGTGTTTAGTTGCCAGTGTGTTAGGGATTAACCATATCATTGTCCATCCATTATCCGGGGTGCTGTCAGCCTACGGCATGGGACTTTCAAGTTATCGTGCGGTTAAACAACAAACCCTTGATTACTTGTTAATAAATGCTAATGAACAGCGCTTGCAACAAGCCATTTTAGCGTTAGAAACTGAAGTTAGCGATGAGTTAGTTGCGCAGCAGGTGCCAGCGCATACCATACAATGTATCAGTAAAGTTTTATTGCGTTATGAAGGCAGTGATAATGCGATAGCATGCGATCTTGATACCGTGAAGGTCATGAGCACTGAGTTTCATCAACAGCATCAACGTTTGTTTGGGTTCGCCAATAGTCAAAGTGCGCTGGTCATTAGCGCCATAGAAAGTGAAGCGGTGGCAAAAAGCCATCACCCCAAGCCAAGCGGCGTCGGTGACGCGGCGCCGATTCAAGCCAACGATGCTACCAGCTTTGACAAGCGCCCTGTGTATTTTGATAACCAATGGTGTGATACGCCGTTCTATTATCGCGATAAGCTACCAAGGGAGGCTAAAATAGTTGGGCCTGCCGTTATCATTGAACAAGCGACAACGGTAGTGATTGAGCCAGATTGGCAGGGGCAGATCGATGGGCAGGGACTATTACATTTAAGCCGCTTAGGTAGCGAGAAAAAGGTCGCTTATCAAACCGAGCGGCAGCCGATGTTGTTAGAGGTGTTTAACAACCTGTTTATGCATATTGCCAAAGAGATGGGGCTAGCACTACAAACCAGTGCGATGTCGGTAAATATTAAGGAGCGCCTGGACTTCTCTTGTGCGATCTTTGATAAAACTGGCGCATTAGTTGCCAATGCCCCTCATATGCCGGTGCATCTTGGCTCGATGGGGAGCTGTGTCAAAAGCGTGATTGCACAAAACCCTTCGATGAAATCGGGCAATAGTTATTTAGTGAACTCACCTTATCATGGTGGGACGCACCTGCCCGATTTAACCGTGGTAACGCCTGTGTTTAACCCAGACGATGCCAATGAATTATTATTTTTTGTCGCCAGTCGTGGTCATCATGCCGATATCGGCGGTATTAGCCCAGGATCTATGCCCGCGAACAGTAACCACATCGAGCAAGAAGGTATTTTATTTGAAAATTTCTTGCTGGTTGATAACGGAGTATTTAATCAGCAGCAATTAGTGGATGCCCTAACCGATAACCCATTTCCGGCACGCAATGTCGCACAGAATGTCAGCGATTTAAAGGCGCAGCTCGCCGCCAATAATAAGGGCATTGCGGAGCTGTTTAAAGCCGCCAAACAATATTCGATGCCGGTATTGTTGGCCTACATGGGCTATGTGCAAGATGCGGCACAAGAGGGGGTTGTAGCGGCAATTAAAGAGCTTAAAGACGGTGAGTTTTGTTACACGCTTGACCAAGGCTCTCAGGTGAAGGTAGCGCTTAGTGTCGATAAGGCAAAAGGCGAAGTGGTTGTTGACTTTAGCGGCTCAAGCGCCCAGCAAAATGATAACTTTAATGCGCCATTAGCTGTAACTAAAGCGGCTGTTCTTTATGTGTTTAGAACCTTAGTCAATAAGTCCGTGGCGCTAAATGATGGTTGTCTGCGTCCGATAACGATCAACGTACCAAGGGGGAGTATGCTTAGCCCTGAATATCCGGCGGCTGTCGTGGCGGGGAATGTCGAAACCTCTCAGGTGGTTACCGATGCACTCTATGGCGCGCTTGGGGTGCTTGCTGCTTCACAAGGCACGATGAATAATTTTACCTTCGGCAATAGTGCTGTGCAATATTATGAAACCATTTGTGGTGGCAGTGGCGCCGGTGAAATGTTTTCTGGCAGTGATGCCATCCAAACCCACATGACGAATTCTCGTTTAACCGATCCTGAAATTTTGGAAAACCGATTTCCGGTGCTGCTAAATTCCTTTTCAATACGAGCGAATTCTGGTGGTAAAGGGTTATTTGATGGTGGCTGTGGTGTGGTTCGGGAGATAGAATTCTTAACGCCAATGCAGGGAGCAATTGTATCTAACCGGCGCAAAGTGCCACCGTTTGGTCTGGCTGGCGGCAACTGTGGCTTGGCAGGTGAAACGTGGTTAATGAAAGAGGGGGAGCCAGCGCAACAGTTAGCTTCGTGCGCTGCGCTTTCGCTAGATAAGGGCGACCGGGTGATTATTAAAACCCCGGGCGGTGGCGGCTATGGCCACAAAGCCTAATCTTTGTTCTTTTCTTCAATCCATTGCGCCATGTATTTGGTGCTTTTATGGTGATGATGACGAAGCATCGCGCCGGTAAAGTTGCTAAGCCGATGCTGGGGCAATTGATCTTGCAATTGATTGATGCAAGCCATCAACTTATTGCCCAGTAGGGTTTTGTTATATTGTTGGTAGATAATGGCATTGCCGTTATTTACCGCCACTTGCCAGGCCGCTTCATTGGTATACAGGTGGCTGGCCATGTAACTAAAAGTATTTGGGTCGTCGCTGACGGCACCTGCCCATGGCAGATCTTGATGCATCGATTCACTGCCGATGCTGGTCGTGACACTTGGCGTGCCATTGAGCATTGAATCAGCCAGTTTGCCTTTGATTCCGGCGCCAAAGCGCAGTGGCGCCAGGCAGACACGGGCCTTACCAATAACTTCATGGGCATCCTTACACCAGCCTTTGACTAAAAACCCTTGCTTGGGATTGTTTAGCGCAGTGGCTTTGGGTGGTGGATAAGCCCCGTATAAGTGTAATTGGGCCTGAGGCAGCTGCTTGCGAATAAGCGGCCAAATGGTTTCTTTTAGATAAAGTACGGCATCCCAGTTTGGCGCATGGCGAAAATTACCAATTGAGACAAAATCGCAGCGCTGATCAAAGGTTAAACGTGGCTTGCTAAGGTGTTGTGGGTCCAGCATAAACGGCAGGTGATGAAGTAATTGCGCTGGTACGTTATATTGCGTTTGCAACAAGTCCATTTCAACAGTTGAGATAATCAGCGATAGATCGCAGCGTAAAATGGCCGCAATTTCTCTTAGCGCGATATCACTGCTGTAATCACTGGCCTCTACTGCTCTTGCTTGTTTATGCGCTCTGTGGCGCGCATCTCGCAGTGAATGCAAGTCTTCCGTATCAAGAATACGCAGTGCGTTAGGGCATTGTTGTTCTACTCGCCAACCAAATTGCTCTTCCATCATGAAGCGATCAAACATCACTGCTTGTGGGTCAAGTGCGCTGATGTAATCATCAAACGATTGATTATTCAGTTCAATTTCAGCGGTGTTTACCTCCAACGATTGCAGATCTGCCATGTGTTCAGAGCGCTGAGCCGGGCTTGCGAAGGTAACTTGCCAGTTGTTTTGTTGAAACAACGCGATAAGTTCCATCATGCGTGTTCCCGCAGCGGAAGATTGTGGCTCAGGCCACACGTAGCCAATAATCAATAGGTGAGGATTTTTCATAACAACATTAGTAAGGGTAACAACGCGGCTAGTATAGCGCTTTGTTTATGACAGCTCTATGAATAATGTCAAAAAGCACGGCTAGGCTGAAGATAATGGCGCAAACTAGACCCATGTTCATGAATCATGTGCTGCGCCATGGGGCTAAGTTACTTTTTGGCAGCAACTAAATCGTTAAAACCACCACCGTTATGCAGGTTGGTGTAACCTGCCTTTTTCAAACTGGCAAGGGCTTTGCCAGAGCGATTTCCGCTGCGGCAATATAATACGACTTTTCGATCTTTGCGCACTTCAAGTGCTGCAAATTGTGCAACTGCTACATCAAAGGGAATATTGATCGCGCCTTCAACATGACCTTGTGCATATTCTTTGGCGGTACGTGCATCAATGATTAAGGCACCGTGGTCGATTTGTTGCCAAGCGACCTGTTCGCGGCTTTGGTGACTGTGTTTTTGATCGCCATGGGCAAAAGCGGTGCTGCTTAGCAGTAGGGCGGTTGCGGCGAGTACAAGTTTAAATTTTAGCATGATGGGTTGATTCCTTTATTATCACAGTCTGATTTTAAGCCTATCTTCTTGAAAAACCAAGCAGCAGGGCAAAAATTACTAAATGAATACTGAATCATATTGACCCCGATAAAGGCACTAAACCAGATAAAGAGTGGGCTAATGAAGTGGGTAAGCAGTAATGATATTAAAACCATGTTGCCTGCAAATAGAAAAACTGCTTTTTGATACGTCATGTCAAACTCCGAGTTAAAAATAATAAGTAAAGCGTAAATAGGCATTGTCTTGGCGAGATAAACTGCCGAAAAAGCTGTGCTCCTTGCCCGCCATTGTATTTAAGCCAAACGTTAGGGTGATGTTATCGTTGTGGCGATAACTGCTGGTGGCACGAATATAGTGATCATGGTGATTGGGTGAATAAAACACCATCAAACGGCTATTCCAATTACTGTCTTTTGATTGATAGCTAAGCTGGGAAGTGAGCATCTGTCGATCATCAAATTGACTATGCTCAGTATCTCGCTCTTGATAAAGCTGCAAAGCCAGCGTCAGCCGTGCTCGTAATTCTTGTTCATAGGCGATAAGCCAGCGAAACTGTTGTTGCGAGTTTGTGTTGTTGGCCGATAACCAATAATTACCGACTTCCAATTTAAATAAACCGCCGCTTAGCGGTGAAACCATACTAGCGCCAAGGCTTTTGCGGCGAAGATACTGAAATTTGCCGTCAAAATAAGCCGGGCTTGTTGTCCAACCATTGCTTGCATACATAGCGTAGTCACGTTGTTGATGACTAAAATACACTCGCGCATTGATAGCGTCGCCATTTGGCGCCTTTAGCTTAGGTGTGTTGATTAAACCATCAGTATTTGAGCGTGGTTGATAAATAACATCCAGGTTTAAAGTGGAGGCGAAATAACTGAGTCTAATCGCATCATTTGGTTGCTTAAGGTATTGCTCATCGTCACCATTGAAAAATGACTTCCAATTTTTGGCAAATAAATCGTTAATGAAAATGAAGTCTCCCACGCCCCAGCTCAGGCTTTGGCGGCCAACACTAAGCGCGGTATTGCGAATCACTTCGTTATTAAGCAGCGGATGGTCGCTATCAAGGTTACTAAAATCAGTTTTTAGGCTTAGCTCCCTTACTTTTTCGTACGTTGCCGAGTCTACTAGGTAATAACCTAAATCTGACTTAAAACTAAGCTGATAAAACGATTGCTCGTAATCGGCCTCCAGCCGCCATGTAATTAATTTGCGTGACCAATCACTACCACTGGATTCAGGACTTACTGCCTGACTTGATACCTGAGATGGTTGTAGCCAATGCCCAAGCGTCACTTGCGCATAGCTGTTAAACGTGAACGGCGATGGTGCTTCTTCTTCCTCCCATTCATCCCATTGCTCATCATTGGACGCGCCATTAGCGACAAAAACCATCATGATAAGTGCAAGGGCTAGTATTTGTTTTAACCAGGTATTCATGCTTATTTAAACCACTTTTTCGGCGGGTTACGCAAACTTCGTTCGCTAAACACACTGCCTGGAATGTTGTTGTCGTATTTAATACCGCGAAACTGCATTAACGTTGAGGCATTGTTGGCCAGATCCGTGACTTTAGAGCTTGTTACGGTATTAAACCCGTCGATATTAACCACTTTTAATGCTTCTATCTTGCGGTACTCATTACCGCGTTTGTCGGTATATATGATACTCATTGGCAGCATCATCTGTTTATCGATAGTGACGGTGTAATGGGAAAATTCGACGCTCATTGGATCGATTGGGGTCGCTTTTAGGATGTAGCTGGTTGGCGTTGTGTTAACCAGCTCGAACTTATCCAGGGTAATATTTCGCCCTGAGATGTCCTCATAGTAAAAGTTAGATCCAACAAAACTGGTGCGCTTATCGCTCGATGAAATGCGCTTAACAAGGTCTAGCGCAGGCAAGTATAGCCAACGATCATCATTGGTATTGACGTGCTTCTCTACCCGAAATGTCATGCCTTTGACATCGGATGGGCGTGAAAACGAAATCAAAAATTGCTGATCGCCCCCGTCTTCAATGTCCTTTCGTAGCACATTAAACTGACGGATTTGAACTCTGCCTTGGTTATCGGTGATTTTCATTCTTGCTTGTGCACTGATGTCTTTACCGGCGTAGAATGCACCAAGATTGGTCTTTGCCACGATTTCGTTAACGTTTTTTAAATCGCTGGCTTGAGTAGGAAGCGCAAGCAATGCGGCAACAAATAAACTTGCCCTAAATAATTGGCTGTTCATGATAACTCCTTTTTGGGATGAGAAAATGTAACGACGGCAGGAATTAGGGTTAAGGTAACAACCGCCGAAATTAACATGATACTGGCTAGAAACAAGCCGACCGTAACGTAGGGTACGAGTGGTGCAAACAGTAGTGGAGTGAAGCCAAACGCAATCACTAGCGCATTACGTGAAATGGCCCGCGCTGGCTCGTTAAACATTTGACTCAGGGCACTTGTGATGTCGTGACCAAGGCGGCGTAGCTGTCGATAACGCTCGATAAAGTGAATGGCGAAATCAACGGATAGACCAAGGGTAAGTGATGATAAAACCGCGATTGGCATGTCATAATCTTTTCCTATCCAACCGATTAATCCGTAAATGCCAATAATAGTGATAGTCAGTGGAAGCATAGCTAACAAGCCGTAACGTATCGATTTAAAAAGGGCTATCATCATCAGTAAGACAAAAACAAAAGCACCCGCTAGCGATTCTGCCATTCCTGCCACCATGGCTTGTTGCCACACGACATTAATATAAGCCTTCCCTGCCCATTTATAGCTGATGCCAGAGGGTAGTGGATGCTTGGCAATATAAGCATCTGTTGCGCTAATCACCGCTTGCATTGTTTGATTATCACCATCTTTTAATTGCAGCCATAGCAAGGTGGCATCGCGCTGGGGCGTAACAAAATGCATTAAATCATTGGGCCGATGGGATGATTGATATTGTAGTAATACTTGTGCAACGCCATCATGTGTGTGAGGAATGGTGTAGTCGTCATTGCGACCACTTATTAGCTCACGATTGACCGTCCTAACCACATCGCTGAGCGCATTCACTTTGCCCACTTGGTCAGTTTGACGCAGATGCTGTGCCAGCTGATCTATATAGGCGAGTTGCTGCGGTTGGTAAAAAGAGTTTTTCTGTTGGGCGATGTTGCTAAGTTTTGCAATCGCCTGATTAACAAACTCGCTTTGCTGTGGGCTTAATTGAACTTCGAAACTCAAGTCATCTAATTGGGTTAGTAAGGTGGCCGCATCAATGTCTTGTGTTGCTTCTAGTGGCAATGCCAGTGCCGTAGCAGCGTCATAAATTGCGCTAACTGTTTTGTGATTTGTTTTGCTATCACTAGTGTGCTCAAGCACTAAATAGGCGTTATAGGTACCAGCAAAGTGCTGATTTAATGCTTTGTCAGCGATACTGATTTGGTGATCTGCTTTAAACCAACGTACCGGGTTATCATTTATTACGATTTGGCCAATGCCAATAATGCCAAATAAGGTAAATAGAGTCAGCGCAGCGATTACTTTGTTGTAGTGATTCTGACTAAGTGCAGAGAGCGTTTTTAACAGCCGATAAAGCAGACTAAGGGAGGCGTCTTCTCCACCTGCTAACTGTGCAATCGTTTTAGGGCTTAGTCGTGAAAGGTAGGCAGGTAATAGTGTCATCGTTAGGATGAATGCGAGGAAAATACCAAGTGCCACAAATCCGCCAAATACCTTAACCGGTGGAATGGGTGTTAGCATCAGTGATAAAAAGCCAACAGCTGACGTCAATGTAGTGAAAAGCATTGGCTGAAATAAATCAGCGATAACTTCACGGATAATGTCGCGGTGATCTGTATTTTGTTGTATTGCTTTATTGTGTTGTAACTTTTCTTTAAATTCCGACAGCACGTGTATGGCATCAACCACAGCGATCGGCATCAGAAAAATCGCAATCATGGACGATAGAATATGCACTGAAAAACCAGCGCCGATTAAGCTCCCCATGGTGATGATGACCGTCGACATAGCAATTAACATTGCCCCCATCACGACCACTGATTGACGTAAAAATAGCCATAGCATTAAGAAAATCATCGCACCTGCGAGCGGCGCACTAATAGCCATTTGCACAAACATTTCAAAGCCAAATTGGTTTTCTGCTACGGGCAGGCCGGTAATATAGTACTGATGATCTTGGGCCAGTGTCTTGGTAAATTGCCGTAATTGCTCAGCGATTTGGTAACTGTTATCTTTATCAACCAGCGGAATATACACCGCGATTGCCTTGCCATCACCTGATGCCATGGTGTTATGCAGCAAAGGCAGTCGCTCAATGGCTCGCTGCACTTGCGCTGATTGTTGTTGATTTTTTGGTGCGCTGGGCATAAGCCAGCTAAAACTAAGCTCGCCGGCGCCGCGATTTTCAATATTATCGACCAGACTCGGGGCGATAACCTCACTATGTACGACCCCATCCAAATTCATTACATAATCACTAAGCTGTTTGGTGATAGCTAAACTCGTAGGATTATAGATACCATCAGAATGGACAACACCTAAAACAATCGCATCATAGAGGTTAAATTGTTGTTTTACCTGATTGTGAAAAAGCCGTGCTGGGTTATCAGCACGCAACATATTTTCGGGGTCGGTATCTATGTCAACTTTTGGTAGCTGTATAAGCATAAATGCGGCCAGTAAAGCAACTGCCAGGTAGATAGCGCGTGGTGAATTTATAGAGATGGAAGTTAATAAATTCGCCAAATTGTTCGATAAAGAAGGCTTCACGGTGTTTCTCTCATAACTATTTAATGCGTTCGTATTTGACTAATAGTATATATTAGCTTTCGCTAATGTAAATCTTTATATTAGTGTTTTCTAATGTTGTTGTGAAAATAGCGGTGTGCATTACAAGCCAACATTGCTAAAATCGAAGCGAAATTATTGATAAGGAAAAAATTTTGGAATTTTTAGCTAACTATGGGTTGTTTCTTGCGCAAGCCGTTACCATTGTTGTCGCCATCATTGTTGTCCTGGTGACTATTGTTGGTCTAAGTACCAAGTCTAAACCTGAGAATGGTCAATTAGAGGTGACAAACCTATCTGAAACTATCGAAGAGTCGATTGATGAGATTCAGCAAACAATATTGAGCAAAGATCAATATAAGGCGCTGGCCAAAGCAAAGAAAAAACAAAAAAAAGAAGATAAGTCTAAATCGGATACAACAACTCATAATGCTTATGTGATTGACTTTAAGGGCAGTATGGATGCGCATGAAGTTGAGGGCTTGCGCCGTGAAATTAGCGCGGCAATTCAAGTTGCCACCAAAGAAGATGAAGTGATTATCCGTCTGGAAAGCCCTGGTGGGGTAGTGCATGGTTATGGTCTTGCGGCGAGTCAGCTCAAACGTATTACCAGTCGTGAGATACCACTGACGATCACCGTTGATAAAGTAGCGGCAAGTGGTGGTTATATGATGGCTTGTATTGCCAATAAAATTGTATCGGCACCCTTTGCGATTATTGGTTCTATCGGCGTGATTGCACAGATCCCAAACTTTAATAAAGTATTAAAGAAAAATGATATCGATTTTGAACAAATCACCGCAGGGGAATATAAGCGCACACTAACTATGTTTGGCGAAAATAGCGACCAGGACCGCGAGAAATTCCAAACGGAGATTGATGAAGTTCACACCTTATTTAAAGACCACGTTACAAATAATCGGCCACAGCTGGATATTGACAAAGTAGCGACAGGGGAAACCTGGTATGGCGAACAAGCGATTGGGTTAGGGCTGGTGGATGAACTGCTAACCAGTGATGACTATCTATTGGAGACGCATAAAACCAAGACCATCTATAAAATTAAATATACAGTGCCTAAAACCCTTAGTGAAAAATTGGGTAAGGCTGCGAGTATATCCGTTGAAAATAGTTTGTTTTCACTATGGAGTAAAATGACCAATTGGCGCGCTTTTTAATTTAGCGTAATAAAAAAGCAGTGCTCAATAGGAACACTGCTTTTAAGGTATTCGAAGCTAAAACTAAAGTGTTTCGCTTTTGTGACCTGCCCAAGGGTTATTGAAAGTTTCTAGGTTTAACTCTTTCTCTGATTTGGCAACAATAACAGTTACCATGCTATCACCCGTGACATTAACCGCTGTACGTGTCATATCAAGCAATCTATCAACACCCATTATTAAGGCGATACCTTCGACCGGTAATCCGACTTGCTGTAGCACCATGGCTAGCATGATCAAGCCCACCCCAGGTACCCCCGCTGTACCGACAGAGGCAAGGGTAGCGGTTAAAATAACCATAAGATAATCGTTAACGCCTAAGTCAACTGCGAATACTTGTGCGATAAATACTGTTGCAACACCCTGCATGATCGCTGTGCCGTCCATATTGATGGTGGCGCCAAGTGGTACGGTAAAAGAGGCGACATTATTATGCGCCCCCATTTTCTTAGTCACAGTCTCTAATGTAACCGGGATAGTGGCATTTGAGCTTGCGGTACTAAAGCCAAATAGTGCGGCGTCTCGCATTTTTCGGATGAAAGTAATAGGGTTTAATCCAGTCAGAATCTTTAGGATAACCGGGTAAGTGATTAAAGCGTGAATGCCTAGCGCTCCAAGTACCACAATAAAGTACTGCATTAAGTTGAATATCGTCGAAAATGATATTTCGCTGAACAACTTGGCCATCAAGAAGAAGACGCCATAAGGTGCAAGATTCATTAGAATCACTACCAGCTTCATTACTACAACATTTAAATCAGTAAATAGGGTCGCTACACGTTTGCCGCTTTCGCCCGCCAATGAAATTGCAATACCCATCAATAGTGCAAAAATTATGATTTGCAGCATATTACCTTGCGCCATCGCTTCAATTGGGTTGCTCGGTACGATGTTAATTAGTACCTGTGCAAGTGAAGGGGCTTCTTTACTATTAAAACTCGCTTCAGAAATTAGGCCCTGTCCCTCGCCTGGTGCCACGACCAAGGCCAAACCAATGGCTAAACTGATCGCAAGTGCCGTGGTTGCCAGATAAAGCAGTATCGACTTACCACCGAGGCGCCCAAGTTTACTCGGGTCAGATAGTGAACAAGTTCCGCAAATAAGCGAAATAAAGACTAATGGGACAACTAACATTTTTAAGCTGTTGACGAATACCTTGCCACCAACTAAGAACAATCCCTCAACGATGTAATCTTTTACAAATTGGCTTTCACTTAAGCCAAATTGAATGATCGCACCAATGAGTATACCAAGTGCCATACCGATAACTATTTTGGTGGTTAGACTAAAGGGCTGTTTTTGATTCATGAATGTCCTTAAATATTATTATTGTAAGCGTGAAAGAATATGGTGCTGTAATTTTAGCCAATGGTGCACCTAAATATCAGTTTTTATTAGACCATTTGCTAAATGTTAGCAAAATCATAACAAAATTTAAAATAAGCAGAAGATCTTTTGCATCTTTTAGTGAAATTATCTAACATCGTTAATATATTAAGAAAATTGCATTTTTTTGGCAGGGAGAACGCCCAATGCGTCAGATGTTCCAATATACTTTTACAATGTTTTTCATTTTACTGTTAGCTGCCTGTGGTGGTGGTAACAGTCTTG
>CAKZQF010000153.1 GCA_937139475.1 uncultured Gammaproteobacteria bacterium | reverse complement strand
GGCTTATTAGGCTTAATGGCTTCTCGTCGTAAGAAAATAAGCTAAATATTATTTTAGTTTAATTAAAAAAACACCTCATTGTTAGAGGTGTTTTTTTATGCTTGTTTCCAGGGTGAGCATAATTATACCAATTGTATTAGTTTGGATTATAACGACCAGGGCTTATTACCTGATTGGGATCGAGCACCGACTTTATCTTATTGGTGATGTTCCAGAATGATGATTCTACTTTTAAGAGCTGGCGCTGTTGTTCTATATTTAACCGATAAGGTACAAAACCCATTTTAAGTCCTTCGCTTACCAATTGTTGTAAACAATTATGCCCATCCTCGACTGCTGCCAAGCTACTAAGGTCAAACACAATCGGAACAGTACTATCGACACAATCATGCTTTAGGTTAGTAAAAGTAATCAGTGGCTCGATATTGAACTGCGGGCAAGTCTCGCGAATAAAATTAACATAGTCCCTCATTTTTTCTGGCTTCATCGGAATGAGAGGGGCGTACCACAGTAAACCACAACCATCTTTTCCCGGTGAAAGCGTTAGGGGATCAAATGAACTGGCCTCTTTATGGCGCCAATACGCCAAACGCAGTGCCATTTTATTTGGCTTGCCTAGCATGATTTGTTTACCAAGCTCAAACGAGGTTATCTGCCCTTGCACTCTTTCCAAGCTCGTAAAATAATTAATTAAAATTTGAGGACAATTAGACAAAACACCTTTTGCTACTTTTATAGCTAAGCTATCAGAAAACACCTGTTTACAGGGAACTTGGCTAAAAATAGCTTCAATTTCTTTTCTTGCCGCGCGCGCGACCCCCTGACTACCATAAATACTGCCCATGATGGTCCAGCTCGGCACTTGATGCGCTTTACTCAATCTATCGATATCTTGGGCAGACATCACCTTATGCTGACCCGGATTAGGATTATCAGCAAACATTGATAATACCCTTCTCCTGTCCATTAGGTTAATTGAGCCAACTATTCCTTCATACTCTCGTAATACCTGTCTAATCAGGGGAACCACAGGTTCAAAATCATCGTCATTAGGTATTTGAATAATGAATGAGGTAAATTGCGCGGGCTTTCTAGCAAGCCTAATTGTCATTTGAGTAACAATGCCGAGATTAGATTGGCTAAACAACCCTTCAAGGTAAGGGCCAACGCCCCATTTAAATGTTTTATCGACAAATTTTTCATCCGAGTTATCAAGCTCTTTGACCGCGGACAGATAGCGTTCGCCATTGCCCCAAATTCCCTCCACTGCCGTAACAGCGCCAAAGTGGTCGGTAAATGGTGTGATTCCATAACCACGCTCTAATGCATTGCCGAGCAAGGAACAGTCAGGTCCGGCACCAGTGACGGGCACCATAAATTCATCACCTAATTTGATTAAATAATCACTCAAAATTTTCTGCGTTACCCCCGGCTCTATCGTAACTAAACCTAACTCTTGTTCAAAAGAAATGGCGGTCAATGAGGACAAGTTTAATATCACCACGCGCCGACCGGAGATTGGAGGCTGACCGGTACCATAGCCCCAGTTTAGGCCAGTGCTAATCGGGTATATACAAAAATCAAAATCAGTCTGACCGGAACAGTCATTTGCAAGCGTAACCAAAGAAGCAACATCATTAATGCTGGCGGGTTTCACAACCGCGATTATTTCCCTTTCTCTCGCACTCAACTGCTCAAAACCCTCAGGCCCGCGATAAAATGGCTTTAACCCTTCCACATCATAAATAATAGATGATTGCTTACTAAGGGCTTCTTTTAATCTTGAAATTAGAGGTAACATAAATACTTGTACCTTTAGATCTAAGGCTAAGGTGCATAGTTTTCCTCAGCACTAACGTGAGCGTAAAGAAAGTATAGCAGTTAAAATCAAGATGATAGCTAGAATAGGGAGACGCCAAGAGATGGGTTTAGGGATTAAGAAAGTAGTATAGAAGCCACTAGGAAGTGGCCTCCATCCGATTAATCAGTTTTCGATAAGGCTGATGACAGACTAAGTACCGTAAACTTTTTGCGCAGGGATTGCAGATTCAATCAAGGCAGGTACTTCGTTAATTAATTCCTCAACTGTCCAGCGTTCGCCTTTGTTCTTAGTAGCGCCAGTTTTCCAGCCGTCGCCGATGGCAATTTTACCGCCTTCAACTTCAAATATTTGCCCAGTCACATCGTTTGAGTGCTCACTGACCAAGTACGCCAGGAAAGGCCCTAGATTATCTGGATTATAATAATCAAATTTTCCCTCTTGAGCAGCCATCATATCGGCAAATACATCTTCAGTCATGCCAGTGCGTGCTGCAGGAGCTAGCGCATTTGATGTTACGCCATAGCGTGCTAACTCTGCCGCTTGTACTAGTGTTAACGATGCAATACCACCCTTTGCTGCTGCATAGTTAGACTGACCAACTGAGCCCTGCAAACCAGCACCAGAACTGGTGTTAATAATACGAGCATTGATCGGGTTACCCGCTTTCGCTTGATTACGCCAATATTGTCCGGCGTGACTGGCGATACAAAAATGTCCTTTTAGATGCACGTTCATCACGGCGTCCCAATCAGACTCACTTAGACTGATGAACATGCGGTCACGACAAATGCCCGCATTATTGATAACGGCATGTAGTTCACCAAATGAATCAATTGCAGATTTTACAATCTGACCTGCTTCTTCATAATTAGTAATATCATTGGTGTCGGTGATTGCTTTACCACCAGCTGCGCTGATTTCGCTAACCACAGCGTTGGCTGCCTCACCATTGATGTCGTTTACCACGACATTGGCTCCCTCAGCTGCTAATGCTAGTGCATAAGATCGACCTAGACCACCACCAGCACCGGTGATAATAACTGTTCTGTTTTGACATGAATTTGACATAATATTCTTCTTTAAATTTTTAAATGATTTAAGCTAGTCGCTCAATTATTGTAACGTTTGCTTGTCCGCCACCTTCACACATGGTCTGTAGTCCAAAGCGGCCTCCGGTGCGTTCTAGCTCATGTAAGAGGCTAGTCATTAATCGGGTACCGGTTGCTCCCAAAGGGTGTCCCAGCGCGATTGCACCACCGTTAACATTTGTTTTTTCATGTGGATAACCCGTTTCTTTTAACCAAGCCATCGCTACAGAGGCAAATGCTTCGTTAATTTCCACCAAATCGATATCATCAAGGGTCATACCGGCCTTATCGAGTGCAAATTTGGTTGCCGGGATTGGCGCTGTTAACATCCAAATAGGATCGTCTGCGCGCACACTCATATGGTGAATTCGAGCACGAGGCTTGAGGTTATATTTCTCTAACGCGGCTTTTGACACAATCAGCATAGCTGAAGCGCCATCACATGTTTGCGACGAAACACCAGCGGTCACTTTATCGCACCCCATGATGCCTTCAAGTTCAGCCATTTTCTCAAGTGATGAAACACGTGGCGTTTCATCTTGTGTAACGCCCTCTAAAGGAACAATTTCACGCTCAAAGTAACCTTTTTCAATCGCATTTAAGGCACGGCGATGTGATTCTAGCGAGAACTTTTCCAGCTCCTCGCGACTAAGTTCCCATTTATCTGCAATCATTTGCGCTGAATTAAACTGTGTTGGTGGGGTCGTACCGTAACGCTCGACCCAGCCTTTAGAGCCGGTGAATGGATTAGTAAAGCCTAATGGCTCTGCAGCGATCATTGCAGAAGAAATCGGAATTTGGGTCATTGTTTGTACACCACCTACGGCAATCACATCCATAGTGCCAGACATAATCGCTTGCGCGGCGAAGTGTACTGCTTGTTGTGATGAGCCACATTGACGATCAACTGTGGTGCCGGGTACCCCTTGATCTAAACCAGCTGCTAGCCAGCAGGTGCGTGCGATGTCACCAGCCAAAGGCCCAATGGTGTCAACACAGCCAAAGATAACATCTTCATAATCACTATCAGGAATGTTATTACGCTCTACAAGCGCTTTAAGTACGTGTGCTCCAAGGTCAGCGCCATGGACATGAGACAGGCCGCCTTTGCGTCTGCCTGTTGGTGTTCTAATAGCGTCTACGATATATGCTTCGGTCATTTTTTTCTCCTATCATTTACGCAAATAGTTAAGCGGTAGCGAAACTAACGCAATGCAATTATTTTGTTTCTACAAATTCTGCATCGCGTTTTTCAACAAATGCATCGCGTGCTTCTTGCGAATCTGGAGAGGTGTATAACTCAAGTGTGAACCCTTGTTCATAACGGTAATCACGCTCGATATCTTGTACTTCGACACCGTTGAGTGATTCTTTCGCCAGCCTTATGGCACGGGTACTTTTCTCTGCTATTTTTGCTGCAACCTCAAGGGCGGTGTCCATAAGCTCTTCTTTTGCTACAACTTTTTCAACGGCACCTAGACGATAAGCTTCTTGTGCGTCAATCATTTCACCAGTGAAGAACATGTAGCGAACTTTATGCACCGGGAACATACGTGATAAATGAGCCCCCATGCCTAGTGCACCGCGATCAACCTCTGGCACGCCAAAGCTTGCGCAGTCACTAGCAATGATAATGTCGCTTGCACCACAGATGCCAATACCACCACCTAATACGAAACCATGAACCGCTGCAATCACAGGCACAGGACAATGATGGACGTTCGCAAAGGTGTCAAAGTTACCTTTATTAACCGCAGTGATCTTGGTTCCGTCTTCTGCGAGCTCTTTAATATCAACGCCAGCACAAAAACCGCGTCCTTGAGCGCCAATAACAACCACATGAACACCTTGAGTCGTTCCTAGCTCTTTAATTTTGTCTGCGATAGCAAACCAACCATGACTATCAAATGCATTAACTGGCGGCTTATCGAAAATCAGCTGTGCAATGCCATTGTTGATACTTGTCGTAAATGGAAGTTGTTGAGTCATGTTCCTAATTCCTTAAATTCTAATTAACCAATGTAGACATCGCAGCTAATCGCGATTTAGCGTCATTAACCATGGTAGATATTAATGTGGCACAGTCTGGTAAATCACCAATTGCCCCAGCTATTTGGCCGCTTGGTAAAATCCCTTCACTTGGGTTTCCCCGTACCATTGCTTCTTGAATCATCATCGGCGCATTGCCAGACATTAATGTTTGTCCATAAGTAAGCTTGTTGTTTTGTTTCATCTTCCAACCAGCTTGCAACAGCGACAATAATGATTGACCAGTGTAACGGCGATAAGCGAGGCCATTTTTAATCGCGGAGAAAAACATTGAGATAGGCCCAGCATGCTCGAGGTCATCGAGACATTTATTCATTATCATTCGCTGTGGCAGACCATCTAACTTCTTACTAACAATGATTTGGTTTGGGTTGGCCTTAATATAATTCTCTTTCGTTTGCGGCGGAACTGGACTTTCTTTTGTCATCAAAAAGCGGGTTCCCATTGCTATCCCATCGGCGCCAAAACCAAGCGCGGCCACCAGGCCTCTACCGTCACTAAAGCCACCAGCAGCGACTACTGGTACACCCGATTCCTTGAGTGCATCGATAACCTGCGGCAGCAAAATGGTTGTTGCGACAGAACCTGTGTGACCACCGCCCTCACCGCCTTGAATGACTATGGCATCAGCACCCATTTCAACGGCTTTAACCGCATGCTTAACTGCGCCAACCGTTGGAATACAGACAATACCGGCATCCTTTAATTTCTTTATCATCACCTTGTCAGGTGAACGGGAATAACTTACCGCTGCAACTTTATGCTTAACGCATAAGTCAATAATTTCAGTGGCGCCCGCTTGGTACATATGAAAGTTGACACCAAAGGGTTGGTCGGTTCTGGATTTGATTTCTAAAATCCCCGCTTCAACCTCTTCAGGGCTCATTACCGCGCCAGCCAAAAAGCCGAATGCACCAGCGTTACAATTGGCAGCAACCAAATTGGCGTCTGCTACCCACCCCATGGCGGTTTGAATAATTGGGTATTTACAACCCAACAGCTCTGTTAATTTAGTTTTCATCATTAACTGCCTTGCTTCTTGTTCTCGGCTGCCATGGATTTAGCATCATGACCACCAAGCTTGTCACCTGAGATCAAGTCATTGTGTGAATGTGCAAAATGATGCCAGGCAAACGCCGCCTCCATGCCATTGCGTTTCCCCTGCAGATCTTCAACATGGTTAATCGCTTGCTTGGTCAACGCAAGACCAAGACGTGGCATTTGAGCTATTTTTTCAGCCATTGCCTGAGTCGTATCTGCTAGCTCATCACGCGCTACCACCCGGTTAACCATTCCCATTTGATAAGCACGGTCTGCACTCATGCGATCACCAGTAAATAAAAACTCTTTGGCAATACGTGGGTTCAACTCGTATGGGTGAGCAAAGTATTCAACGCCAGGTATGCCCATGCGCACTACGGGATCAGAGAAGAATGCATCATCTGAGGCAATAATAAGATCACAAACCCAAGCCAGCATTAACCCGCCTGCAATACAGGCTCCTTGCACACAAGCAATCGTAGGTTTTGGAATATCACGCCAGCGGCGACACATGCCCAAATAAGCCTCAGCTTCGCGAGCGTATAAAAACTCGCCACCTGGTTTATTTGAATGATCATAATTCATCGTTACCCGCTCTTGCGGCAAATGAATATCACGTCCAGGCGTGCCAATATCATGACCAGCAGAGAAGTGTTTACCTTCTCCTTTTAGCACGATAACTTTTACCTCATCGTCAGCAACAGCACGACGAAAAGCATCATCCAACTCATAAGTCATACGACCATTTTGTGCATTGTTGTACTTAGGGCGATTCATCGTAATAGTGGCAACACCGTCGGCTGCACTATAAAGAATGATATCGACTTCTTCGTTTGCTTGTTCACTCATACCGTACTTCCTTACGCTTGTTCTTTGCGACGATCGCCAAGCGGATTATCTTTAATGACATAAGCACGCGCATTATTTGGGTCAACGCGGTTGATAATTTCAAGCTGCTCAACAGTTGGTGCAGCAGTTGTTGGGATATCGCTAGCGTAGCTAAGTTGAAAACTTGTGTTATCAACCACTTCTTCAATGCTCACACCAGGATGTAGAGAAATCACACGAATTTGCTTGTTTGGGCCGTTAAAATCCATCACACAAAGGTTTGTAACAATCAGACGAATATCAATATCATCAAAGCTATAACCTTTAGGCAGACGCTCTGGGTTGTAACCAATAGATGCCACCATGTCTACTTCACCATCAACAAAAACCTTTTTATTGTGGTTAGGAATGAAAAATGAGTTCTGGTGGCTAATAGAGTTGCCAGGAAAACCTCGAACTCCGAGCATTTGAACTTTTGGCTTCGCATGAGGCCCGATACATGAAATATTTGCCTGTCCAAAACAATCAATTTGCGTAGGACCTACGAACGCATGACGCTTTTTGCCCCACACATTATCGAATATGCGTGAAAAGCCCATCCATGAGTCGCGCTTAGGTTCATAGCCATTACGCTTGCCTACCGGTACGGGTTCCGCAACCATGTAAGCCTCTGAGTCAGTCATCATTAAGTCTGGGTTTGTGCTTAACATACTAAGACTTGCTGCTAGACGCGGTACAATACCGATACCGGTTGCTAGTACTTCCCCATCATCTATCCATGCAGTCGATGCTGCACAAATAAGTAACTCGGTTAATGTATAATCTGTTGCTGGTGTAGAGTTTGACATCATTTGTTCCTTAATTATCTGTAGTGGTTTTAATCGAGAGCTGGCTTAGAAAACTGGCAATGGAAGTTTCTTAAGCGCATCAAGACCTCCCACTTTTTCTAAATACTCTTGCTCACTACATTGAACAAACTCGTCAAAATATGACTGCCAACCGCCGTCACTTTTAACCGACGCGTTATACGTTTTAAAATGTGGTACATCAAAACCATACATTGGGTCACATGATGTAGGGTGTGCGCCACCAGGAATGTGTACTACTGCATTTGTTTCACTGCGTTCCCAAAATACAAAACGTGCCTCTAGCGGATCTTGGTGGAAGTAATCACTTTCCACTAACTCATCGCAACTAACAAAAGTTTGCTTTGACGCTCTGGCAAACAAATCATCCATATAATGATCCGCGCCCTTAATTTGGCAAACGCCTCGGCTGTCAGCTTTATCCACATGTAATAGTGCAACATCCAGATTAATTGCCGGCATAGCAACCCACTCTTTACCATCACTATAAGGAGACTCGATAGTTTTTATTTCTGGATTGATATTTAATACGTCGGTACCCAAACCAATGTTTGTTGGTATAAATGGAATGTTCATTGCGGCCGCTTTTAGCCCCAATAAAAACATACCTTCATCGATTTCCATCGTCTCAATCGTCGCATTCTGGCGCGCTTGACGGAAATAAGGCTCAAGAGGAATAAAGTCTAATGAAACAAAGGCGTAAATAACCTTTTTCACTTTACCTGCCGCACACAGCATGCCGACATCAGCACCACCATAGGCAACAATAGTTAAGTCTTTAACATCACTACGTAATAGTTCACGGATTAGTGCCATAGGCTTACGACGAGGACCCCAACCGCCGATACCTACGGTCATGCCATCTTTTATTTGAGCGACAACTTGTTGAGCTGTTTGACACTTATTCATAGTTATTCTCTTTTTTAATGCACGTTATATGTAGTGCTAAATGCCCTGGCTAAATTTCTGTAGCACTTAGGACATAAAGCTTTTCTCATGTAATTCATTATCAAGAGTGGGCTCAAATCGCTCATCGTCTAAAAAGACTATTTCAAAAATTGCACTATAAATAAATTTTTAGCCGATAACTGTAGGCGCTCACGGGATACTTATTTCTTAGAACTAGTGACGTGATAAATCTGTGTAATCCATCCGGAGGTGGATGCCTTAAGTATGTATCAACCTTCGCTTACATTGAATGCAAGAATAACTTGTCGCATTTAAGAATTGTTGATTTGTTGTATTGGGTGCACTGATACAGATTTGTGATGATTATTGTCGTCTCAACATAATGTTTTAATTTAGATCAAAGAACATTCCGAGCCAGTATCCAACCTCAGCATTATACTTGCATATTTGTATACATCGTGACATATTGTGTCGGATTTTTACAAACTGCTTGTTTTGTAACAATTACGCGAATAAAAATTACAATTATCATTTAAGAGATAAAATTTATGTTGAAATTTAAAAAGAGTATCGCTTGTATAGCGGTTGCTTCTTCGTTGGGTTTAGCGGCACCAGCTTTCGCTGACAACTCATCTGGCTCCATTTACGGACACGCCATAGCAGGAAAAACAATTACAATAAAAAATCCGGCGACAGGTTTTAGCCGTACTGTTACTGTTGGTGAAAATGGTCGTTTCACATTTTCAAAACTACCTACAGGTAACTACACGGTAACTAATGGTAACCGTACACAAGAACTAACAGTTACTATCGGTACTGGTAGCTCAGTAGATTTCACTGCAGCTGAGCGCATCGAAATCGTCGGCAATGCACTAACTACAATCGATACTTCTTCGGCTGAATCAACTTCTGTATTTACCGCTGATCAAATCGAATTGTTACCAGTTGCTCGTGACTTGACTAGTGTTGCACTATTAGCGCCTGGTACAACCTCAGGTGACTCGTCATTCGGTAACCTAGCATCCTTTGGCGGTTCTTCAGTTGCTGAAAATGGATATTTCATCAATGGCTTTGATGTAACAAATATCCGTAACTTTACTTCTTTTGCTGACTTGCCTTATGACGCAGTGGCACAGCAACAGGTTAAAACTGGTGGATATGGCGCAGAATATGGACGTTCACTAGGTGGTGTAGTAAACCTTGTAACCAAACGTGGTACAAATGAGTGGACTGGCGGCGGTTCAGTTTATTACACACCAGCGGACTTCAGAGAAGCAAGTACAGACGCATTCTCTCAAGACCCTGAAATGAATTATAAGAATCGTTTCTTAGCATATCGCTCAGCTAATAAGTACGAGTACATGAGCTACAATGCGTTTGCATCTGGCGCTATCGTGGAAGACAAGCTATTCTTCTTCGGCTTATTTGAAGGTAAAGCAGACAAAGTTGAAACCTTTGGTAGCCAAACTAGCCAAGTGCGTAAGAACGATTCACCAATGTACTTAGTTAAGTTAGACTGGAACATTAGTGACGATCACCTATTGGAAGTTACCCATATTCAAAATGAAGATGAGCGTGATTACCAACCATATTCTTATGAAGACGGTGTTCGTTACGGTACAGAACATGGTGAAGCCGGCGAAGAGTACAGCCGCATGTCTGGCGGTGATGTATCTATCGTTAACTACACTGGTTTCATTACAGATGATCTAACTGTTAGCTTACTTTGGGGCGAAATGGATCATACTCTTGATGCGCGTACTCCTGATGTGGGCCCAGGTGCAGACTGTCCTCTTGTTTACGACCGCCGCGAAACTCCGACTAGCTCACAACGCATCGGTTGTTGGGGCATTGCTGAATCGCAGTACTACTCTCCTGACCTAGAGTTCGCACCAGACCAAGATATTCGTGAATCTATTCGCTTTAGTGTTGAATATGCACTAGGTGATCACAACATTAAATTGGGTTATGACCAAGAGCTATTTACCTCAACTAGCCGTGGCCGTAGCTTCTCAGGTGGTGACTACTGGCGCTGGCATAGTGGTTCAGGCAAAAGCGTGAATGGCGTAGTTGTTCCTGAAGGCCAAGATTACATTCGCCATCGTCAACGCAACAACGTATCAGGTTCATTTGAAGTTGAAAACACGGCATTCTATATCGAAGACAACTGGCAGGTAAACGACGAGTGGATGATCTATTTAGGACTTCGTTCTGAAGGCTTCACTAACCGTAATGGTGAAGGTAACGTTTTTGTTGAAGCTTCAAACCAAATTGCTCCTCGTCTTGGCTTCTCTTGGGATATCGGTGCCGAAGGAACTTCAAAAGTATACGGTACGTTAGGCCGTTACTTTATTCCTGTAGCATCAAACACAAATATTCGTTCTGCTGGGATCGAATACTCGCTTGAAGAGTACTTCTTAGTCGATAGTGCTGATGAGAACCCTGTTACTTCAGCACCGGATAAACTAGGTGCTAAGCTTGGCGAAACCTTAATTAACGGTTCATTAAATGCTCCTGATTCACGTACGGTTGCAGTAACAGACTTGAATCCAATGCATCAAGATGAGCTAATTTTAGGTTACCAACAAGAGCTTGAAGAGTGGGTAGTAGGTACAAAACTTGTCTACCGTGAAGTTAAAGATGGTATGGATGACTACTGTTCTCACCAGCCATTTATTGACTACGCGACAGATAACGGTTACACAGACTTTGATTACCACTCAATGGCTGATTGTTTCCTAATGAACCCTGGCCGTGATGTTTCATTGGCAATGGATCTAGAAAACAATGGTAATTACGCAACGACAGTAGTGCCAAAAGAATACTTTGGTTTAACTACCTATCAACGTAAATACAAAGCGCTAGAATTAACGGCTGAACGCCCTATGAGCGATGGTTGGTATGTTAAAGCCTCTTATACTTTAGCTAAAAGCGAAGGTAACTCTGAAGGCTACGTAAACTCAACAAATGAGCAAGACGATGCAGGTTTAACACAAGACGTTGATAATGCATTTTTCCAACATGGTGCCTACGGCGCGCTGCCAAACGATCGTCGTCACACACTTAAAGTGTTCGGTGCTTACAAAATCAATGATGAGTTAGCGCTTTCTGCAAACATGTCAATATCATCTGGTCGTCCTATGAGCTGTCAGGGCTTCATTCCACTAGAAGCAAATAAAGATGCTCTAGGCGTAGATTATAGCGGCCTAAGTAACTACGGTTCATCTTCTTACTACTGTGATGGTGTTTTAGGTCAACGTGGCGACCAAGGGCGTACACCTTGGACGAAAAACCTGGACGTTGGTTTAAGCTACAAGCCTAGTTGGGCAGAAGGCTTAACTCTGAAGATGGACGTACGTAACCTACTTAACTTCCAAGGTGTTACCGAATTCGTTGAAGAAGCTGAATCAGGTTCTGGTACAGCAGTAATTAGCAATCCTAATTACCAAGCGCCAGTTAACTACCAGACTCCACGTCGTGTTAGCTTTACAGCTCGTTACAAGTTCTAACTAATAAAAAACCCTCTCTCTATTTTTATTAGTGAACTAAGACAAAGCCAGCGTTAATCGCGCTGGCTTTTTTTATGTTGTTAGAAACAGGTTCAATCTTCATCTTTACTAAATAGCGTTTTAATAGGCCAAAGCGGTTCAAACTCCGGTGCTTCCTGCTGCGCTTTCGCCATAAAACTTAACATCATATCTTGCGGACGAAACATGCCTGCTTGCCATGTGGCCATATACTTCAAGCTGTCTGCCACGCTATGGTCTCGCGCATAGTTAATCATTTCCTTGCAGCCAGCCACCGCCAGCGGAGACTGTTGTGCAATTGTTTTGGCAATCGTCATAACCCCCTCTAACATTTCATCTTGATTGGCAAAGACTTGATTAACGAATCCAAGTTCCTTGGCCTCTTTGGCGAAAAATTTACGACCAGTGTACGCTAGCTCTCTCATTACGCCTTGGGGGATCAGGTGCGGTAGCCTTTGCATGGTACCTAAATCGGCAGTCATGCCGAGCTGCGTCTCTTTAATCGTAAAGAACGCGTCTTCTGTGCAGTACCTACTATCACTTGCACAAAGCATATCAACCGCGCCACCGATACAGCCCCCCTGAATTGCTGTTAAGACCGGTATTCTTACACTCTCTAATGCATTAAAAGCGTCCTGAAGCTCTAATACTGCTCGACGCAGGTTTTCTGCCATCCGTGATGGATCACCATCCATTGGGATTGTACCGGGGGTTGTAAAGACAGCTAAGTCCATGCCAGCAGAGAAGTGTTTACCAGTGGAAGAGATAACGATCACCCTAGCCTCGGCGCTGCGGTCAATGGCTTTAATTGCTTTAGGCAACTCCAACCAAAAGTCAGTATTCATTGCATTTAGCTGTTGTGGGCGATTCAGCACCACATGGGCGATATGTTCCTCAAGTGAAACTGTTAATGTTTTGTAATTCACGCAAGCTCCTTAGAGTAAAAACTCAAACTGAGCCATGTAATGTACAAAGGCATGAATTTATTGTCAACTTTAGTAAATTTCAGACATAAAAAAAGCAACCCGGAGGTTGCTTTTTTAACTTCAAATCAACTTTCTAATATAAAATCAGAGTGGATGAATTAAAGAGCAGCTTTCGCTTTTTCTACAAGAACGCTAAATGCGTGCTTATCGAATACAGCGATATCAGCTAGGATCTTACGATCGATCTCAATAGATGCTTTCTTAAGACCGTTAATGAAACGGCTGTAAGACATACCATTTTGACGAGAAGCAGCATTAATACGTGCAATCCATAATTGACGGAATTGACGTTTACGCTGACGACGGTCACGGTAAGCATATTGACCAGCTTTAGTTACAGCTTGGAAAGCAACACGATAAACACGTGAACGTGCACCGTAATAACCTTTAGCTTGCTTTAAAACTTTCTTGTGACTCGCGCGAGCCTGTACACCACGTTTTACTCTAGGCATTGTTCAAATTCTCCAGTAAGTTCTATGCGAAAGGAAGCATGCGATTGATTGAAGGAACGTCCACTTTATGGATCATACCTTTAGAACGCAATTGACGCTTACGCTTAGTGCTTTTCTTTGTCAAAATGTGACGAAGATGGTTATGTTTGAATTTGAAGCCACCAGAACCCGTTTTCTTGAAACGTTTTGCGGCGCCTTTGTTAGATTTCATCTTAGGCATTGTTAAATCTTCTACTTCGCATTGGGTTAATATTATATAGCAAGGCGTACAAAATTTAGTGGCTTAGCAAGCTAGGCCACTAATTTGCAACTTGAATTGCCTTAACTATTTCTTTTTCGGTGCAAGTACCATCACCATTTGGCGCCCTTCCATTGAAGGAAAAGACTCCACGTTTGTTAGCTCGGCTAAATCATCTTTAATACGATTCAATAGCTTTGTTCCCAAACCTTGGTGTGCCATCTCACGACCACGAAAACGCAGTGTAACTTTCACTTTGTTTCCGTCTTCGATAAAGCGAGTCAGGTTGCGTAGTTTTACCTGATAATCGCCTTCGTCAGTTCCAGGGCGGAATTTTATTTCCTTAATCTGGATCTGCTTATTCTTTTGACGCTGTTCTTTGTCTTTTTTCGATTTCTCGAAAATATATTTACCGTAGTCCATAACTCGACATACAGGCGGCTCGGCATTTGGGCTAATCTCGACTAGATCCAAGTTTGCTTCTTCTGCAGCAGACATAGCTTCGCGTAAAGATACAATCCCTACTGGTTGGCCATCTGCGCCAGTTAAACGCACTTCACTTGCGGTGATTTCACCATTTATTTGGTGCAAATTCTTTTTTTGCACTTGTCCTCTTCTTGCGCCTTTAATCGGTTATTCCTCCAGTTGATTTAAACTACGGCTGCCAATCTCTTGGTGTAACGAGTCGATAAATGCTTCTAATGACATTTTACCTAGGTCGACACCTTTACGAGTTCGAACAGCAATTTCTTGTGCTTCTACCTCTTTATCGCCAATAACGATTTGGTATGGCACACGCTTTAAAGTATGTTCACGGATTTTAAAGCCTATTTTCTCATTTCTCAAGTCCGCTTTGGCTCTAATTCCACAAGATTTCAATTTATTTACGATATCTGTGACATATTTACTCTGTTTGTCGGTAATATTCATTACAACAACCTGAGTTGGCGATAACCAAGTCGGGAACAAGCCAGCATATTCCTCGATTAAAATACCGATGAAACGCTCAAGTGAACCTAAAATTGCACGGTGAATCATCACAGGCGTGTGACGCTCGTTATCCTCAGCAACAAAAGTTGCGTCTAAACGGTCCGGCATTGAGAAATCGAGCTGGATTGTACCACATTGCCACGCACGACCTAAACAATCATGCAAAGTAAATTCAATTTTAGGGCCATAAAAAGCACCTTCACCTGGTTGCAGGTCATATTCAAGGTTATTTTGCTCTAGTGCTTCGCGAAGTGCTTGCTCGGCGTTATCCCATACTTCATCACTACCAACACGCTGTTCAGGACGAGTAGATAGTTTAATCGCGATATCTTTAAAGCCGAATGTTTCGTAACAATCAAATACCATTTTGATACAGTCAGTTACTTCAGACAGAATTTGACTATCAGTACAGAAAATATGTGCATCATCTTGAGTAAATGCACGTACACGCATTAAACCGTGTAATGCACCTGAAGGCTCATTACGATGGCATGAACCAAACTCAGCCATACGTAATGGCAAATCACGGTAAGACTTTAACCCCTGGTTAAATATCTGCACATGACCAGGACAATTCATTGGCTTAATTGCGTAATCACGGTTTTCGCTGCACGTAGTAAACATGCCATCTGAGTATTTGTCCCAGTGACCTGATTTTTCCCACATGCTACGATCCATAATCTGTGGACCTTTTACTTCTTGATAATCGTATTGGCTAAGCTTTTCACGAATGAAATCTTCAAGCTCACGGAATACTGTCCAGCCATCATTGTGCCAGAACACCATTCCCGGCGCTTCTTCTTGCATATGGTAAAGATCAAGATGTTTGCCAATGCGGCGATGATCGCGCTTCTCAGCTTCTTCAAGACGCTTAAGGTAGGCTTTTAACTGTTTTTTGTCTGCCCATGCAGTGCCATAAACACGTTGCAACATTTTATTTTTAGAATCACCGCGCCAGTATGCACCTGCAACCTTCATAATTTTAAAATGCTGACAGTGTTTCATGCTTGGCACGTGAGGACCACGACACATATCGATGTATTCTTCGTGATGGTATAGACCTGGGCGAGCGTCGCTGTCAATTCCATCAATAATTTCTAGCTTATAGGTCTCACCGCGTTCTTCAAAAACTTTACGCGCTTCTTCTAAAGACACCTTTTTACGAACAACTTCGTAATTAGTTTTAGCAAGCTTTAGCATATGCTTTTCAAGCTTAGTTAAATCTTCAGCCGTTAACGAATGCTCCATATCGATATCATAGTAGAAGCCATTATCAATCGTAGGACCAATTGCCATTTTAGCGTCTGGCCAAAGCTGTTTTACCGCGTGGCCAATCAAGTGAGCACACGAGTGACGGATAATCTCGATCCCGTCTTCATCTTTAGAGGTGATAATTTCAATCTTCGCATCTGATTCGATTAATTCGCAAGCATCTACGCGCTCGCCATTGATGCGACCGGCAATACATGCTTTGGCTAAGCCAGTACCGATATCTTTGGCAACGTCCATAATAGTAACCGCATTATCAAATGAACGCTGGCTACCATCTGGTAGAGTAATTGTAACTGAAGTATTTTGTGACATTTGGTGTCCTTAACAGTGGTGACCTATACGCAAGATCACTTGTTTTATCGTATTATTTTCCATGCCTTGTGAGGGTTTAAAACCAATTTAAGAAACAAGGCGTTATAGCTTACCCGCTAAATCTCCAAACGAAGGAGCCATTACAGGGCGGCTTATTCTACCCTATCGGCCAACGAGCAACAATTAATTATTATCACCGACGCCAACATTGCTGCCCCTGACAATTCCTTGCGCTGGGACCTTCTCTTTATCCTGAGCATAAAAAAACCAGCCGAAGCTGGTTTTTTAAATCAATTGTTATTGATTAAGATCTGTCGTTACGGTCACGGCGCTGACCACCGCGGTTTCCGCCGCGGTCACCACGTGAATCGTTACGTTGACCACGATGGCCACGATTTTCACGACGCTGACCACCGCCATCACGACGTTGGCCGCCACCATCACGACCACCACGACGAGCAGGACGCTCATCAGGTAACGTACCCGATTGTAGTTTAGTCATTTTCATTGGCTTAGAACAAACAAATGACTTGTATAAATGATCGAGCGTTTCTTTTGGCATATCCGCCGGAAGCTCCACTGTGGTGTAGCTATCATGTAGACGGATACCACCGATAAACTGGCTGTCTAAGTTACCTTCATTGGCAATAGCACCAACAACATTTTTAACTTGAACACCATCGGTACGACCGACTTCAATACGGAATGTATCCATATTAACGTTTGTACGAGGCTGACGCGAACCGCGCTCTCCACGATCACGACCGCGCTCACCGCCACGGCTATCACGGTCACGCTCTTCACGCTCACGGCGTGGTGGGCGAATTGGCTCTGGCTCTAGTTGTAGAGGTTTGTCTTTTTGCGCCATGAATAATAACGCAGCGGCTAATTCTTCAACCGTTGCTTCATCTTCGCTAGCCAGTGTATTACTTAGCTCACGGTAAAATTCTAGATCTTCAGTTTTTAACACGGTATTTAGTGTTTCACGGAAGGTTTCGATACGTTTAGCAGAAACATCATCACGTGACGGAAGGTTCATTTCAGTCACACGTTGACGGGTTAGCTTTTCGATAGTGAACAGCATGCGCTTTTCGCGTGGTGCAACGAAAAGAATTGCGTTACCACTACGTCCAGCACGACCAGTACGACCAATACGGTGAACATATGATTCAGCATCATATGGAATATCGTAGTTAATAACTAAATCCAGGCGAGGTACATCAAGACCACGGGCAGCAACATCGGTCGCAACCAAGATGTCTAAGCCACCGTTTTTGAGGCGGTTAATAACGCGCTCACGGTTTTGCTGAGTCATATCACCATTAATCGCTGCGGCGCTGTAACCACGAGCTTCAAGCTTTTCAGCGATTTCAACAGTCATCGTCTTAGTACGAGAGAAGATAATAACGCCATCGTATTTTTCAGTTTCTAAAATACGGGTTAATGCTTCCATCTTAGTGTTACCACGAACAAACCAATAACGCTGATCGATATTCTCTACCGTTGCAGTTTTTGCTTCAATCTTAATAAACTCAGGGCTTTGCATGTAGCTATTACCAATACGTTTAATCGCATCTGGCATTGTTGCTGAGAAAAGCGCTGTTTGCTTGTCTTTAGGTGTAGCCGCCATCATGGTTTCTACATCATCGATAAAGCCCATGCGTAACATTTCATCAGCTTCATCAAGCACCATTGCTTTAATATTATCAAGCTTTAGCGTACCACGATTTAAATGGTCCAATAGGCGACCTGGTGTACCAACAATAACTTGAGGGCCACGTTTAAGTGCCTTAATTTGCAATGGGTAAGCCTGACCACCATAAATTGGTAGAACGTGGAAACCCTTGATATAACGAGAATATGCTTGGAAAGCTTCAGCCACTTGAATCGCTAGTTCACGCGTAGGCGCCATCACTAAGATTTGTGGCTGCGCAAGATCAACATCGATATTGGTTAATAAAGGTAAAGCGAATGCTGCTGTCTTACCAGTACCAGTTTGTGCTAGTGCCATGACATCCTTGCCTTTTAGCATGTGTGGGATGGCCGCTGCCTGCACTGGAGATGGGCGTTCGTAGCCAAGATCTGCTAATGCTTTATGAAGTGGCTGAGCGAGCTCTAAATCGCTAAAAGTGATGGTGGTGTCTGACATATGTTTAAGGTACCGGCTGAAAAATGGGCGCAAATTATAACGCTTCCAATACAAATTTAATAGCAATAAATGTATATTGATTTAAATTTGGCGTTTTTGATCACATTTAACGCCAAATTACTTCCAGATTTTAACATACAACACATAAACCAAACAATTTAAGGTCGCTGCGACATGAATATCGCGGTCTACTGCTGTGCCTGAACCTAACAAGGCGTGCTCATCGGGAAGTACTACGAAGTCCTTGTCACCAAGATTTTGTCCCGCGATAGGCAATTTAATGTAGTCGTTTAATTGTCAATGTAAAGACAGGTCTATCGTATTGTACGCTGGTGAACTTGCCGGCAAATTATTCCCTATGTGTTTAACCAGTACCTGCTTGCTTAAATTATCAGTAAGTTGATAACGCAACTGGGCGAAAGCTATTGATTATCAAAGTTAGAGGCCTGCGACACTCCCAACATACATGCTAAGCTAATTACTCGCTGCACTTCTTTTTTGTATTGATAAATAAAAATTAATTCTTTCCTGCTAATTTTTCTTGAACCATTGCTTCATCATCTTTTACTTTAAGCACATCAAAGTCATAACCATAGGTTGGGTATACCGCAACACCAATACTCATTAAATCTATTAATACCAATTGCACAAAGAAAGGTTGATTTGACTAGATACACGGGTTGCACATAGTTTTCTGACACGATGAATAAATTGTTGGTTTTTTTCTAGCGATATTTTCCAACATTATTCGGTAGTTGCTCAACAAATAGGAAGTGACACTTCTCCCCTGCTTTAACTACTTTGAAGTTTATCGCTAGCTCAAAGCAACATTGAGCAAGAAAACTCAAATCTAAAATGTTGTTTACTTTCTCATTCGTAGTACAGAGCCCTAAGGATTCAGACAGGATCGATTGCCAGCGAGTATGACGAATAAAATTCGCAATAAAGGCTGATTTAATTGGCTTTCACACTGAGTGATCGCTAACGATAATTTACCGAAGGAAAGCTCGTTTAATCAAAGGTTTTTTTATCAGGATAAAATAGAAAGGTTGGCGTCCCCTAGGGGTTTCGAACCCCTGTTACCGCCGTGAAAGGGCGGTGTCCTAGGCCACTAGACGAAGGGGAC
>CAKZQF010000152.1 GCA_937139475.1 uncultured Gammaproteobacteria bacterium | reverse complement strand
CTGCCAAGCCAGTATCCACGAAATGCCAGCACGTCTGCGCTGGCGATTACGCGGCCTTTTTTAACATTATGCGCAATGATCGCGGCACTCTTAGATAGTTGGTCAACCAAATTCTGGTCGGTGTAACCACTGAGCAATGGATCGTTGGCATAGTTCGCTAGTGTCACAAACGGTTGCTCAGGTTTAGCCATCATCAAGGTACTGTTTCTAAATAGTGGCAAATAGTTATCTTCAAAACCATAGGCTAGTGGGTGTGAGATATCGATTGTAGACTCAAAAATTGCCCCGGCGATACGCTTGCGTCCGGCCAGTGCTTCCTTGTCTTTGTAAGCAAGGTTTTTCGTATCAAACAGTTCATTGAGCTGCTTTTTGCTGGCAAAGTCTGCCACCAAAATTTCTTGCTTGGCTAACCATTGCGCGCCGCGTTTTTGGCCGATGATAACGCCGCCATTAGCAACCCAGGTTTTGATTTTGCTAATCGCAGATTTTGACAGATGGCTGTAATCACCATTAACCAGCACGATGTGGGTGTAATATGACAAGTCAATACGTGCCAAACGGGCATAATCGATAACTGATGTTGGTACATTGATCATCTCATCGAGATAAAAGCGAATCTCGCCCGCTTCATATTGTGAGATACCATAACCGCCTAACAGCATCACTTTAGGCTCTGTTAATGGTTTTAGCGCACGACTACCTAAATCGATACCCTCCATGGTTAGGCCAGTGTAGAGATTAAATAGCTCAATACCACTTTCCTGGCTGGCTTGTGCCATCACTTGCTGCCAATCACCTTGTTGCAGGCCGGTTGGAATAACGATGGTACCCGTATCAAATTGGCGTTGTTTGCCGTTAATTGTTGCTGTAAATGACTTGGTGGCAACACGTGCTTTAATGTCATTGGCTAACAGCTTATTTAGTAGCTTAGGCGCCATAAAGTGATGCCACTCAAAGGCATAACCATAAGCTTCTTTATCTATCGCTGGAGTCTCGCTTGCCGCTGGCGCTGACCATGGCACTGCCGCTAGTTTGAGGCCACGTTTGCTTTTAACCTGGTCAAACTCGATGTTCATCGCCAATGGCATAGTCCAACCCGATACATCGTAGAAAGTATTATCTTCGAAGTTGGTACCTTGTTGAAATAGTGCTTCAATAACGCGGTATTGCGTTTGTGCTAGCGGAATAAAATAACTGGTTTCCTTGTTATAAACCTTGTCGTTAACCGAATAGTCTTTGGTTAGCGGATAAACAGTGATTTTGTGTTGTGCTAGCTTGTCTAAAAAGTGCTGTAGACGATATTGATCTTTAGATTCTTGGAATACATAGCCATCAAATTTTTGTTTTTTCGCTATTTTAATCGCATCTTGATAAAACTTCTTGCGATAGCTCTTTAACTCATTGCGGTTTTCCCACGCCCCTTTAACGGTTGATAGTGAGGTTAATACTTGGTTTTTAATACCAAACTCGAATGTTAGTAAACCGTTGATGGTCTCTTGCGCAATACCGCGAGCACTGGCTTGTTCGAATAAAATGCCGATGCCACCGTTGATGTCAGGGTAAGTTGAGCCTTTACCGTAGTAGAAATCATCATAGCTTTCTTGGGTAAAGTACAAACGGTTATGCTCATCTAATGCTTTCGCGTGATGCTTAGCAATATCATGGGTAAGCTTGGTGTTAGATTTTGGTGTCAGTGGATGGGTACGTGTCGCGATACCTGGCTGAAAAAAGTAGGTCGTGTTAGCGCCCATTTCGTGGAAATCACCTAACACGTTAGGTTGGTATTTATGGAAGAACTTAACGCGGTTTTGGCTTTCTGATTGTGCCAGCAACAACCAGTCGCGGTTTAAATCAAACCAATAGTGATTAGTACGTCCGCTAACCCAGTTTTGATGATGCTCCATGTGGTTTGGATCGCCATTTGGTGTGTTGTTATAAAACGTACTCACCCAATTAACGAATCGGTCCATACCGTCTGGATTAATGCTTGGCTCAAGTACGATAATGGTGTTGTCTAAAATTTCTTTCATCTCGGCAGACTGACTTGCCGCAAAATGATAAGCCGCAGCCATCGATGCGTTTGCGCCACTGATTTCATCACCGTGTACGCTATAGCCAAGCCATACAACAAGCGGCCCATCCGTTGTTGCTTTATTCTCTGGCGAGACGCGGCGTTTAGTTAAAATTTCATCGAGATTTTTAAGGTTTTTCGGTGCCGTAATAGTCACTAGAATTTGTTCGCGTGACTGAGGCGTGTAGCCAATTGATGTGAGCTTAACGCGCTCGCTTTGTGCCGATAGTGTAGTAAAAAACTGCTTAAGTTGATCATGCCTGACATGACGCTGGCCAATCTCAAAACCTAATGTTTCACTTGGTTTTGAAATGTGAGCGTCATAGCTAGTAGATTTGCCAAGGTAATATTCAAGCGAGGCCGCTTGCACCATAAGTGGCAAAGATAACAATAACAGAAAAAAACTACGGACAAACATTAAACGCTCCACTAGGCTTTGTAATTGGAAATTAGGTGGTGTTTTATATCATCTTTCTCTAACGGTAGTGAAGTTTAATAAACTCTATTTAAGCTCTATTCACTAATCGACTTTGGATATAAAAGTAAAACTCACTATATAGTCGAATATAGCTTGGTTTTCAGATAACACCGTTATAGATTACATTGCGACCTATGTAGTGAAGTTTCACTGACACTAAAACCAACAAGCACTTGAAGTATTTGGCTCTATGATTAAAGACATTTATTCTAATCCAGTATACACCGACAGTGTTTAAAACATAGTCGCCCGAGCTTAAAGCATTAACTTCTAAAGTTAATGCTTTCAAAAACGAAGACATATTGATAACTGTAAAAGCCTTATAATTAGTACTATTCAGCTTAGTAGATAAATTATTATGTCTTCGATCTAGTTACCTAAGTCTTCGATCTAGTTTCGTATTATTACTATTGTTTCCGTGGAATAAAAGTGAAGACAAACTAGGTCTACAACCTCAGTAAAACGGCCTTTAATTTTGACGGTTTTATGGAATTAAAACGAAGACAATTCTAACCTATTGTCTTTGCATGTATATATCACTCGACATGACAGTGTTAAAAATCAAATTGCAAACTTTTGTATGGCTATCGAAAGAAGCGAGTAAAACTCCAGTTTTCAATTAACTTCTACCAATTTAAACTCTGAATTTAGGACTGTTGTATATTCATCAATACTGATTAGAAAGCCCATGCTGCCTTCAACATCCTCGGTTTGTGAAGATGTAACTAAAGGGCCATCTGTCCAGGCTTCACTCAGTATGTTATACATATTAAATTTGGTTATTTTGACCGAAAACTCAGGTGAAAAAGCGCTTATTGAATAAAGCCGGTATGAACTAAAGTGAGGATCTTTTTTGGTCACTTCAAGCTCGGCGTGTAATACCTTACTGAGCTCTGTAGTTTTTTTCTCATCCGTTTTTTCAGAATTCACATTTATTTTAACAAAGGTCGGTAGTGTAAAAATCCACGAATTGTCAGTTTCTAATTTAAGTTTAGCATTGGCAAAATCAAAATCCTTCAGTGACAACAGAGCATCATTATCCCAGATCTTGCCACTAACGTTGTTGTTGGAGTGTTTAGTTTTGAGCCCAGTCCATTTCCCACCAGAGACCCCTACGGGCGTAAATTTATAGGTCTGGATCTTACCGTCGTTGTCGTTTTTCTCTTTAATATAAGAAAGGCGCATATTTGGCTTTATTTGCGTTAGCCGCTTTTTAACATCGGTGATAGCCTCCTCCAATGCCAAGTTCGGTTGAGTTTTAGATAAGTCAGCGACATTATTAATGTTTGCCTGACTGTAATGAGCAAATCCGATAGTGGTTATTGCTACCAAATAGCCTAAATATGCTTTTGTTTTGTGGATGTTTTTTTTCATGTTTAGTTACCCTAGTTGTGTATACAAGGTTGAAGCTGACCGTTAGCACCTCTATGAGGCGAAGGAATAAGTGCTCATTTGCCGCTGGCCAGCGTGAGGGAGTACAGAAATGTCGATTATCTATCGCCGGCTTTCTTTACCGTGCTTAAAAACAGCTCATTGATCAGAATATGATGCTTTTGCGACGTACTGCGCTTTAATGCCCTAATAAAGTCCATCGAGGTGGCTGGTGTTTTTGGGTAGGCGTGCTGCAACCAAAGAGATTTAAGTGCCGCAGTAATCGCTTCATCGCCGACAAGTTTTCGTAACTTGGCAAACACTAATGTGGCTCTTGAATGGATATCATGTTCCTGAGTGGCGTCCACAAGAGCGACCGGTGCTTGCAAGTTATTGCGCTGGCTTGACTCAAAACGTTTTTGCTCCAACTCTACCAGTGCAAGCATGGCATTGACCCCGTAGTGCTTTTCAATAATGACTAACTCTACGTACTTCGCCATGGACTCCACTAGAAATGAGCGTTCTTCATTCACGCCATTACCTAGGCCATGTCCAAACCATTGATGGGCTGTTTCATGAACGGCGCGACGATACCTTTGATCAAAACCTGCATTCAATGACGGCTTTGCACGAAAGCCAAGAGTGTTATTTATCAACGTCACTTGTGGTAAAGCATAGCCACCAGTGCCAATATCTGGTGCCGCAACTAAGTTGAGCTGAGCACCAGAATAAGGTGAAATGTGTTTTGTAAACCAAGCTAATGTGTCGACCATTGCTTTGAGGTTTACTTGTGCAGCTTCTTTCTTTTCAGGCGCATAAACATTGAGAGTCGTCCCTAGCGTATTTTGTGACATTGCAGAAAAAGGCACTGACAACCAAGCCGGAATAGCTCGAACAGGCTTTTTCGTTTCAAATTTAAAATATGAGCGTTGCCCCTCTTGCCAGCTGCTGACTAACTCACCTTGGCTGATGGCATTGTGGCCCTTTTGGGTTGAAATCACCGTACTAAGTGACGCCCATTGATAAGTCCCAGCTGCGCTAGTTTCATCTTGAAACAGCGCTGAAGGCGCTAAATTTTCAATTTCCTTTAAATTATATTTTGCGCGTGTTTGTCCATTTTCCAATTGGTATTGTGCTTGATAGCCTACAGTGGGTAGCAATGGATTGGCGCGAAGATAGCTGAACTCTGGCTTTACCACTTGATGAGAACGGTGTGGCCAATATTGTGACTGATTAAAGCTAAACTCGGCGTGCACGATTTTTTGTTCGCCAGGCATAAGTCTTTTCGCTAACTGATAAGTGCCTTGATTTAGCTCGTCATCGAATTCAACTAGAGTCGCTCCATCGAGTTCAATATTTCCATATGCATAGTTGCCGTAGCGTCCAATTAATACCTGGTTAATTGGTGTAGCAGTGCGGTTTTCTAAGGTGTAACGCAATTTAAAATTTGCCAACTGTTGCTCTGGGTAGATATCGATTTCAGAATCAATGTGTACAATCGAAGGTTGTGGCTTATTTTTCCAGTCGCCAAAACTATTTTCATATTGCGCCTGCCAGGCTTCGCGCTTATCTGAATTCGTTAAAGGCTTTTCATTTACTAAGGCAAAGTGCAAGCTCAGCCCAGCCAGTAAAGCTACAGAAAATGATAGTAACGTGCTTTTGGGTAAGCCTTTTACTGAAAGTTTGCCTAAAGCGGTGCCTCGGTGTGAGCGATTAATAGCAAGTAAAATCATGCTAATACAAACCGCAAGCCACACCGCCATATATGGCAGGTAAATAGAGAGGCTGGCGCTATACCCCCAAAAATTATCAGGTGCTTGCAGGGGAGAGTCGGCAATATTCCACAGCGTATGAGTCAACCCCAGTGAGGTCATGATTGGCGTAAATTTGATCAAAATGATCAGTGCGACAATACCGCCAGAGGTGGCACTTGAACGACAAAGGTGATTGATACAAATAAACAAGCTGCCAAGCATCAATAACGGTAATCCGCTAAGGATTAACTGCACCAAGTAATGATGGAATAACCAACCACTGCCTGCCATCAACTCGGCCAAGCTGCTGCCAACAAAGGTGAGCAATAACAGCACTAGGATCATCAAGCCAAGCGCAATGATCTGAGCACCCACCAGTTGACGATTGGAAACCGGGGCCGCAGCGATCAACTCGGCGATGTTATAGCTTTTGTCGCGAGAGCAAATAAACCAGCTCCACAGAGCAACGACAAAGGCCCCAAGCACTGAGAACATGTCAAAAGCAACGAGGTTGAGGGCATCTATGCTATTGGGTGAAATCACCGACAATGCTTCCGCATAACCTATGCCCGAGAGTACTTCGTTAAAGATCAGCATTGGCCAAACTAAGAGGATGACTTGTGTGACGCGACTGTGCAGCAGCGTTAAGAGTGGCACTTTAATTAGCTGAATAAAAGGTGACACCGGCATTCGACTGGCTGCTTTTCTTTTCGTTTGCGTAGCTTGGCTGTTCTTAGCAGTGCTGATGTTATTACGGCGTTTCTGATTGACTTTAGGTGTCGTTTTTCTATTAAGCACAACATAAACAACTGCGGCACTGAAAATCAAGTACACCAAACGATTGACCAGCAGTTCACTATTAACATAAGCGTTGGCCGAATTTATGTTGTCTAGCAGTGCGCTAATACCGTATGGATCGAGCCATAGCATGGCGTGATAAAAGCTATCATTGAGCACGCTGCTGCCGGAAAGCACCGGAGATCCAGTCATACTGGCCAGTATTAAATAACCTATACCAAATGTTGCTATACAGGCATACATAACCATTGCGCTTTGCCAATACGTCGAAAGCCAGAGTGCAAACGCACTCGTGATCATTATACTGGGCAATACTAATAGCATCAGGTTGAGTATGGTGCTGGTTAAAAGCTCGGCTGAAAAACCAAATTCAAGCGTATACGCAAGCAGAACAGCAGTAAAACTTAAAACAAAAAGTAGCAGGAATAGACTGATCAAAGTGCCATATCGTAATAACCAGCGTTTGTTGTGCGAAATGGGGGTAGTGTTGATCAGTTCACTCATGTTGGTGCTGGTATCGCGCAGAAATACTGATGGCGATAGCGCCCCAAGCAGGATCGGTAATACCAACATTAACAGTGTTACTTGCGTTAGTTGTAACTGAATTACAGGGCTATAGCTGCCTTCTTCAACTCCGCCGGTGAGTACATAGGCAAAAAGGGGCATGATGAACAGACTTAGCAATATCAGCGGCTGACGCAGGCAAAAACGCCATTCATTAATATAAAGCATTAGCTTGCCTCCTTTGTCAGAAGCTCAAAGAAATACCTGTCTTGCAAGCTTGGTTCAACTAATATTGCGTCTTCGGTTGGCTTGGTCTTACTGTAGAGGCGTAATGAAGGTTCGCCAAATCGGTAGCTTTTACTCAGAACCTTAACGCCATTTATCGGCGCGGGTTCACTGTGGCTTTTCCAAATATGGCCTTCAAGTGGTGCAATCAAGGTTTTGACGTCAGCACTGTCAATGACTTCGCCTTTAAGTAACAGCGCAACATGGTGGCAAAGGTTTTCAATGTCTTCCACTATATGGGTAGATAGGATCACCAACTTTTCTTTGCTGATCGCGACCAATAAATTATGCAGCCGTTCACGCTCAACCGGGTCGAGACCTGAAGTCGGTTCATCCATAATAATAATCTTTGGGTTGCCGAGTAGTGCTTGTGCAATACCAAAGCGTTGGCGCATGCCACCAGAAAAAGTGGCTACTTTCTTATGGGCGACATCCGTCAGGTTGGTTAATTCTAATAGTGAGGAGATTTGTTCAGCACTCTTTGCTTTATCAACACCTTTCAATATCGCCATGTGTTCAAGTAGCGCTTGGCAACTCATATGGGGGTATACGCCAAAGTATTGCGGCAGGTAGCCCAATACCTTGCGCAGCTCATCCGGACTTTTCCTTAAGTCAATACCGTCAAATATCATTTGTCCGTCATCAGGGGTTTGCAAGCAGGCCAGTGTGCGCATTAAAGAAGATTTTCCTGCACCATTTGGGCCTAACAGGCCAATCATGCCGCTTGGTAAATGTAATGACACATCTTTGAGTGCATGAGTACCGTCTGCATACTCTTTATTGATGTTTTTTATTGTTAGCATATCGTTAATCCATTTCACTTTGAGACAGCGATAGATTACGATGCGATGTTCAGATAGGCCATTCAAGGATGATGAAGTGATGGATTTCAATGGTGATGTGTAAAAATGTAAATTCATCATAAAAATTGATAGTTTTGTCATCGAATTCGTGACAAAGTGCATCAACATCGAGGATCATTAAAAATAACAGCAACGGAACCAATTCAAGGCACTCACTCTTCAATATGCTAGTTAAGTACATCAACCGAACATTGCTTTATGTGCAACTCCCTCTGCTTTGTGCTGTGTTATTAGAGGCACACATTCGTTTTTTACTGTTACAAGCCAATAGCGCTAGCAGTTATATATTGATAGTGGTGCAGCTCATGATTGAATGCTTGCCATTTTTTATTGCCCATCACTTTGCCCACAAAGCGGCGCGTCATCGAGCCGTTTTAATTTGGCTGCTCGGTTTTTTGTGTTACCCATTTTTATCCTTGGTAATGAATGCGCAAAGTACCTATCTTGCCAACTGGTCTTTATTAGGCATTCAAGGTTGGCTGCTTGCGGTGTTGGCAAGCGCTGCATGGTTTGTTAATCGCGCCATGAAGGAGCGCAATAAAACTCGTTCGTTGCAATTTATATCTAGGTTGTTTTCCCTTAACATTGTGATAACCTTGTTGCTGATCGGCTGGGCCATAGTGATGGCTGGGGTTTTTAATAGCGTTCAAGCCCCTAAAGATAACCCGTCACTCAACGCTGTGATTGATGTTACTAATGTCTATACTGAGTTCGGCCAATTTCTCGGCTTTTTATGGCAGTTTTTGCTGCTGGCGGCATTAGTTGGCTGCGTTTACGCATTAAACCGCTATGGCTTGATCCGCCAAATCTTGGCAAAGCAGGGGGCATTGGCTTTCGTTAGCGGCGCACTGGTATGCATTATCATAATTACGCCAATGCTCGCGAGCTTGGTATTGTGGCTACCCCTCAATAATCCGGTTGTCACTTTGTTCCCATCGGAAAATCATCAAGTATTTGCCCCGGTTAATTATCAATTCCTGTTTTGGATTTTGGCCATTAGCACACCATTAATTTTAGTTTTTGAGCGCCAACAACAAGACGCAGCGCTGGCACGCATTGCGCAGCAGCAAACCTATACCGAATTGAAATTGTTACAGCAGCAAATCAATCCGCACTTTTTGTTTAATACCTTAAATAATCTGTATGCGCTGACATTAACCAAGTCTGACGACGCCCCCCACTTGGTGGTGAAGCTATCAAATTTACTGCGCTATACGGTATACGAAGGGCAAAAAGAGCAAGTTACATTGGCACAAGAAACCTCTTATTTGCGAGATTATATTGCGCTTCAGCAAATACGAAACCATGACAGATGCACACTCGATCTGAAATGGCCAGAGCATGGTAACGAGTTCACATTGCCACCGCTACTAATCATTATGTTGTTAGAAAACGCGTTTAAATATGGTGTCGAGCCAACCATTGCACAAAGTCACCTTCGTTTTCATATGCAACTTAGCAAAAATAAATTAACCGTTGTTTGTGAAAACCCTATTTTCACTAATACCCAAGATAAAGCCGGTGGCATGGGACTTGAAAACTTGCGCCGTCGCTTGATACTTTTATATCCGGGAAAACATACGTTAACTTGCGGCCCCAGAGGGGGACTGTGGCACGCAAAAATGACTTTGGAGCTTGTACCTTGCTAAAAGCCTTAATCATTGATGATGAACCACTTGCTCATCAGGTAATATTACATCTTCTCGCCCAACATCCAGACGTCTGTATAGTTGGGCAATGTTACAATGCAACGGAAGCGCTAAACTGGCTTGCCAATGATAACGTTGATTTACTTTTTTTAGATATTAATATGCCTGAGCTCAATGGCATAGCCTTGCTAAAAGTGCTGGCTAACCGACCCAAAGTGATCATTGTAAGCGCTTATCAAGAGTATGCCATTCAAGGATTTGAATTGGATGTTACCGATTATCTATTAAAGCCAGTATGTGTTGAACGCTTTGCTCAGGCTTTAGATAAAGTAAGAAGAGCCACTCAAAGCCAATTACCAAAGATAGCCGAGCAAAAACATATAGTGCTAAAAGTCGATCGAGAGAAACGTAAGTTTACCCTTGCGGATATATCATTGCTCGAAGCCTATGGTAACTATGTCAAGCTTTGGCAGGGCGATGATATGACGCTAGTCAGCAGTACGTTAAAACAGTTACTTGGGCAACTTCCCTATGAGCGGTTCACTCAAGTGCACAAATCTTTTGCCGTCAACAATGCCAAGGTTGTGGCGCTGGAAATTGACTCACTCACGCTTGAATGTGGTCGCACTGTCAAAGTAACGAAATCCTTTAAGAAAGAAGCGCAAGCGATACTTTAGCTGAATAATCCAAAGCGCTTTTATCCGATATATTCTTCAGAAAAATTAAGTATTTTGTTGCAGTGGTTGTTTGTAGTGGTCAACTAATTTTGGCCAAGTATTTTACATTCCTTGCAGCAACTGAAAATGAAGAAATTAATAAAATTGAAACCTATAGCTATTTAAATTCAAGTTAGGAACATTGGGTTCGAGTGTTGATATTAACGAAAAACAATATCCACCTTAGATAGTTCCGCTTAAAAATAGTGTTTTTGAAAACGAAGACATATAGACTTTAATGAAGGCCTTATAATTCAGTCTATGTAGACAATATAGTGGTTGGTAAGTCCTCGTTCTTGTTACCTAAGTCTTCGATCTAGTTTCATATTACTACTATACAAACTGCCCTGCACACCAGCCGCTAGACCAAGCCCATTGGAAGTTGTAGCCGCCTAGCCAACCACTAACATCGACAACTTCGCCGATGAAGTAAAGGCCTTCGACGTTTTTTGCCATCATTGTTTTTGATGATATTTCGTCGGTGTCAATGCCGCCCAAGGTGACCTCCGCGGTGCGGTAGCCCTCGGTGCCGTTGGGTTTGATTTGCCATTGGTGGAAGTAGTTGGCGATGGTTGCAAACTCTTTTTCGTTAAACTGATTTAATGGTTTATCGATCAGTTTATTCAGCTCGATTAAACGCTCTATCAGACGTTTGGGAAAATGCTGGCCCAAGCACGTCTTTAGTGCCTGCTTGGGGTTACTTTCTCGGGCACTGGTGAGTATGTCATTAAGATCGCCATGGGGTAGCAAATCAATCGTAACGGCTTGTCCTGCTTGCCAATATGACGAGATTTGTAAAATGGCTGGGCCTGATAAACCACGGTGGGTAAATAGCATGTCTTCGCTAAAGTTAACGCCACTTTCACTGGTCACGCTAACCGGCAGACTGATGCCAGACAGCATTTCATAATCCACTTTATCAGTATTTTGCCAAGTAAATGGCACGAGCCCTGCGGTAGTGTCTTTGAGTTTTAAACCAAATTGTTGTGCAACTTTGTATCCAAATGGTGTTGCGCCGAGCTTCGGCATTGATAAACCACCGGTAGCTATTACCAGTGATTCACAGTGATATTTCCCTTCACTGGTGGTGATGCTAAATCCTTGCTCCAGCTTTTCAATCGCCATAATTTCAGTGCGTAATTGCGTGGTTACATTGGCGTTTTGGCATTCGCTTTCAAGCATGTTGACGATGTCTTTAGCGCTATCATCACAAAATAACTGACCAAGGGTTTTCTCGTGATAGGCGATGTTGTATTTATCTACCATCGCGATGAAGTCCCATTGGGTGTAACGGCTTAATGCGGATTTGACAAAATGTTTGTTGCTACATAAAAATGCGCTGGGCTCGATATTGTAGTTGGTGAAGTTACAGCGACCACCGCCACTAATGAGTATTTTACGTCCCGCTTTTTTGGCATTGTCGAGTAGTAAAACATTTCTACCTCGATAACCTGCGGTTGCTGCGCAGTGTAATCCGGCAGCGCCTGCGCCAATGACGATAACGTCGAAATTGCTCATTAATTTATTCTCTTGGTAAAATTAAAAAGGATGCTATTGAGCATCCTTTTGTATAGTTGGTTTTTTAGCTAGGGGTTATTCTACAGTAGAACCCGCTTCCATAATACTGCCTGTGCCTTGCGCAGCCAATACGGCAAAATCTTTGTCGAACATGTACATTGCCGGGCCATCTTCACCGATAAGTTCCAGTTTATCTAAAATGCCTTTAAACAGCTTTTCTTCCTCGTGCTGCTCAGCAACGTACCACTGTAGGAAGTTGAACGTTGAGTAATCATGCGATGAGAACGCAACATGAGCCAGTTCATTGATTTGTTTAGTGATTAGACATTCATGCTCTAAGATTTGCTCAAATACATCACGTAACGATTCAAAGTTATGCGGTGGCGCATCGATAGCACCCAAGATTGGCAGGCCGCCAGTTTCTGAAACATAAGTGAATAGGCGCTTCATGTGCTCCATTTCTTCGTTGGCGTGGCCACGCAGAAATTGTGCTGCACCATCAAAACTGCGGTCTTCACACCATGCACTCATCTGTAGGTATAAATTTGAAGAATAAAACTCAAGGTTGATCTGTTCGTTGAGTTTTTCAATCATTGTTGTAGATAGCATGGTGGCCCTTTGTCTTTAAATGGTTATTGGCGGGGATCATCGCTTAAAAGTTATTTAAGGTCAATGCATTTTATTGTTTAATGTGACATAAGTGTTTGTTTTTAAGTAACTAATAATAGTTTGCATTTGCGTTATAACCATTATTAATCACACTACGTCACGACTTTAGAGGTAAAACAATAGCTTATACCATTATTGAGAACTGGTGTGGTCCCGAGTCACCAGCCATTGCTGGCCTTTACGTTCGAATACTAAGGTAAACAGGCCTTGCGGCTGATCTTTGTCGCGGGTTAAATGCCAACGTCCAAATACTAAGGCGACATCGTTGCTGACCACATCGATGTCGATTAGGGTAAACTTTAGCTGCCCCATGGTGGCTTTATCTGGATAACTCTTTTTATAGTTATCCAAAGTGGCTTGCCAGCCATGCCGAAATTTATTGCCTGAGGCAAAGCGCAGTTTGTCGCTTTTCCAGTAGCCTTGCATGAACCCGTCTATATCGCCGTTGTTCCAAGCTTGCTGCTGGTTTGCTAACACGCTGCGGATTTGTTGTTCTGCACTTGTTTCCTTAGCGCTGGCAAAACCGGTAAGCGCGACAAATAGCATCAATGCACTCATAATTTTCATTGGCTCTACTCCTATTGATTGAGTTTGTTAAAGTCGCTGCCTGTTGGGCTTTGGAATGGACGCAGCTGGAACTCTGGTAACACGGCGTAAATATGGTCGAATATATCTGCTTGAATTGCTTCATAGTTTGCCCAGCGGGTGTCATTGCAAAACAAGTAAAGCTCTATTGGTAAGCCATGCTCGTCGGCAGGCAGCTGGCGGACAATTAAGGTCATGTCTTGATGTACGTTGGGGTGATTTTTTAAATAAAATTCTAAATAGGCGCGGAACGTACCAACATTTGTTAGTTTACGGCCATTGGCGGTAATGTTTAAATCGCTATCAAGTGACTGATTATTATGCGTTAGTTCTTTTTGTTTGGTTTGGAGGTACTCATTTATACTGTCAATTTTACATAAGTGATCGAGCAAAGGCTGGTCAAGAAAGCGAATGCTGCTGACATCTAACCGAACCGAACGTTTGATACGGCGACCGCCAGCTTGCTCCATGCCGCGCCAGTTTTTAAATGAGTCGCTTATCAGCGCGTAGGCTGGGATCATGGTGATGGTTTTGTCCCAGTTCTGTACCTGAACTGTGGTTAGAGCGACTTCCAACACTTCACCGTCAGCGCCATATTTAGGCATTTCAATCCAGTCGCCACGAGTGACCATATTATTTGCGGCAAGCTGTACTCCGGCAACAAAACCTAAAATGGTATCTTTGAAAATCAATAAGATAACCGCAGTCATTGCACCCAAACCACTTAAGAAGTAGATAGGTGATTTACCCAATAGGGCTGAAATAGAAAGCACCGCAACGATTAAGAAGATAAATAACTTAACTAATTGATTGATACTCTTAATTGGCAGGTTTTTATTGATACCTCGTTGGCGGCCCAAATCGAGCAATACATCAAGCAATGCAAAAACGAAACTGGCTAACTTTATTAAGATTGCGATGGTACACAGGGTGTAGGCAAACTCAGCGATAGCGGGGTAGTTGGCCAGTGCAATCGGCACTAACATTGAAATAATGAGCAGCGGTACAACCGCCGCTATTTTATCTAGTGCATGATGATTGACGAGTGATTTTAGCGTGTTGGGTGCGGTCTTCCCCAATACTCGTTGCAATAAATTAAGTAATATTCGGCGATTTATTTTATCAATAATTAGGCTTATCGTTAGCATCACAGCAACGAGCACGAGCGAATCTAGCCATGGGTATTGTGTCATCGGCTGATATTGAGCGAGCAATTGATTGATATAGTCGGTCACGGCGTTTCTCGTTGGATAGTTAACGTATTGACAAGGATAGAATATTTTGAGGTGCTTTGCCATTGCCGTTAAACCACCAAGCTGGCAATGTGAATAATAACTCGTTACTCTTATCGGTCTATCGTAAGTTTCGAGAAGTCTTTATGTTTAATAAGCTCAATGGTGGCGCTTTTGTTTTAGGTGAGGGCCGTTTAAGTGGTTATATCGCTGTGGCGCTGGCATTTTTATCATTGCTTGGTGTGCTGGCATTTCATTTTCCACAGTACTTAACAACACCAGAGCTACGCCAATCATATGACGTCACAAGCATTCGCTATTTAATGTTTGGCGCCTTGGTTATTTCTGGGGCGTTGGGGTTGTGGAATGTTATTCGTAATGTCAACAAGCGGGCGGCTATTTTGGCGTGGTGCTTAGTTATTATTACTATTGCCCTTGGCGGTCACCGAGTTGAAGTAACAGACTTTGCCGATAATACGCCGTATTTAGGCTTGGATTGGTTTATTCTCGACTTACTTGGTTCTACGCTTATTTTTGTTTTTATTGAGAAGCTGTTTCCATTTCGCAAGCAACCAATCTTGCGTCCCGAATGGCAAACTGACCTACAGCATTTTTTGATTAATCACTTGATCATTGGTTTTGCGCTGCTCGCTGCGAATCAGTTTGTGAATACCTTCTTTGGTTGGGCTGTTAGCGATCAGGTACAACACTGGGTGCAGGCTATGCCTTGGTGGTTGCAATTGGCTAGCGTGCTGTTTTTCGCTGATGTGATGCAATACTCATTGCACCGTGCTTATCATGAAGTACCTTATTTATGGCGTTTCCACAGTGTTCATCATAGTGTTGAGAGCATGGATTGGTTAGCGGGATCCCGCCAGCATATTGCAGAGCTGATTGTGACACGCTGCTTTGTGCTAACCCCTATTTTTGTCTTTGGCTTTGAAAAGAGCGTGATTGACACCTACATTATTATTGTAGGTTTTCAGGCGGTGTTCAATCACGCCAACGTCAATATCAACATCGGCTGGCTGCGCTATATTATTGTGACGCCGCAATTTCATCACTGGCACCATGCCTCTGATAAAGCCGCCATAGATCGCAATTATGCCGCCCACTTTTCGTTTATTGATTATGTGCTGGGAACTGCAGTCAAAGGGCAAGATAAGTGGCCTAAAGAATATGGCATTGTTGGCGGTGGTATGCCACAAGGTTGGCTCAGGCAGCAGGCTTATCCGTTGCTCAAGAAAACAAATAAACGCTAATTATTGCTTACGGCCAGTTGTTAAGAAATGAATCCAGTCGTGACGGTCTCTGAGTTTACAGGCTTCAACGGCTGCGGTGACATCATAAGGTACTCTGCGTTGTTCCACTATCCAGCCATGATTAGTTTGCTCAACGATGGCGTAGTTGGCATGTGGGCTATAGTTTTCCATTGAATGAACCACGGGCTCGTCATCGGTATAAGCTTGCAGGCCAACACTACCGGGGTTAACTATAAGCTGATTGGTGCTTAGTTTGACTGCGCGCGGCGTGTGGGTGCGCCCGCATAAAATCAACGATGAACGTTGCTGTCCGAGTAACTCAATGATTTGAGCATCATCACGCAATATCGCTGCGCCAGAGCTAATATCTTCCAGTAAATAAATTAAGTCGTTGTTTGGCGTGCCATGACAAAGGTAAACCTCGTCATTGAGTTGCTGGTCAAATGGTAGCGATTGCATCCATGCAAGTGGTGCTTGTCCGAGATCTTTTACAATAAACTCCATCGTGGGACTTGACGCGATCTCTTGAGCTGTTGCCTGAAAAATTTGCCGATCTTGATTGCCGCAGATAGTTATAAAATCATGCTGTTGCAATAAGTTATATGTCGCTTTGGGGGCAATTGGCCCGTAAAGAATATCACCAAGGTTAACTAGCTGATCAACTTGTTGGAGTTCGATGTCTGCAAGCACCGCTTCAAGCGCGAATACGTTGCTATGAATATCAGATAGAATCGCTATTCTCATTGTTAGTCCTTTAAATGATAGAAGATTAATATAGCAATTTGGCAGAGATTAAAAACTAATGAATTGGACTGAAGAAGATAAAGGCTAGTTTTCTATGGCTTGGCTAACAGCGTTGCATAGCTTTTCAATTGCTTCGTTATTCGCTTGTATTGAGCTGGTGTGTGTCAGTAGCTCGTGACTGATGTTAAGGGCTGAAAGCAGTGCGATGTTGAGCAAACTGAGTGTCGGCTTTTGCGCCTGTACCTTCTGCATTTGCTTGTTAAGAATATCAGCCGACTCTAACAGTGCGCCTGCCTGACCAGGCGGACACGCAACTGTTAGTGATTTGTCGAGTAACGTGATGGTAAGCTCTTGGCTCATTACGCGTCTTGCTCTAGGCGACCAACAATTGCATTAATTTTGCTTAACGTGCCAGCGTGTTTCTCTTCTTGCTCAAGTGCTTCAAGTTGAAGGTTCTCGTTGTCATCTTCAAGTTGTTTTACTTGGCTAGCAAGTTCTTCGTTTTGTGAATTTAAGCGAATAATGTTTTCATTCAATGCCGAGTTCTTTTCGATGAGTTGTTCTATTAATTGTTCTAGTTTTGGTAAGGCTGTGTCTAGCATTGTCGTTTCCATGAGCGCTATTAAAGTCGCATAATAAATAAAGGCGAGTTAATTTAATCAAAATATAGCTTAAAAGCCAGTCCCCAAGCCAATTATTCTAATTTTTTTGTTAGATTTTATGATCGAATAGACAAGCTAAGCCTTTTTCTATTTTTTGCTGATCCATTCCGGCGAATCCTAAGCGAATATAGCGGTCGCTATCATCTTGTTGATTAAGCATAAAGTGACCCTGGCATTGAATAAAAATGCTTTTGAGCTTCGCCTGTTCGCTCAGTTTCCTTGCGCTGTCATTAAGTTCGACCCAAACAGCCATACCGCCATCAGGCTTGGTAAAAGACTTTATTTTCGACTGATGTTGATATGCAGCTAGCTGTAATAATATGAAGTCTCGGCGCTGTTGATATATTTTGGTAATTTTGCGCAGGTAACGCTCAAAATTACCACTGTCCATCCAGCGGGCGATAGCATCTTGTGTGGTAATACTCACCTTGTGATTAATGATTGTTTTGTAACTTACGACTGCGTCACGCAGGCGTGAATCGAGCGCCATAAAACCAATTCTTGCGCCTGGAAACATCACTTTGGAAAAGGTGGAAAGGTAGATGACTAACCCACGAGGGTCATCACTGGCCATTGGCGCTAAAGGCTGACATCGGTAATGAAACTCATGGTCATAATCATCCTCAATAATGGCGATGTTATGCTGCTGCGCAATATTGTAAATCGCCTGGCGGCGCGTTACCGGCAACGTGGCGGTGGTTGGGTATTGGTGTAGTGGTGTCAGGTACAGCAGTTTAATTGGTTGCCCCAAGGCTTGCTGCTCAGTCACAATATCGGCAAAAGATTGCGTGACGATGCCAAATTCATCTTGGTCAATAGCAACTAAATGTGCTCCAGCATTACTAAAGGCATTCCAGGCCGGGCGATAGCCCATGGCTTCTGTTGCAACCACATCGCCTTGCTTTAAGAGGATCTGAGATAAAATATAGAGTGCTTCTTGAGAGCCATTAGTGATAACAATCTCGCGACCTTGTAGCGAACGAACCCGGCGTAAATACTGGCTTATTTGTTTAATGAGCGGTTTGAACCCTGCGTTATCGCCATAATTAAGGCTAACCAAATCAGGATGATTTAGCGCATCGCTAATGTGCGCTTTGAGCTCACCAAACGGGAACAGGCTGGTATCAGGGGTTCCGCCAGCAAAATTGTATTGGTAATTAGCGGCTTGCTCCTGCATAACCGGATGTAGGTTTTTAGTAAATTCCCAATCAAATGAATCGTTTGTTTCCTGGTGATTGCTAGTCGCCGCTTGTGATTTATCAATGGGTAATACGTTAGCGACAAAATAACCTTTTCGTTGCTGGCTGTAGATCCAACCCTCTGCGATTAGCTCATTATAAGCGGCCATGATTGTATGACGGTTACTTGTTAGTTGCTGGCCTAGATGCCGCGCTGCGGGCAGTTGCTCTCCGGGTTTTAGCAGCCCTGTTTTAATCGCTGCACGCAATCCAGCACTAATTTTAAGGTACTTTGCCTTGGCAGGCGGTTGCTCATCGATAAGGTGCTTAACGTTAATTTGTTTCACTGGTCTATTTGTTTTATTTAATCTGGTTGTTTTCAATATACCAAAGTTGAGTGATATTGATATCAGTTAATTCCATCAAGGTACCTGTAATGAATATATCCCCCGTTTCAGAGCTTAGCTCCGATTTAGTCCAATTAGTGCCGTTAACGGCTGAGCATACCCAGGCCTTTTATCAGGCGGGTAAAGATGACTCGTTATGGCGTTTGGTTACCCCTCATCAGTGTCGTGATTTGGACACTGCCACGGCTTGGGTCAATGACAGCCTAACCAAAGCGAAAATCGGAGAGCATATTGTATTTGTCATTATCGATCGGCAAAGCGGAAAAATAGTGGGCAGTACGCGCTATTGTAGTATTGATCGGGAAAACAAAGGCATTGAGATCGGGTTTACCTTTATTGCACCTGAGTTTCAACGCAGTCATATCAACACCCATGCTAAATATTTAATGTTAGGCCATGCATTTGAGCAGTTTGGCGCAATACGGGTTCAATTTAGAACCCATGAGAATAATCAAAAATCACGTAATGCGATTGCGCGCTTAGGAGCAACCTTTGAAGGGATAATGCGCAACCAACGAATTTTGCCCGATGGCAGTATCAGAAATACTGCACAATTTTGCGTGACGGACTTTGATTGGCCGCAGGTGAAAAAACAGCTGCTCGCTAAAATTGAAGGGGCAGCAACGCGTGAAAAGGCCCCATTAGCGCTGTGCGATATCGCCAAGCAGATGGTTGAACATGCGCCGTTGGCGCAATTGAGCATTGCCTGTGGTGATAACCAATTGGCGCAAACGATCTATCTGCCGTTGTGGTATGACTCAAAGCGCAATAAGTTAACAGGTCATTTGTCGGCACACAACAAACTCAATTGGTTGTTGGAGAATGGGCCTGGTGTGAATCTTGTTTTCCAGGGGGAAGATGCTTACGTATCGCCAACATGGCATGAGGAGCAAGTGGTGCCAACATGGAACTATCAACGTTTGCATTTGAGCGGT
>CAKZQF010000151.1 GCA_937139475.1 uncultured Gammaproteobacteria bacterium | reverse complement strand
AGTATGATTGATAGCGACCATTGGAAATGGAGCGCCGTAAAATATTGTTATTGGGTGGAATGAATAGCAAATTCAAGTGTTACTTTGTTACGCTAAAGATAGACTTTTTAATAGCCATCTGATTTAATGCCCTTGCTTAAATAGACACCGGAAATGGACGATAATCGTTGAATACAGGAACTTCACATAGGGCCCAGCGCTCGAAGTTTACATTAGTCACGTTGCTAGTGGTTTTCTTGTGCCAGTTTTTTATCAGTCAAATATCTGCTGCTGCTCAAAGCGCTGACAGCCAACACTCTTTGGATTCTCAGTTAAGTCATCATCATAGCCACGTGCATGAAGATGATGGGTTTGATGGACTTGAAACCGAAGAGCATGGTCATGATCACCATTGCCATATTACCTGTCATCCGCCAATAGAGGCTAGCTTTGGTTCAAGCTTCTACCTAGCTGATGTTTCGCCAGAATTATTAATTTCCTTTGAAAATATTGGTTACGCACCGCCGATCCCCCCTCCATCCGCATAACTTTCACAAAATTTAAAACTAAACCGTAAAAATATTTAAATTGTGGAGTTAACTCTCATGAACAATAAGCGAAGCCTTGCCTTGCCTAAAAGCATGGCGGCTATCATGTGCTGGTGCATATTATTTACCAGTGCAAGTTGGGCAAACAGCCCTACTAAAGAGAATCAATCTGTTGATCTTTCTTGGGTTTTACAACAAACCCTATTAAAAAATCCAACTCTTCAAGCATTTGACTTTGATATGAGAGTGCTGGAGGCTCGAGCTATTCAAGCGGCAATAAGACCAAATCCAGAGCTTTCAGCATCTATTGAAAATGTGTTGGGCACTGGTGAAGTCAGTGCGTTTCGCCGCGCTGAAACCAATGTTGTGCTCAGCCAGCTAATTGAATTGGGTGATAAGCGTCAACGCCGAATTGATGTAGTGTCTTCAAATCAGGCACAGCGACAGACACAATATGAAGTTGAGCGCTTAAATGTGTTTTCACAGGCCACAAGTGCGTATTACCAGGTGTTACGCTGGCAAGCACTACTGGATTGGAGTGCACAGCGCATTAAGATTGAAGCGCGTGCGTTGGCAGCAATAAAAAAACGCGCTAGTGCAGGTAATGTAATGGCGTCTGATGTGTCTAAAATGGCGTTACATTTAGCACGTACAAAAGCGGCCCATCAACAATACTTAGGGCAAACCAAACTCGCCAAGTATCGCTTGAGTTCGTTATGGGCGCAGGAGTCTACGTTTTCTGCGGCTCAGGGCAAGTTCACCCAAGCTCAACATTACCCTAGTTTAGAGCGAGTGCTAAAGGCCGTTGATAATGCGCCCCAGTATCTTAATTTACTTAGTGAAGAGCGTGTCTTGGAAGCAAAGCAACGATTAGCGCAAGCAAATGGTCAATATGATATTAACTTAGGTGTAGGTATTCGTCGCTTTGAAGATATTGATGATAGTGCGCTGATGGTTGAATTCTCAATGCCTATTCCGCTAAACAACCCTAATCGTGGCAACGTGTTAGCCGCTAACGTGGCGCAAGAAAAAGCGAAACAACTAACGGTATTAATGCGTCAGCAGCTGCGGTTGTCATTGATTCAAGCCCACCAAGCAATGCGCAATAACATTGCCCAGGCCACACTAGCTAAAGGCGAGCTTATTCCACTTGCGCAAAAATTACTTAGCGACACACAGGCGGCTTATCGTATCGGTAAATCGAGCGTGCTTGAGTTACTTAGCGCTCAGGACGAACTGTTTGGCTTACAGCGCCAAGTGATTGAAAAAAATATAGCGGCAATGACTCAATTGCTTGAGTTAGAACGTATTACAGGCGTGCCTCTTGGCAAAAGTGAACATAGCGGTGTCACGTCGTTGGAGAACAAATAATGATAAATAAACTAGTCGTATTGTTAGTTATGAGCCTATTGCTTGTGCTTACACCCACTCCACTGTTGGCTGGTGGCGATCATGGTGATCATCATGAAGAAACCGAAGCGAAAGGCCCTCATGGTGGCAAACTATTACATCAGGATAATTTTGAACTTGAAGTTACAGTCTTTGAGCAAGGCGTTCCACCAGAGATGCGCGTGTTTGCTTATGTTAATGAGGAGCCCGTTGCGCCAAACCTGATTGATCTGTCGATTCGTTTGGAGCGTTTGGGGGGAGGCGAAGACAGGCTAACTTTTAGCGAGGAAGAAGATTATCTCGTTAGCCAGCAAACCGTTGTAGAGCCACACTCCTACACAGTAAATATTGAAGCTGTGTATGCAGGAAAAAAGTATCACTGGAGCTACGATAATTTTGAGGGGCGCGCTGTGATCAGCGACCGTTTGATTAATTTATCGAATATCAAAACTGAGCGTGCAGGTGAAGCAACACTCACTTTTAGCGATACGCTATTTGGCATTATTGCGCCGATTGAGCAACAGCTATATAGCGTGAACGCGCCTTATCCGGGCATTATTGAGCAGTTATACGTTGCAACAGGGGATAAAGTTAAGCAGGGACAAGTAGTCGCGCAGGTGCAAAATAGTGCCACGTTACAAAGTTACAAAATACTTAGTCCTGCCACAGGACAAGTGACCCAGCGATTACTTAACCGTGGCGATTCAACTACTGGGAAGTCGCTGCTTAAGTTAGCTGACTTATCTTCGGTGTGGGTTGACCTATCGGCATTTCCTAAAAATATCGAAAAGCTAAGTGTTGGCTTACCTGTGTCTATTGGTGACAACCATGGTGGAGATAGTGCCAAGAGTACCATTAGCTACATTGCGCCTTTAATGACGGGCGGCCATATAGCACGCGCACGCGCTGTGATTGATAACAGTGAAGGGCATTGGCGTCCCGGTATGCACGTTAAGGCGCAGATAGTGACACGTACAAAACAAGTGCCACTGGCTGTACGCGTTCAAGCTCTACAGACATTTAGGGATATGCCTGTTGTTTTTGTGCAATATGGTAATACGTTTGAGGTTCGTATGGTTGAACTGGGCGAACGTGATGGAGATTATGTTGAAGTGCTAGGCGGCCTGGAGGCAGGCGCCCGATATGTTGTTGAAAATAGTTATTTGTTAAAAGCTGATGTGCTTAAAGATGGCGCCAAACATGCGCATTAGTGGAGAATAAATAATGAATATGATAATTAATTTTGCGCTAAAACGGCGTTGGTTCGTGTTGTTGACTACCTTGCTTATCGCAGGCTTTGGCGTATATAACACCCTTAAACTACCCATTGATGCTGTGCCAGATATCACCAATGTGCAGGTGCAAGTAAACACATCTGCACCTGGCTATTCACCACTAGAAGCTGAGCAACGTATCACCTATGCCGTTGAAAATGCGATGACTGGTATTCCCGATTTAGACTACACGCGTTCTATTTCGCGCTATGGCTTATCGCAGGTTACCGTGGTGTTTGAAGATGGTACCGATATCTTTTGGGCGCGCCAGCAAATCAGTGAGCGGTTGCAAGGGGTTCGTAATGAACTGCCCACAGGGTTAGAGCCTATGCTTGGCCCCATTGCTAGTGGCTTAGGTGAGATTTTTACCTATACCGTTCGTGCAACACAGGGGGCATTAAAGGCGGATGGAACGCCTTATAACGCCGAGGATTTGCGTACCATCCAAGATTGGATAATCCGTCCACAGCTGGTCAAAGTTGCGGGTGTGACCGAAATTAATACCGTGGGTGGCTATGAGCGCGAGTATCAAGTAGCACCAGATACTAGTAAGTTACTTGCCTTTAAAGTGACTATTGATGATGTGTTTAAGGCGCTCGAGCGCAATAACCGTAATGCTGGTGCGGGTTATGTTGAGCGTAATGGTGAGCAATGGTTGGTGCGCTCTCCGGGCCAGTTAAAGACGCTTGAGGATATTGCCAATGTTGTGATCACTAAGCGTGATGATGCACCGGTGCGCATAGGTGATGTCGCCGAGGTCTTTTATGGCAAGCAGTTGCGTACGGGGGCTGCAACACAAGGCGGCAAAGAAACGGTGCTTGGTACTGCGTTTATGCTACTTGGTGAAAACAGTCGTGTCGTTGCCAAATCTGTTGCGAGTAAACTGCAAGACGTAAACCATAGCCTACCTGAAGGTGTAGTGGCTGAAGCGGTTTATGACCGGACCAACCTTGTCGATAAAACCATTGCCACGGTACGTACCAACCTCTTTGAGGGAGCGGTATTAGTTATAGTGGTGCTGTTTGCGCTTTTAGGTAATTTCCGCGCTGCATTTATCGCGGCGATGGTGATCCCATTGAGTATGCTGTTTGCTATTTCGGGCATGGCGGCCAATCGTGTGTCAGGCAATCTGATGAGTTTGGGGGCTATTGATTTTGGCGTGATCGTAGATGGCGCTGTGATTGTGGTTGAAAACTCACTGCGGCGTCTTGGTATCGCACAACAGGTTCATGGCCGTTTACTGACATTGCAAGAACGATTAGAAGTCGTATTTGCAGCGACCAAAGAAGTGTTTCGTCCGGCGGTATTCGGTGTGCTAATCATCATGTTGGTGTACCTACCGATTTTTGCTCTGGAAGGTGTTGAAGGGAAAATGTTCCACCCGATGGCTTTCACTGTTGTTGCGGCTTTAATTGGTGCATTAATTTTCTCAGTAACTTTTGTTCCTGCGGCTATCGCGATTTTTGTTCGCGGTAAGGTTAGTGAAAAAGAAAATGGTCTAATGGCTAAGTTGCGCCAAGGCTATCAGCCTATCCTAGCATTTAGCCTCTCATGGCCACGCACGTTATTGATCGGCGCTATCGCTTTGGTCGGTGTTAGTATTTACCAGTTTAAGCATCTGGGGAGTGAGTTCTTACCTCAGCTTGATGAAGGTGATATTGCTATGCATGCGCTGCGTATTACCGGCACTGGACTAGAGCAGTCGGTGCTGATGCAGATGCAATTAGAACAAGTCATTGGTGAGTTGGATGAAGTGGCGCGGATTTATTCTAAGATCGGTACGCCAGAAGTCGCCACCGACCCAATGCCACCAAGTGTAGCTGATACCTTCATTATTCTTAAGCCCCAGCAGCAATGGCAAGATCAAACGAAAACCAAGCAGCAGTTTGTTGAGCAGTTACGTGAGCTCGCTAAGACGGTGCCGGGCAATAACTATGAATTTACCCAGCCCATCGAGATGCGTTTTAATGAGTTGATTGCTGGGGTTCGGGCCGATGTTGCACTGCGGATCTACGGTGATAATCTTGCGGTACTTAAAGAAAACGGTGATAAGGCAGCGCAGTTGTTAGGTGGTATTGCGGGAGCAAAAGATACACGTGTCGAGCAAATGGATGGCTTACCCATGTTATCTATTGAGCCAAACCGCGACCATTTGGCGCTACTTGGTCTGACTGTGAGTGATGTACAACACGCCTTGCAAAGTGCTGTTTCTGGTCTTCAGGCCGGGCTTATTTATGAGGGAGATCGCCGATTTAAATTGGTGGTACGTATGCCAAGTGCAGCGAGCAAAGATATCAAGGCATTAGAAAACTTACCTATTGCCCTGCCTGCTGAGCTTAATCCTGACTTGAGCTATGTACCCCTTGGTGAAGTAGCTGATATTGTTGAGCGAATAGGTCCCAATCAAATTAATCGTCAGGG
>CAKZQF010000150.1 GCA_937139475.1 uncultured Gammaproteobacteria bacterium | reverse complement strand
TAACCATACAACACCTAATGTGTTTTATGTTTTCACCTCAAAAATATCCAACAAAGAACGTTTGTTGTGTTAAGAATTGAATATAATTATCACTTTCTAGATTTAGTAAGGTTGTTTTTTTGATTAAGTATCAAAAAAACAGCATTGCGCCCAAGTTTAGATTGGTAACCATAGCAAATTGGTCCCACCTGATCCCATTCCGAACTCAGTAGTGAAACGATTTAGCGCCGATGGTAGTGTGGGGCTTCCCCATGTGAGAGTAGGACATTGCCAATCACCCATTCAGAATAAAGGCCTCGCATTAAGTTGCGAGGCCTTTTTCGTTTTCTGCGCGAGCTAAAATGTTATCGCCCCCTTGATACCAGAGTGTCTGCGAGACCGTTATCCTGAACGCTAACGCGATGGCCTAATCCCGATGACACCCGCTGCTGCGCAGGGGGTTCATTCGCAACGTCCATGTCGCTCACCCTTCGGGCGGCCAGTGCCGTGCAAAACGGCTATCCTGCCGTTTTGTCCCCAACAAGGCTCAAGAGAGTAGGACATTGCCAATCGCTTATTTCGGTCAGTCCCTTAGTCCACTGGACTAAGGGACTGACCTCAAGAGAGGTCTTGCACTTGTTGTGCGGGGGCTTTTTAGTGCTCTACAGAGAGCAATGCTGCGCGAAGTCAGCAAGTTCGAATAGTCATAAGCGAGCCAGAACAGCCATCTATAATGACGAATCCAGTCTGGCTATGCGATGGTAATTTGCTCATCTATTTGGACCATGAAGACAAATTACTATTTATATTTAATAGAAACATTGAATATTTTATGGTGATTGGACATGGAAAATAAGGTTGCATTTATAACTGGCGCAAGTCGTGGTATTGGTAAAGCTACTGCGCTGACGTTGGCAAAGAACGGCTTTGACCTCGTGCTAAGCGCCAGAACAATTGTTGGCGCAGGACACCATCGCGATATGCTACGTACCGCGGACGGGAAGCCACTTGCTGGCAGTCTGGAAGAAACCATCACTGAAGCTCGTCGTTACGGTGCGCAAGTTTTACCAGTGCAAATGGATCTGGCTGATAGGGGCAGTATTGACCGTGCCTTAGATCAGTTAAAGCGACGCTTCGGGCGAGTGGATGCCCTGGTCAATAACGCAACTTTTCATGGCCAACATCTAAACATAGCCTTTGAAGATATCGAGATAAATGAATTAGAAAAGGTTTTTCAAACCAATGTGTATGGCCCTTTCTACCTAACCCAGTGTATTGTCAAAATGATGTTGCAGCAAGGGCTGGGGGGTACGGTGGTTAGCTTAACTACTGGAGGGGCGGAATTTGATCCGCCTATGCCAGTATGGGATGGATCTTGGGGCTTTAATTATGGCGGAAGTAAGGCAGCGATACACCGGTTAGCTGGCATTTTAAATGTGGAGTTAGGGGACAAAGGAATACAAGCCTTTAACTTACAACCAGGTGTGGTTAGAACCGAGTCCTTATTGGCTACCTTGGGGAATGATAGTAGATTATCAGCGCAATACGGTAGTGCGCCACCGGAAGTTCCAGCGGCGGTAATTCACTGGTTACTGACATCTGCAGAGGCAAAAAGTAAGTTAGGGAAAACTGTACACGCACAGCATATCGCGAAAAAACTACAGATAGTACCTGATTGGAATGAGGCTTAAGCAGAATATGGTTTTAAACTTGGGCAATGCTTGCTGCATTGCCCATAGTTCATACTAGTTGGCTGATTTTGGTAGTACCAAGTTTAGAATAATGGCTACTAATGCACATAAACTGATCCCCTGGATGCTATAGCCGCCAAAAGATAGTGCCATGCCACCGATGCCAAAAACCAGTACAATAGCAAAGATGATGAAATTTCTAGGTTGCTCGAAATCCACCTTGGCTTTGACTAAACTGCCTAAACCAACACTGGCGATTAAGCCGAATAGCAACATCATAATGCCGCCCATGACAACGCTTGGGATGGTTTGCAGCAACGCACCCAGCTTACCAATAAATGCCATCAAGATAGCTGTTACTGCTGCCCAGGTCATGATACGTGGGTTAAATGCTTTAGTCAGCATTACAGCGCCAGTTACCTCTGAGTATGTTGTATTGGGTGGACCACCAAGCATTGAAGCTGCAGTCGTCGCGACACCATCCCCTAATAAGGTCCGGTGTAGTCCCGGCTTTTTCATATAATCCTTGCCGGTCGCTGAACTAATCGCCAGTACGTCGCCGATGTGTTCTATGGCAGGTGCGATGGCAATAGGTAGCATGTACAAGATGGCTTGCCATTGAAACTCCGGTGCAGTGAATTTAGGGATAGCAAACCAAGGCGCCGCAGCAACAGGTGAAAAGTCAACGATGCCGTGGTATAGCGCAAGAACATAGCCAACAACAATACCCGCTAAAATAGGGATGAGCCGTAAAAAACCTTTGCTAAATGCTGAAACCAATAATGTCGTTAGCAACGCCGGTAAAGAGATGCTTAAGGCAATGGAAGTATCAACCAATTGTGCAGAACCGTCACCGGTACGACCCAGTGCCATATGGACGGCCACAGGAGCCAACGATAAACCGATAACCATGATTATGGGGCCGGTTACAATTGGCGGCAGGTATTTTTGAATAAACTCAACGCCACGCAGCTTCACTACGCCACTAAAGATTGCGTAAACAACACCAACTACCATTAAAGCTCCCATGGTGGCAGGAATACCCCATGTTTGTGTGCCGTACATAATTGGTGCGATAAAAGCAAAAGATGACGCGAGGAATACTGGTACTTGCCCTTTGGTAACAAGTTGGAATAGTAGTGTACCAATGCCTGCCGTTGCAAATGCAACATTAGGATCGAGCCCGGTGAGAAGTGGCATTAACACCAACGCGCCAAATGCTACAAACAGCATCTGGCTACCAGTTATCATCTCTTTCGCCAGAGACATATTATTGTTTTCGTTAGTCATAGTTTTTATTTCTTATTTTGTGCCAAAGATTTTGTCACCAGCATCGCCCAGGCCTGGAAGAATATAGCCAGCATCATTTAAGCAATCATCAACTGAGGCGGTATAGAGTTCTACATCTGGGTGCGCATCGTGCAGCGCCTTAATTCCTTCAGGTGCGGCTACAAGCACTAGTGCTTTGATATCTTTGGCGCCACGTTCTTTAAGTAAGTCGATAGTTGCGATCATCGAGCCGCCTGTTGCCAACATTGGGTCAATAACCAGAGAAAGACGCTCGTCAATTTGGCTGGCTAACTTTTCAAAATAAAATACTGGTTCGAGTGTTTCTTCATTACGGTACATACCAACGACTGATATTTTTGCACTTGGGATTAGCTCTAGTACCCCATCCATCATGCCTAAGCCCGCACGTAAAATAGGCACAACAGTGACCTTTTTACCTTTGATCTGCTCAACTTGAATTGGTCCATTCCAGCTATCAATCGTCTTTGCTTCTAATTCGAAGTCTTTTGACGCTTCATAGGTTAGGAGGCTACCCACTTCAGCGGCAAGCTCGCGAAAACGTTTGGTACTGATGTCACCTTCACGCATTAAGCCAAGTTTATGCTGTATTAAGGGATGTTTTACTTCGATGGTATTCATTGCGCGCTCCAATTTATTTATCTGGGATTTAATCATGTGCATCTTAACCTAATGCCGATGCTTTAAGCTAGGTAGGGTTATACAGCATGACTTAATAAGTACGTTGTTAGGGATCAACAAATCGTATTAACAGTATATTTTAGGATGGATTAGACCAAAAAAAAGCCGCAAATTTGCGGCTTTACTCTATTTAGGTATCAAATTAAAACGATACGCTCTTGTCGTCTGAGCAATTATCAGTGCCTGAGTCGCAGACACTGTAGGTGTATGTGCCTGATGTACGTTTTATTACATCGGTATAAGCGCCATTATTATTAGTGGTTGTCTTTAGCTGTCCGTTACGGAAAATATCGACGTTATCACCACTTGCGCCACTCCAACTTAGCTCAACGCGATACTTACCTTTCGAGTACGAGGTTGATGTACTTAGCGAGATATCGCCACTTGGAGGTGGTGTCACGCCGCCAGAACAGCCATTAGCTTTTAAGTAGGTGTTTGCGTCTGCAACTTTTGCAATGCCATAACCAAATTTCTCGTCATGTCCAGACGTACCGCGATCTTGAGCCGTAGCTTTTAACGCGTCACGGATTTCTGTACCCGTACAGCCGCTATGGTTTGACCAAAGTAGCGCCGCAACACCCGAGACAGCCGGCGTTGCCATCGAAGTACCACTCATGTATCCATAATCTGATGTGCCAATATTAATGCTCATTTGTTGCGCATTTATTAACGCATCGCGATCTTCAAGAGCAGCACCAACAGCAGGAATTGCAGTTTGGTTGGTATCGCCTAGCGTGCCGTAGAGCATGCCTGGTTCATTGTTAATAATCACAGCACCTAGGCCGCCAGAGTCCTCACAGTTTTGTACTTTATCGTGGAATGAAATATTACCTCGGTCAATCACACAAATTTTTCCGTTAGCACCGCCATTAGTGACCTCTGCGGTGTCCATGAAGTAAGCATCACCAGTAATTTTGCCTGAGTTCTCCATTGCTGATGCCGCAAAACCTTTGCTATCCGCCGTTAAGCTAGCGCTTGTGGCTAGCCCTGCAGGATAGGTAGAAAGTGTATCTACGCCGCCTGCAGTAATTTCTACACAGATAGTCTCATCGGTGATCTCTTCACGGTTTCTTCCCCTCCCTCTAATTGTTGTACAGCTAGGGAATTGTGAGAACGAGGCGATATTATTGTCAGCGTCATTTGCGCCAACCATCATCACAGATGAGTAGCCAGCAGGGTAAGAACGTACGTTGTTGCCATCATTACCAGCAGCAGCTACCACTAATCCACCGGCGTCGGTAAAGTTATTAAAGGCATTTTCTTCGGTATTGTTAGCACCGCCGCCACCTAAACTCATTGTAATAATGTTAGCACCTGCCGTGCTACATTGATCGGCCGCATGAGCCAGATCTGAAGAGTAGCCCCAACCAGAAGCATTAAACACTTTAACGATATGCATATCTACGCCCGGTGCCATGCCTACGACACCAACATTATTGTTAGCTGCCCCTACCGTTCCCGCAACGTGTGTGCCGTGAGGTCCGCCGTGCTCGTCCCAATTTCCGGTTCCAGAATCATTCGAACCAGTAATACCTCCCCAATTAAAGTCCTGATTTGATCTATCCAGACCAGAATCAATGACACAGACTTTAGTCCCCGCGTTTGAATTAAATGACAATTGATTGGCTTGTGATTGGTACACCGCGTAAGGGGTTAACTGAGCTTGACTTGGGTCACCTGCGTCATCGTTGTATGCCGCAAATAACACCCGGCGCTGGTCACTTTCAACAAGTTTAATGTGCGGGTTGTTTAATAGGCCTTTGACACTATTTAGATCTTTTCCGGCAAATGTTGCTGCAATAAAGCCGTTACCATCAACCTTTAAGTCTCCACCGAGTTTTTTGGCCAAAGCTTTCACCACTCCTTTGTGTGCATTATCAACTTGAATCACATATCTATCGTCTGCAGCCTGGCTGGCAAATGACAGTCCAATGCTAAGTGCGACAAGCGTTTTATTCACTGCTTTCATGATATTCCCTCATTTTTTATTCTAGTTTTTTAAGCTGAGCTCTTTGAGTATTATCCAATTACACAAAAAAGCAACATCTTGTTAACATTTTGTGGTGTAAATAGAAATATACATAAAGGGTTAATGAAGTGATGTTAGTATAGAGTCTTGGTGTTTAGTTAATTATAGGAAAGTTTATGAAATATAGCTTAATTGGTCTTTGTGTTATTGGGTTAGTATCAACGAATGCACTGGCAGAAAAGCCAGAGTGGGCAGGCAAAGGAAAACCCAATACAGAGCAAAAGAATGCGCATAAGAGCGCTATGAAAGCGAAGCAAGAAAAACTAGATAAAGATATCGATAAGGAAGAAAAGAAAGCGAAAAAAGAGAAAAAAGCTAAAAAAGTCAATGACGAGCTAGATCAAGGACGTAAAGAGCTGAAAAAAGAAAAGGCTGATAAAGCTGAAAAGCTAAAAGGGTTAGAAAAACAGCGTCAAAAGAAATCTGAGCAGGCGCGAAATGATTTAGACAAGGGCTCTGAGAAAGCGATAGAAAAAAAGAAAGAAAATAAGAAAAAGTGGTGGAAGTTCTGGGAGTAAAGTTAAGCGCCTAGAATGTTTATCATCATTAGGCGCTTTGTACAGGCTAAGGTTGCTTTGAACCAGACAGTTGTTCTTTGGTATAGGTAGGCTTCTCGTGCTTGCCTTTACCCATTGCCTCTGCAATTTCTGGCGACGTATATTCCTCGTCATGCTTAGCCAGTACTTCAGTTGCTTGTACTCGGCGAGGGGAGGTTAATGAGCCGTTGGCTACGATACCTTGCCCTTCACGGAATAAGTCAGGCAACAAACCTTCATATTCAACGGTTACTTCATCTTCGGTATCATAAATTACAAATGATACTTTAAGGTTTTCACTATTACGTTTGACCGAGCCAGGTTTTACCATGCCGCCAACGCGAATACGTTGACCTATTTGTGGTTTTAAGCCTGTATCATCTTTGCCTTTGACTATCTCATGGGGAGTGTAAAACAAATCGATATTTTGGCTTAGTGCAAATAGCACCAAACCTACCACGCCAGCGATACCAACAAAAATAACACTAATTATCGCTAATCGCTTTTTACGCCTTGGGTTCATCTTTCTTATTTCCTTTTCGGTATTCTTTTAACTTTTGTTCACGTGCTTGTTTTGAGCGTATTTGATTGATTAAGTTCCGGCGTCCACGCACACTAACGACAGTTAATGTGATTAGTAACGCAAATGTTACTCCATAAGATAGCCAGACATAGAAGCCGTAGCCTCCCATGGCAAAAAAATCGCTTAGTGATTCAAAGTGCATTATTTACTCTCCTGTGCCACAAGCTCTCTTACCCAAGGGCGCATAGAGTTACGATCGATTATTTCGTTTCTAAAGCGAATTAGGGTTAGCGCACCAATCATTAGCGCGAAGCCTAGAATATTAATTAACAATGGAATGAGCATTTCTGTTGGCATTGATGGCTTATCAAGCTTTGAAATGGTTGCGCCTTGATGCAGCGTGTTCCACCACTCTACAGAGTATTTAATAATAGGAATGTTGATTACACCTACTAGTGTTAGTATCCCGGCAGCGCGGCCCGCTAATACCTTATCTTCAAAGGAGTTGTGTAAGGCGATGATACCGATATAAATAAACAATAAGATTAGTTCTGTTGTTAGACGTGCGTCCCAGATCCACCAAGTTCCCCACATCGGTTTACCCCAAGCTGAGCCGGTGATAAGCGCAATTGCTGTCAGTACCGCACCAACTGGAGCCATGGCCGCAGCCGCTGCATCAGATAATTTTAATTGCCATACCATGCCGACAAATGCGGCTGTAGCCATGGCCATATAGGTACTCATCGCTAAAGTTGCTGCGGGAACATGAATGAAGATAATGCGGTAGCTTTCCCCTTGTTGGTAATCAACAGGTGCAAATGCCAACCCCCATATTGTACCTATCAATAATGTAATAACGCTCGACACAGCGAACCATGGCAGTAATGTACTTGCCAGCTCGTAGCTGCGTTCTGGTTTCGCGTATGGGTGTAACCATTTCCACATAACAAAATACTCTTTAAATCAAAAAATTAGTTGGTGCTTACACGTAACGCAGCGCCAATTGCAAATGGCGTTAACGTGATTGCACCGGTTAATAATGCAGCGATTATAGCAAGATGACCCGCATAAGGCATAGCCAAAGCTGCTGCTTCTATGGCCCCCGTTGCAAAAATTAATACTGGAATGTATAAAGGCAACACTAAAAGGCTTAATAAAACCCCGCCTTTTTTAATGCCGACCGTTAGTGCTACCCCTACTGCGCCAATAAGACTCAGTATCGGTGTGCCAAGTAATAAAGTAATGATCAGCGCACCATACGCTGCCTCTTCTAAATGTAAAAGCACAGCCAGTAGCGGCGCAATAATAATAATCGGAATCCCGGTAAGCACCCAATGAGCCAATACTTTGGCAAACACCATAATAAATAGAGGTTGAGGGCTGAGCAGCATTTGCTCTAATGAACCGTCGTTGTAATCGTTCTTAAATAACCGTTCTAAGGACAGTAATGCCGATAGCAGGGCAGCAACCCAGATGATGCCCGGTGCGATTCGAGTGAGCACTTGGCTGTCTGAGCCAATACCTAATGGAAATAAAGTGATCACTATGACGAAGAATACTAAGGGATTAAATATATCGCCTTTGTTTCTCACCGCTACTTTTAAGTCACGGCGTAGAACATTGCTAAATGTTTTCCAATAGCTGATTGAATGAGTCATGGCCGGCCTAATAAAAATTGTAGTCTAGGGTGATGCGTTTGAGGCGTTGGGCGCCAATTTGCAGGTCTTGGTGGCTCGTGAATATCACTGTGCCGCCATTGTCGATGTGTTGAACAAACAATGTCTCTAATTCACTGACACCTGCTTTATCGATGGCGGTGAATGGTTCGTCTAAAATCCAAACTTTTACCTCGCTTTGCCATAATCTAGCTAAGGCAATACGGCGGTTTTGACCTGCTGAAAGGTGAGAGGCTAAGGCATCTTCAAAGCCTGTTAACTTCACTTCACTTAGTGCTGCCTCGATATTGTCACAATGGTCACCGTGCATTTGTAAATTAAAGTCTAGATTTTCTTGCGCAGTGAGCTCACCTTTGACGCCAGCGAGATGACCAATATACAGCAGATTCTCGTAGTAGCCCTCGCGGTCTCGCTCAATGTTTTTTCCGGCATATTCTACGCAGCCGTCATATGGGCGTGAGAGTCCTGCGAGTATTCGCAGTAAGCTAGTCTTTCCCGCACCGTTTGGACCTTCAATTTGGATTAAATCGCCAGGTAAAATGTCAAAGCTTAATTGATCAAATAATATTCGGTCTTCTCGAATACAAGTTAATGCGTTAGCTGATAATAGCGCTTTGCTCATTGGTGCTTAATGCCTTACTGCGTTGTGTAATTAGGGCGTCAATATATCATATTGACCGTTGAATGTTGCATGATATCGAAGCAACAATTGATTTAGGTCATTGGTAATGTCGTGCGTTTTTATGTAGGGACATTAACCGCCAAGATTGATATTGGCGGTTAATGTCTGGCGTATTTACTCTACGAGAGTGTCGATGGTTAGCGTGTAGGGATGGTCACTATTAATGTCAGCGGATTCGACTAAACCGCGTAAATCACCAGGTTTAATGCCTGCGTTACCAGATTGGGATACGACCGCGAATAATTGAACAAATTCATGACTACTGATTTTGGCAGCAGGGGTCATCGCCATTGCATCATCTAAAACGACTTCTTTTGGTAACTCACTGACTTTTAACTTAACTGCGGCCAGTGGCATGCGGGGCCCTTGCGCAGGAATGGCGTAGACGAATACCACTTGATCGTCGTTATATTTTCCTTTCAGGCTATCACTGATTGCTACTTTAACCCGTACGCTAGCGCTTGCTGGGGCAGCGGGCGTCTCGGGCACTGCTTCACCAGTTAATGATAAACGACTCTTTGCTTCAGCAATGGCAGAGGTTATTGCTTCTGTATCCACCCCTGGGCGATTGCTACTAATAACTTGCTGCCAATAGGTAATGGCTTGAGCGTAATTGGAATTAACAAAGTTATCCATCCCTAATAAAATGAGTGTCGAACTATTTTGTGGGTCTAACTCTAAAGCACGTTTAGTCAGTGCTTCAATTTCCGGCGTCATTTTCTGTTCATTTTTATAATATAGCGCTTGTGCTTGTGGCCCAATAAACTCGGCATGTTCACCTTCAAGCTCCACCAGGCTCTTAAATGCAGTGATAGCGTGGTCAAATCTTCCTACTGAAACATAAGTATGTGCCAACTGGAAAAGTAATTGAGTATTCGCTGGATCTTTAGCAACTTCTTGCTCCATTTGTGCTACTGCAAGTTCAACTTGCTTCTCTTGTGACATGCTGCCATGCGGATCTTGAGTTGATGGCTGGCTTGCTGCAATCAGTTTGTCACTAGAGCCAATGGTCAAATACATAGGAACAGTAAGGCCTATGGTTAATACACTAGCTAGCACCGGCCAGATGACGGTTCGCTTGCCAACTTTTAATTGTTTCTCCTGGCTTGCTTCATCTTGAATTAGCTTACGCGCTAATTCTGTTTTAAGCGTATCAAACTCTTGTGTTGAAATAAGCTCATCTTCGCGTTGCTGTTGTAGTTTAGCTAGAGATTGTTCATAGCTCTGGGTGTTAGCTTGTGAGCGGTTGTTAACTTCGCTAGCCTGAAGCTTTGTGTTACGAAAATACGGCCACCATATTATTACCAGGGCAACGGCAAGAATAGCGGCAATCGCTATCCAAAGATTTGTTGTCATCATTTGACTCTCAATACCTCGATGTTAATTTATTCCAACTACTGCTTAGATAGCGTTTTGGTAAGAAGTTCCTCAATCTTTATAATAATTAAGGACTAGCTGTAATCTAGTACTATCACGCTAGAAGTAATCCGAGCAATTGTACGTTAAATTACCATCTGTTCTAGTGAAATCGAATTATTTATTGCGCTAGCGCAACAATTCGTAATTGTTGCTTAAGGGATCGAAAATCATCAGTTAACGCGCCTAATTTGATTTTCATCAATATCTATTTGAGGGGATAATGGACAATAGCGACAATCAAATATTGGTCGCAATTATCAAATAGTGAAGTGTTGTCTGTGAGCGTAATGCGATACAATGAGGAAAATATATGCAGGTGTTTGGGCTGAGTTTTTGCTTATGGTCAGTTATTTTTGATTACAGGGAAACTAATTAGCATCTTGCCAGTCCAACGCTGCATTGAAAGCTTGAAATAAGCTTATTGCCAATAAAACAATAGATTAAACTTCAACTAGACGATTTAATTTAACGTGTCATTGGTAACAGATTTAGTAATTTTTGAGGTAGTAAAAATGATCCCTGAACTTGGTAGCTTTGCATTAATGGTTGGACTCGCGTTCGCTATATGCTTGAGCATTATTCCATTAGTTGGTGTAGGCACTAACAATTTAACCTTGGTTAAGTATGCAAAACCCCTTACGTTTGGGATGTTTGCATTTACCCTCTTAAGTTACTTGTTCTTAACCACAAGTTTTGTCACAGATGACTTTTCGGTGCTCTATGTCGCATCCCACTCTAATAGTCATTTACCAATCCAATATAAATTTGCTGCGGTTTTTGGCGGTCATGAAGGGTCGCTATTGCTATGGGTGTTAATGCTTACGATGTGGGCCGGGGCCCTAGCATTATCTAGTAAGAATATAGATGAGGCTTTTGTTGGTCGCGTATTGGCTATTTTGGGCATGGTAGTTGTAGGCTTTATGCTATTTACATTACTTACTTCCAACCCATTTGAACGTCTATTGCCCAATGTGCCACTGGAAGGGCGCGATTTAAATCCGTTATTGCAAGATATTGGCTTAATCGTTCATCCACCGATGCTATATCTTGGCTGGAGTGGTTTCTCTGTTGCATTTGCCTTCGCGATTGCCGCTTTATTATGTGGCCGTATGGATGCTGCATGGGCTCGCTGGACTCGCCCTTGGACACTCGCAGCTTGGGCATTTCTAACTATTGGTATTGTTCTAGGTAGCTGGTGGGCATATTACGAGCTTGGCTGGGGCGGCTGGTGGTTCTGGGATCCGGTAGAGAACGCTTCATTTATGCCATGGATAGTGGGTACTGCATTGATTCATTCACTCTCTGTGACAGAGCAACGTGGTGCCTTTAGAAACTGGACTGTATTGTTAGCGATTTCTGCGTTCTCTTTGAGCCTATTAGGTACTTTCCTAGTTCGTTCTGGCGTCATTAACTCGGTGCATTCATTTGCCTCTGATCCATCACGCGGTATGTTTATTCTTATGTTGCTGGGTGTTGCGGTTATAGGTTCGATGACTTTATTTGCGTTTAAAGCAAGTGAGCTAAAAGGGACCTCTAAGTTTGAATTTTACTCAAAAGAAACTTTTATTTTAGCAGGGAACGTTGCATTAGTTGTAGCAACCGCAACGGTACTTTTAGGAACGCTTTACCCACTATTAGTTGATGCTCTAAATATGGGCAAAATCTCAGTGGGTCCTCCGTATTACAACGCTGTATTCAACCCAATTATTGCTGTTATGGTCGTGATGATGGGGATAGCGCCTGTGATCCGCTGGAAGAAAAATAAAGTGGGCACCTTCCGCAGTGAACTCGGCTTAATTGCTGTGTTAAGTATTGCCTTTGGTATTGCATTCCCCTTCGTTTACGGTGGTGAGTTTATTGGCTGGGTTGCTATTGGCATGGGATTATCATTCTGGCTGATTGTGGCAACATTAAAGAATGCTAAAAATAGCATTACCTCACCTAATGGTGACTATGACTTATCACGCCCTACGCAAAGCTATTGGGGAATGGTTGTTTCGCACATGGGCATAGCGGTCGGTATTATTGGTGTAACCGTTGTTTCGTTTTATGAAACACAATTAGACATCCGCATGGATGTTAATGATTCAGTTCATTTAAGTGGTTACGAGTTTAAGTTTGAAGGGATGAAGGACGTTGAAGGTCCAAATTACTCTGCCAAACAAGGTCAGTTTAGAGTGTTTGAGAACGGTGAAGAGATCGCGCTGTTACAACCTGAGCGCCGTGTATATCGCGTGCAAACCATGGGTATGACAGAAGCTGGTATTGATAGTACTATTGGTCGCGATTTATTTGTTGCTTTAGGTGACCCACTGGATAATGATGCCTGGGCAGTGAGAGTTTATGTTAAACCGCTTATTAATCTACTATGGATTGCGGGGGCATTAATCGCATTTGGCGGGTTTATGTGTATGGCTGACCGACGTTACCGCGCCAAGAAGTCTGCCGCTAAAGAACAGACTCCGAATATGACGGCACCAATCGCATCCAATGCTTAAGGAATTTTGATGAAACGTTTTGTATTATTTTTGCCTCTTATTTTCTTTATTGGTTTAGGTGGTTTTCTTTACAAGGGGTTATTTTTAAACCCTAAAGCAATGCCATCAGCCTTAGAGGGAAAGTCGGTTCCAGAGTTTAGGCTGCTAACTGTGACTAAGGGTGACCGTGTGGTCACTAAAGCTGACTTAACAGGTGATTATTATTTGCTAAATGTTTGGGCAACCTGGTGTGCTGCATGTAAAGCTGAACACCCTTATTTGCTAGATATAGCACGTAGTGGAGTGCCTATTTACGGCATTAATTACAAAGATGATATCGAAGCAGCAGCTAAATGGTTATCTTTTTATAAAGACCCTTATCAGTTTAGTGCGTTCGATGTTAACGGGCAGTTAGGAATGGATTTGGGAGTTTATGGAGCGCCAGAAACATTCCTTGTCGATCATAAAGGTATTATTCGCTTACGCTATGCCGGTGTTGTAGACACCAACTCGTGGCGAGTGAAGTTTATGCCACTTATTGAAGAAATAAAGCGTGAAATGGCCGAGGACAAAGCATAATGAAATATATAATAGGCTTAATTGCCACGTTATTGGTATTGATAAGCACCTCGTCGTTTGCCGGCTCTGTGGATACCTACCAGTTCTCTAAACCGGAATATGAAACACGCTTTCATGATTTGAATAAGATTCTGCGCTGTCCCAAATGTCAGAACCAGAATTTAGCTGATTCAAATTCGATGATTTCTCAGGATCTACGCAAAGAAGTCTATCGCCTAATGGAAGAAGGGCGCAGTGACGAGCAAATTATTGAGTTTATGGTGATGCGCTACGGTGACTTCGTCCTATACAAACCGAAAGTTGATAACGTGACTTATTTTCTTTGGTATGGTCCTATTGGCTTTGGTGTGCTTGGGTTAATTATTTTGTCTATCGTGGTTGTTCGTCAGCGCAATAAGAAGGCCAATGCAGGTGGCGAGCAAGAGCAAAGTAATGAAGAGTTATCTGATAAAGAGCAGCAAGCTTTAGATAACATCCTAAATAAAAACAAATAACTATCTATTATAAAGCCACTATATAGATAGTGGCTTTTTATGATTAAGGTCGTGTTGACGATCAATCTTCAATAGTTGTTGTTGATAAAAAATTTGACGTAACATCTCTCCAGTTATCACACGTAGCACGCGGTCAAAAAAGTTCTTCTCGCCAGTAGCTCATCAAATCGTACCTTGTTTTACATTTTGATACATTATTCGATTTCTCAATTGCCAACGACTTGGCCATACTTGTTGAACAATACCAACTTGAATTGGTATAACACGAGCAGTTTTTGCTCAACCAAAAACTAAGTATAGGCGTGTTTAATGTCAATTAAATCAATATTATCGATATTCTTTATCGGCCTGGGTTTCATCGCAAATGCAACGGCAAAAAATAAAACGCCAGCTCTGTTTCAAGAACACTTAATTGAATCATCAATAGCACTAACGCATCCTGTGATAGTGGCGGATTTATTACCTCAATTAGGTAAGGAAATTGCGACCCTTGGCGTTGATGAACAAGGCAACCGTTGGCTACATATTTATGAGTTTGACTTACAAAAAGAATCTTACCAGGTGGCATCAGCGTTAAAAGT